>CAZPCV010000030.1:0-16278 GCA_964585245.1 uncultured Gammaproteobacteria bacterium
CCACCAAAATCTGGTTGAGGGTTTGTTCACGTTCATCATGCCCGCCACCGAGGCCCGTCCCACGACGGCGACCCACTGCATCAATTTCATCTACGAACACAATCGCTGGGGCTGATTTCTTGGCTTTGCCGAATAAATCACGTACCCGACTGGCACCGACACCAACAAACATTTCCACGAATTCGGAACCGCTCATGTGGAAGAACGGTACACCCGCTTCACCCGCTACCGCTTTCGCGAGCAGGGTTTTACCGGTACCAGGGGTGCCGGTCAAGAGTACGCCCTTAGGGATTTTTGCGCCCAGTTCGGCAAACTTTTTCGGGTCGCGCAAAAAATCGACGATTTCTGCTAATTCTTCTTTGGCTTCTTTGGCACCAGCCACATCGGCGAAGGTTTTTTTGTCTTTGTCATCGGCCTTCACTTCGCGCGGATTGCTCTGCCCGAAACTCATGGCTTTGTTATTCATGCCCTGCGCACCGCGCATCATAAAGAACAAGAAAACTAGCAAAATGACGATCGGGGCCAGCTGAATCAGAATATTTGTGAGCCAAAACTTCCAGGAGCTTTCATCTTTGTTCACGATGGCATCGCTCTCGCGCAGCGCTTTGAGAGCGCTGTCGCTCACTTGATAATTTTTGATAATATCGCCAAATGATTCGCGTGTGTCCTTTTTCACTTCCTGTTTTTTGGCCGCATTATCTTTCAATTCTACCGACAACACGTCACCCTGCACGGTAATTTTTTTCACCGCTCCGGCATTGATCTCTTCTACCAGTTTGCCAACACCAACCACTTCGGGTTTAGTGCCGGTGCCCCAGTTGAAACGGCTTAGGCCACCAACCAAGACCAGAATGACCACGAAGATGATCAAAAAATTTTTAAGGAGGTCTTTCATATGAATTTTTTCTCGCAAAAAAATTCACTTCGTAGTGAGCGGGGCGCGAACGAAGAAGAACCTTAGCCCAACCTGACGACGAAATAAATTAATTAAATAATAACAGAAGAGCGCTTCATCACATGTCATTCCCGCGTAGGCGGGAATACATCGTTACTTGGTAATTGTGGATTCCCATTTTAACAGGAACGACACAAAAACAATTAGGCGTTTGCTTCAGCATCTTTAGTTTTTTTGGCAGGAGCAGCGGTTTCAGTCTTTTTATCTACCACCTGACGGCGGCCGCTTTTGCCTTTCACACCGGCCACTTTGAGGCCGAGGCGATGTTCGGCAGGTTCCACCGACATTACTTCGAAGGCCAATTCCTGGCCGATTTTGAATTTATCATGCAAATTAGCAACCGGCTCATCAGACAATTCAGAAATATGGGCCAAGCCATGGATATCTTTATCCAGGCCGACCATGAGGCCGAAGGCTTCGATCTTCAAGACTTTACCGGTCACCTGATCCCCTACTTTATAGCGTTCTTTTACGCTCTTCCACGGATCCTCGATCAGGCGTTTGATGGAGAGGTAAATCTTGGAATGATCAAGCTGAATAATCTGGGCTTTCACTTTGTCACCAACTTTGAGCACATCTTTCGGATGGTCGATACGCTGCCAGGCAATTTCCGAAATATGGATAAGACCTTCCAAACCTTCGCCAAATTTGAGGAAGGCACCAAAGGTGGTAAGCGCGCTGATTTCGCCACTCACTGTATCGCCTACTTTGTAGGATTCGAGCACCGCTTTCTGAGAATCTTCCCAGACCGCGCGCTCAGATACAATTAATTTTTCTTCTTTTTCATCGACATCGATCACTTTCACTTCCAAATCCTGACCGATCACTTCGCGCAATTTTTCTAAAATACGATTTTTATCACCGCCCGCTACGCGTGGATAATGATCCGGAGACAGCTGTGACACCGGCATAAAGCCAGCAAGAGCCTGTACCTGCATCATGAGACCACCTTTGTTGGCGGCCACCACTTTCGCTTTGATGGTGAGACCATCTTTCATCCAGGCGCGCATGGTATCCCACGCACGTTTGTATCCGGCAATGCGGAACGACAATTCCATTTCACAGTTTTCGTTTTCAAGCTCGACTACCGTAGCTTCGACTTCGTCACCAATTTTCAGGTGAGCATATTCCTGTGATTCGGCGAATAATTCGCGACCACGGACAACACCGGTGGTCATGCCTTCGACATCAATATGCACTTCGCCGCGATCGACAGAGAGTACTTTGCCTTTTACCACCGCCCCGACTTTCGGGATTTCGGTAAAATTGGTCTGCAGCAATGTTTTAAAATCCTGTTTTTTAACTCCTTTGGTAGCGTCAGTCATAAAATATTAATCATATTTACTTCGCTCACTCGGAAAAACTTATTTATAAGTTTTTCGCTCGCTTCGCTTGTAAATAAAAAAGACCTTGCTTAACCCTTCCCGATTAGATCGGGAACGAGTGCCTCTCCTTAAAGGTGGAGGGGCGATATGTATTACAATGAGTATAGGGATAATCTAACAAAACTGTTGTCTGTTGTCAATAGTCGCAGGTTTGAAGAAGACCAGGTGTAATACACCTGGTCTTAAGTGGAGGAACGTAGAAAAAAGAACTATGGGCCTGGACGCGAAGCCCGGATGGCCCAGGCCCGATAGGCGGCCACATTAGTGTAGCCGGTGGGATTGTTCTGCCCACCCCACAAGCCAACCCCGGCTACCCGGAGCTGTCCGTTCTGCCAGACCAGCAGGGGGCCGCCACTATCGCCTTTTTCGATCCCGACCCCGACCGAAGTCTGGATCAATTCCGGCGTAACAGCCGCCACGGTATTAAAGTCATACCGTAACGATCCGTCCCAATCGGGGCGCCCGGTGCCCCCGATACCAGCCATTACTGCATTTTGGCAGATATTTGGCGGGTGCTGGGCCAGCGGGATGGGGGCAAACTGGACGAGCTCCTCTGGCAGGAGGATAAGGGCGATGTCTGCCCTAGGATCCCATCCTCCATGGGGATTTGGGGTATACGCAAAATCGGAGCGAACACTGACTCGACCCATTATGGGCGCCCCCCGATTCTGATTATCTAGCCACCAGGGGTGCACCTCTGCCTCGCTGGCGCAGTTGGTGGCGTTTTGAGTGCGACACACACAGTGTGCAGCGGTGAGCACCGTGCGTGGGTCAATGAGGGTGCCTGTACAAACCGCAACACCAAAGGTTACTACTCCTACTACTGACCGGTACCTAAGCCCGGCCTTCTGCCCCCACAAATCCAGCTCCCAATTCCAAATAGGGCTGGTACGAGAGCCTAGCTCGGGATCTAGGGCACGGTCACAGTGCGGGAGCGGCGCTGGCGCCGCCGCCTCATAACCGCAACCGACTAGACCCAAAAGACATGCAATCACAAAGAGGACGATGGTCGGCATGGTCTTCACGGTATTTCTCCTGTTTTTGGCAAAAAATAAGGCTATAGAGCCCTGTTTGCTGCCAAAAACAAATCCTGACCGAGACTGCAACTGACTAGATCTAAAAGAGCTTCAAAAAAGAACTCCTATTTCTATCATTTTTTTGCTTATTTGTCAATAATTATTGACTCAAAACTTTTGACATTTTTATAATTTGCTTTAGGATGGCCGGGCGGCTGATTGAGCCGCGTTTGGAGGAACATGGAACGGAGAAAATTTTTTTTAACCTCTCTGAGCCTCGCAACCCTGTTCGCCACGAGCCCGGCTCGTGGCGATGACAAGAAGAAGGGGAGCCCCAAAGGGGACTACCCCCCACCGAAGAAGAAGGAGAAGCCCGCCGCCCAGTAAGCGGCGGACCAATCCCACCTAAGCCGGCGCGCCAATGCCTGCGCGCCGGTTCCCTATCTCTACCTCAAAAAACTACTGGCACCATAAAAGCCAGTTTTTTAATTGAAAAAAACTGCCAATTTTACTAAAATACAAGTTTACGTTTACTCACTACCCAATTTTAACTTTTTCTTTACATGTCACCTGCTAACACTAAAAAAATCGTTTCCTTGGACACACCGATTTCAATAGAGTCTAAATACAAAAAAATTGCCCTGGCTATAATGCCCTTGCTTGGGCTATTAATTTGGTATGCTTTTTTTCTTTTTCATCAAACCGACATTACCCAAGGCGACCTTGGCCGCCATCTCAAAAATGGGGAAATAGTTCTTCATTCTCTTGCTCAGCACGACTTCGGCACCCTCGCCAAAATTTTACACACCAATTTTTATTCCTACGTCGAGCCAGCTTTCCCTTTTATCAATCATCACTGGGGTAGCGGGGTTATCTTTTATCTCTTGTTCCAACTCGGCAGCTTTCCACTCTTAACCGTTTTCTTTACCGCGCTCAGCTTGGTTACATTTTATTTTTTTCTTCAACTGGGCAAAAAACACCACGTGTGGGCCAGCTACCTGGCCGCTTTTTTTCTAATTCCGCTGATAGCCGAACGCGTGCAGATACGGCCCGAAGTGTTCAGTTATTTTTTTATCGGGCTTTATTTATATTTGTTCACTCGGTATCGCGACGGCGAACTAAAAACCCTTCATCTCTACCTCCTACCAATCGCTCAGCTCCTGTGGGTAAATCTGCATATTTATTTTTTCTTTGGTTTTGTTATTCTTGGTCTGTTCTTTTTCGAAGAAATACTTGGGCCACGCCGAAAAAAGTACCTCATCCACCTAGGGGGCCTGGCTTTACTCTTTATCGCGGCAAGCATACTTAACCCGTCTGGGATTGCCGGACTCCTGTACCCTTTGCATATTTTCAATAACTACGCCTATCAAGTGCAAGAAAACCAATCAGCGCTGAATTTTGCCCGCGTCTTCCCCTGGTACCCGAACGTTATCGTATACAAAATTACTGCCGTCGTGCTGTCACTGATTTTGCTGGCGGGGATTATAAAAAAACCGTCTCTGCTTAAAAATTCTCTCGTAATTTTCGCGGCTGGTACACTACTAATGAGCCTGCTCGCCGTGCGTAACTGGACGCTGTTCGCCTATGCCGCTGCGGCAGTTTTTCCTCTATTAATAAGCAATCTACGTAAGAGCAAAATCAATAGTAACAAAACAGTCCAGTGGATAGCAGTGTTACTGCTTATCGCTATCACGCTATTTATCAATCGTTCTCGTCTATCAGTAGCGGCGCACGAATTAGGCTGGCAGGCCGCCCCACAGACGTTGGCAGCCGCTCAATTTGTACGCGAACACCAGCTGTACTCACCCCTCTTCAATGATTTTAATATCGGCGGCTACGCCACCTGGAGCGCCTTTCCAGATCTCCCTCCGTTTGTGGACAATCGGCCCGAAGCCTTTTCCAAGGCATTTTTTACTGATACCTATCTGCCACCTCAGCACGATGAGGCTGCCTGGAAAAAGCTAGACAAACACTATCGTTTCAACACCATCTGGTATTCCTTTTCGAATAGCGATTCACTGCCTTTTATTGTCGCGCGCCTCACCGACCCGGAGTGGGCACCTATTTTCGCCGACACTTATTCAATTATTTTCGTAAAACGCAACGACCTCAACGAATCATTGATACAACAATTCGAAATTCCGAAGGATAGATTTAGCTTAGAAAAAATTTAAACCGTGCTAGATTTTTACCCTTATTTTAGCCCTATTTTTAGTACTTATTTTCTATTTAAACAATTTATTAATTCTTGCCATTAAAAAATCGATATGTTAAAATAATCCCATTCTGATTAAAAGACTTATTGCCTAACTCCTCATTTATGCACCTCTCCTGGCTCGGCCAAACTGCCGTCAAAATCCAAACCAAAAACGCTGACGAAGAAGTAGTGATCCTCATTGATCCTTACAAGCCCGCTACCGGCGACTTCCCCCGCAGTTTGTCTGCCCACCTGGCTCTATTTTCGCGCGGCAGCGACGGCAGCATCACCCTAACCCAAGACCCCTTTATCCTCGAAACACTGGGCGAACTGGAACGTAACGGCGTCATGTTGTCTGGGTTCGCGGGCCCCGACGGAACTGTGATTTTCAAAATCACTGCCGAAAATATCTCCGTGGTGCATATCGGCGCGATCAAACAAACGCTCGATGCCGAACTGATTGATAAATTAGGTAAAATCGATGTGTTGCTTATCCCCGCTGGCGGCACCCCCAATTATCTCGACACCGAAGCCGCCGCTAAACTGGTGAATGTTTTGGAACCACGCCTGATTATTCCGATCGCGACTGCGACCGATTCCGACCCAGCGGCCAAACCGCTCGAACCGTTCATCAAAGAACTCGGCCTCAAACCCGACGCCACCGAGAAAAAATTTGTCCTCAAAGCCAAAGACCTGCCGCAAGAAGATACCAAATTGTGGGTGTTAGAAAAAAACGTGTAACCTAACATGACTGGAGATCATTCTTTCCTCGGGATGACAACATCTATCATATAGTATGCCTCCCCGAAAAAAAACCATCAAAAAAAAGACGGGCAATAAAAAAAGTCCGACGAAAAAAATCGTCCCAGCTCCCATGCCGAGCCTGGTTTTTAATGAAGGCACGATTACCGAATCAGCCACTTCTCTACCAATTGACTTCCCCGCTTCTTCCGAGTTATTATCCGCTAGCCCGCGCACTCGAACCCCGCGTTATTCCAATTATTCGAACGAAGCCCGCCGTTTTTTGTGGGCTGGCGTACTCCTTTTGACCGCTATTATCGTGGTGTTGTGGGGCTGGTCGATGAAATTACAATTCGCTGCGATCAATTGGAATTCACTCCCCGAAAAAAAATTACTCGAAAATAACAGTACCGACTGGAACAAAATCTTTGCCGAGCGGGAAGCGGCTCGCTCGGAAGCGCTGGCCAAAGACCGCGTCCGATTATTACTGACCGAATTGAATGCGCTTGCAGCCAGTTCCTCTAGTGCTACCCAGACTACTACCACAGCCACCGGCACGGTCAGATAAAAGTAGCTCATTAAAACATAAAAACATTAAAGCATTAAAACAGTGAAGTGTATTAATTGCTTACTGTTTTAATGTTCTGGTGTTTTAATGCTTTAATGTTCTAGTGCTTTAATGAATATGCCCGAACAATCCAAACTCATTACCCCGAATATCGGCCGACTGACGCCCACGCCGATCGTCGACGAAATCAAACAATCCTACCTGGAATACGCAATGAGCGTCATTATTTCGCGCGCGCTCCCCGATGTGCGTGACGGACTCAAGCCAGTGCACCGCCGCATTCTGTATGCGATGTGGAAAATCGGTTTACGCCACAATGCCAAATTCCGCAAATCCGCCAACGTAGTCGGTGAAGTGATGGCCAAATATCATCCGCATGGTGATCGCGCTATTTACGATTCGCTCGTGCGCATGGCGCAGGATTTTTCAATGCGCCACCTGCTGGTACATGGTCAAGGAAACTTCGGCTCCATGGATGGCGACAGTGCCGCTGCCATGCGTTATACCGAAGCTAAACTCACTCCGCTCGCCGAAGAATTGCTCCTCGATATTGAAAAAGAAACCGTTAAATTTAACCCCAACTACGACGGCTCGCATACCGAGCCAGCCGTACTACCCACCAAAGTGCCAAACCTCTTGTTGAATGGTACGATGGGCATCGCGGTCGGTATGGCCACCAGTATACCACCGCACAATCTGAACGAACTCTGCGATGGGCTCACGGCTCTTGTCGACAATCCCAAAACCACCGTCGAAGAGCTGGGTGAAATTATCAAAGGCCCGGATTTCCCAACCGGCGGTATTATCTACGGCAAAAAAGATATTGCCGGCGCCTATGCCACTGGCCGCGGCGGTGTGGTATTGCGTGCCAAAGCCGATATCAAAGAAACCAAAAACGGCCAATTCCAAATCATTGTCACCGAAATGCCGTATCAGGTAAATAAAGCTGAATTAATCGAAAAAATTGCCACGCTGGTGCAGGAAAAAACGCTCGAAGGCATCAAAGACCTGCGTGATGAAAGCAACAAAGACGGCGTGCGCGTAGTAATCGAATTGAAAAAAGATTCGTATCCGAAAAAAATCTTGAACCAACTTTTCAAACTGACGGCGCTACAGACCACCTTCCACTTCAACATGCTGGCGCTCCTCGACGGCATCCAACCGCGCGTGTTGACGCTCAAAAATATTTTGGAGGAATTTGTCAAGCACCGCCAAGTCGTGATCCGCGCCCGGACTAATTTCGATCTGGCCCGCGCCAAAGAACGTGCCCACATTTTGGAGGGCCTCAAAATGGCGCTCGATAAAATCGATCTCGTTATCAAAACTATCCGCGCGAGTCGCGACAAAGACGAAGCCAAAATCGAATTGATGGATAAATTCAAATTTAGCGATCGTCAGGCTACCGCAATTCTCGAAATGCGCTTGCAACAATTAGCCAATCTGGAACGCCAAAAAATCGAAGATGAACTGAAAGAAAAAATGGCCCTGATCAAAGAACTAGAAAGCATCCTTGCGTCGGAAGCCAAAATCCTCGGTATTATCAAAACCGAAACCCTCGATATCAAAGCCCGCTTCGGCGAAGACCGCCGCACCCAAATTATCGCTCACGGCGTGAAAGAATTTACGGTCGAAGACCTGATCCCGAACGAAGCCGCGATCGTGATGATTACCACCGACGGCTATATCAAACGCCTGCCCCCGGACACCTTCCGCCAACAATCCCGCGGCGGCAAAGGCGTTATCGGCGTCACGACCAAAGAAGAAGAATCCGTGGAACAGCTCCTCACCACCAATACGCACGACAACTTGTTATTCTTCACCAATCGCGGCCGGGCCTTTCAGCTATTTGCGTACGATATCCCGCAGGGCAGCCGCACGTCCAAAGGCCAGGCCCTGGTCAATTTCCTCCAGCTTGCCCCCAACGAAAAAGTGACCGTGATGATGGGCAGGAGCGATATGAGCAGCTTCAAATATATTGTCATGGCTACCCGCCAAGGGCTTATTAAAAAAAGCGCGCTCGAAGATTTCGAGAATGTGCGCCGCAGCGGCATCATCGCCCTTAAATTAAAACCCGAAGATCAAATGGAATGGGTGCGCCCTTCGACTGGGAGTGATGAAATTATGATCGCCACCAAAGAAGGCCAAGCCATCCATTTCAGCGAAAATGATGTCCGCCCCATGGGCCGCACCGCCGCCGGTGTACATGGTATTCGCCTGCACGACAAAGACGAAGTGATCGGCATGGATGTAGTTGATCCAAAAAATAAAAACATCGAGTTCCTCACCGTCGGCGAAAACGGCCTGGGCAAACTGACCGCTATTGCGAGCTACAAAGTACAGGGCCGCGGTGGCAGCGGCATCAAGACCGCCAAAGTCAGTGAAAAAACCGGCTACATCATTCATGGCCGTGCCATTGATACCAGCAATGTCGAAGGTCGCGATCTGATCCTTATGTCAACCAAAGGCCAAGTTATTCGCATGCCTCTCTCCTCTATTCCTTCGTCTGGCCGCGCTACCCAGGGTGTTCGCCTCATGCGCTTCAAAGAAGACGGCGACAAAGTCGTAAGCGTAACAGTAATTTAAACTACTCAAATTAAAAAACCGCCGAGCTTACGCTGGTGGTTTTTTATTTTTTTTCACAAACACACAATCATTCACTCACCCCGAACATATACATAGCGACGCCATCTGGCCACGGTAAGCCCGAACGGTCCTCGCGGAGGCGGACTATTGTTTGAGCCAGAGCGAGTTTAGTCCGCCAGTGAGGGCGCACCGTTGGCAGTGGCGGAGTGGAGTATCGGTTCGGTGGCTTTTTTGGTTACTTTTTTGTCCACACAAAAAAGTAATGGAAGAAAACTAGTCAGTATTTTTTTTCAAAAATCTTTTTAAAGCCTGCACCCCCTCAACAAGCTCTCCTTCCTCCGCCCCAAACGATACCCGCACATACCCCTCCGCTCCAAACGCACTGCCCGGTACTGCCGCTACATTCCCTTGCTCAATTAACGCTTCGC
This sequence comes from uncultured Gammaproteobacteria bacterium, assembly GCA_964585245.1. Taxonomy (GTDB): domain Bacteria; phylum Patescibacteriota; class Patescibacteriia; order Magasanikbacterales; family GWA2-37-8; genus CAZEDL01. The sequence goes on from CAZPCV010000030.1 coordinate 9,874, forward strand.
ACCATTTAACTGAGTTGCTTTCAGTGACCCCTAGCTGTGCCAGCGAAACAAAGGCATACAAACCCGACGGAATTTTTACGTTTATTCCTAATTCAGAATACAAAAGCGATTGCAACAATTGCCGCCGCCGATTCATCGCTTCTTTGACATGCCCATTTACCGCTTCGGCCGCGCGCAACGCCCCGACCGCGGCCCACTGGCTGATACTCGACGTACCTGTAGTACTATGACTCTGGAGCGCGGTTAGAGCGGCAATTACCTCTTGCGGTCCCAGGGCTACTCCTACCCGCCAGCCGGTCATGGCAAAATGTTTGGAAAAACTTTGCACCACCAGTACTCGGTCATTAAATTCATCAAATGATGCCGCCGACACAAATTCGCCTTCATAGGTTAAGCCGCTATACACCTCGTCCGAAACAACTAATAGATTATGAGCAGCCGCAAACTGTAAAATATTTTTTAATTCAGTGGCCGTATACAGCGCACCCGTGGGATTGGCCGCATTATTTATAATCAACATTTTAGTGCGAGGGGTTACCGCCTTCTCTAGATCCTCCACCTGCACATGCCATTCTTTCTCTGCGCTCGTGGCCACAATCCGCGGCGTCGCCCCGAACAGCGATATAAGACTAGGATACGACACCCAATAGGGTGCAATCACCAACACCTCATCCCCAGCCGTAAGAAACGCCTGACAGGCCGCATACACGGCGAATTTACCGCCACAGGTTATGAGCGAATTCTCGGCTGCGTACGAAGCGTGATACATTTTATTGAACCAAGCCGTTATTTCTTGTCGTAATTCGGGGATCCCGGCTACCGGCGGATACAATGTCTTTCCGTGCGCTAGTGCTTCGTTCACAGAAGCTACAATCGCCGGATGTGGCGCCAGGGCGGGTTCCCCAGCACTCAAATTATACACACGTTCACCGCGCGCTTTTTTGGTTAATGCCAATGTATTGATCGCAAGAGTCGCGGATGATTCCAAAGATAAATGAGACTTAAAAATCATAACGCGTTCTACAGATGACAGGTTAGAATTTTTTGTGCTCCCGCCAGGAATCGAACCTGGATTTCCAGCTTCGGAGGCTAGCGTCCTATCCATTAAACGACGGAAGCAAATGCGATCTAAAACCAACGCCTGATTTTCCTTAATAGTTCATACATCCTATATTTTCTGGGGTTTAAAATCAAGTCATATGTCCCCGGCTTCTCGCGAATCACACCGCCAAATCCTAATTTAAACCTGGTCACTCCCGTATACTGATGGTTTGGGTCGTAGCGATAATCAAATTCGGAATTTAGAATTTCGAATTTAGATTCCGTTTCAGCTTGTTCCTTGCTCATTGTTCCTTGCCCCTTTAAATTCGGTGCGATCCCAAAAAAATCATACCATTTGTAGCCCCTCTCACGCGCTAATTGTATGGCCCGCCACTGCAATAGTGCCGGCGCCTGCACCGCACGAAAGTGGTGGTCTGAAGCCCCGTATAGATACGTCAGTGTGTCACCGGCTCCGATCAATACCATCGTTGCGATCAACTTTCCCTGGTACTCGGCCGACAATTGTGTAACCGTATCTGCCTCCAGCACCGCCTGATAATGCGCCTCATCATGTAATTTGAACCCGTCTCTCCCCCCCGTCAAACGCGACAAACGCATGAATTCCGCCAAGTCTTTACGTTCTACTATCTGTACTCCTTTTTTTTCGGCCAATCTAATATTATAACGGGTTTTAGGGTGCATGGCCCCCAGTAATTCGGTCTCGCTCTTTCTTACCTCAATAAGCGTGGTAGTGCTGGGATTACTATCTTTAATTTTTTGAATCGAGAAGCGAGAGCTGCGAAGCATAACATCCGGTTCACAGCGGAAAAATAAGCATTTTTTAGCTTTAAAATAGTCGCCCAATAAATTGTAAATATCTTGATTCGCGCCATTGGTATCGTTAGTCATGAAAAGTGGTCCGCCAGGGCAAAAAGCGTAACGCCAGCCACCCGGCATATCACGGTATTCCACCACTATCTCTAACAAAATGCTACTTCCCTCTAAAATCCGCAGCCCTTCTACTACCTTTTGATCTTTTTTTAAGATGCCTGCCCAAATAGATGATTGCAAAAAATTGCTGCTATTTTTTAGCTGCCTAGACCAGTCTAACGTTTGTACTATGGATAAACTTCTCATAGCTTGTGGGACTACCACCAATAGCACTGATACTATCCTAAAGCCACATTTTAGACAAACTTCTTTAGAACATGCTTCGATCCATATTAAGCATGTCTAATTTCGCGACCGTTACTCCGGCTCGTGCCAGGGGGGAATGAGCGTGCAATTCACCAGAAAATTCTAAGGGCGTCAAGCGATACATCAGCGCCCACGCGCTTAAATAAGCACCCGCCGTACTGCAATCTTTAAATTGTCGTAAATCACTTAAACGCTGCTGTAATATATGAAAAATTTTTTCGACTTGTTCAATAGTTTTGGGAATAGGAACTCGAAAACGCAAATGTAATAAATGTGCCACTAGTTCTTGGCTATACTTTTTAAAAAAAGCCAGTAATTTTTTTTCGATGTTAGAAAAGCCTACTTCTGCGTTTAATTTTCTCAAACATTCTTCGGCGACAGCAATATCGTGAGTAGTAACCAACCGTTCGATAGTATCGACTAATTCTACCACCTTGGCGTTATTACGATGTTTGTGGGCGCGTTTTTTTAATTGCCCCACAAAATGTTTGGTACAAAACTGCACGGTAACCTGATCCCCAAAAATATTCTTGGCGGCAGCTACGAGCCGGGCGTCATGTTTGCACACCAATACGTTCAAACAGTATCCTGATTCGCGTAATTCACGAAAATAATCACGAAAATTAGCGGCACTTTGTTTTTTAACCAACGAATAATGCGGCAGGTCGCCGGTAGCGCAATCGAGACTGCACAGCCACACGGGCTTATTGCAACAGACTTCACCTGGTTTATTCCGTTTGTTTTTTTTGTATAAATGATGGCGTATGCGAATTGCGGTGTGTGCCACCAATAGCACCCCCGACCACTGGGGCTTCAAATGCAGCGCAATCCAAATACTATCTTTTACTCGGGTTAAGCATTTTGCAATGAGAGCGTGAATTTTATTTTTACCTATCGCATAGGTTCTCGCTAATTGGCGAATATGCAAGGCGCTTAGATGGCCGACAAAAATTGCCGAGGCGTTTTTGGGCAGAGCTGGCTCTGTGGTTTTTTTTAAAGACCAATGTTTCCCGCACGAAGAGCAAAAAAATTTATTGGAGTATCCACCAGTAGCCAGTTTTCTGCGTCCGTCTTTAACGATTTTGTCAGAATGGCAGTATGGGCACTGCTTTTTTTTGGGAACCACCATACGATAGGTTTTGTTTTTTTACAGTATAGCAGTTTCGAGGCAGTCTGAACAATTTTGTAAATTTCTCTTTACTCATATTTAAAAACGTTACTACCCCTCTTTTATACGTCCGACGCAGGTCAGGACAAAAAAAAGAACGAAATTTTCGAAATTAAACTCTTTCTGCTATGTTCTGGCCAGTTTTTAATGTCATTGTTCATTTACATTTTGATTTTGTTTTTGCCTTAGCCTTCAGTGCACATTTACATTGACTCCAAACCCAGACCGATAGATGGAAGGATTTTCACAGATGAAGCGGAATGTTCTCTTGGCCTTGATTACCGCGCTTATCCTGCTCGTGGCAGGAAGGGCACAGGCAGCGCCCCGGCGACCCAACGCCAGCGAGCAAAAGCAGAAAGACTATATCGAGATCGAGAAGTGCTTGCGCAACGCTCCTATGGCTGGAAATGCGGCCGCAGTGGACTCGGCCCGATGGGAGTGCTGTCGCGACTACCAGCTCGCATGGCTGGTGGACGCCGACCCCTTCTACAGAGGGTGCAAGGCACTGCAGAGTAAGCGGTCTACCTCTCTGTTCGGGGAGACTACTCCCTCACAGGGTGGCACACCTGCCTATACACCGCCGCCCGCGCCCGACACCGTCGCTGCGGCCTCAGCCCCGGCTCAGACCCCGCCTACCTCCCCATTCGCCCAAAGACCACCAGTCTCGGCAACGAATAACGATCTGATGGTATGCTTGCAAGAAGCCCAGAAAGTCGTGGGCGGACGAGAGCAGGTGCAGGCAGCCGCCGTGTGTTGTTTGGGACACCCCGATCAAGCCAAGAGCGAGGCGACTTGCGATGCCTTCAGTAGGCAGGAGGGTTGGAGCGAGTACGTGGATCAGTTCAAACTGACTTACGGCACCAACGCTGGAGAGTGCTTCGAGAAGGGCCAAGACAAAAGGGCCTGTTGTCACATGTTTGATTCCAACAGATTTGGGTCAGCCAAATCGTCCTGCCAAGAGATTCGTCGCAACGCCCGCACCGTCGCGGTGCGGGCTGTCGATGCTTCCGGGCGGGCCACCTTCCCCACCGCAATCCCTGTGGAGGTGGACTGCAACAAGCAGCCGCCCACCGGCGGAGGCCCGAAGGTGTGTCCTGCCACAGTGTACGCGTGGATCGCGAAATGTGAACCGTCAGCGATTCAGATGGACCGAAACGGTCAAATCCAGAGGGCCTACCAGGCCTGCGGATTGCAGGCCCCGGTCAACGCCGTGGCACCCCCTCCGGTGTTTGCGGTGAAGACGCTTCTGAAGAGGAAGCGGACGATCACCGACAAACACCCAGAATACGGGTCTGTCGAGGAATGCAAGGCTGACGTTCGCACCAACATCGAGGGCGGAGACAGTCTTGACGCCAACGATGCCCAAATGAACGCCTGGTGTGATGCTGAGCTGGAAAAAAGCTGGGAGGTCAGGAAAGTCCATCTCACGATCGGTACCGGCATCAACTTCTGGGGTCAGCAAGGTGGCAACCCCCAAGTTGGCTCCATCATCATGGGGGAAATTGGGTACCGTTTCTCCAACTCAAACTGGTCGGCGATCGGATACCTAGACGTCGCCTTGGGCGGGGACGTTAACTACAACTTCTACGCCCTCATCTCTGGCGGCGCAGGCGTGCAGTGGCGCCCTGCCGAATCCAGGTTCGGGATCAATCTCACACTCGGTGGTGGTGGTGGTGGTATGCCCGAGCGCGACCCGGAGCTGGTAAGGGAGGGAGAAAGATATGGAAAAATGTGGAACTTCAAGTTCCAACCGGCTCTTATCATGTACTTCTCTCGTACCTGGAGCACGAGCGGTTTACAGCTGACGCCGTGGATTGGAGCCTCGGGATTTACTGGCGGAGTCTGGACCTCCCGGGCCGAGATTGACCAGGACGGGCGGATCAAAAAGATGCCGACGTCCGAGGAGATCAAGGACAAGACCGCCTTCGCTGGCGGGGTGGGGGCGTTCTTCTTCAAACGCTTCTAAAACAAAATCAAACACAAACACGCGCCGGAGGGGGCTCGTGATTTGAATCGGCGCAGCGCACGTCAACACTCCTCACGAGAATGCGCTATCCACATTAAATCTGTTTTTGTAACAGGCGTGATGTAGATACTCTTTTTCATACATCGTCATTACAGAGAAGAAAGGAGGATCCGTTCTTTTTATCGTAAAAATCTCTAAAAAAAGAAAGAGAGGGAAACGATGACCAAGAAAAGTCTTTTGTTAGTAGTGATAGCGTTACTCATCTTGCTAAGCAGTGTCCATAGTGTCGCTGCACAGCCCTTTACCTTTAAGCCCTCGCCTCCACCAGAAAATTCAATCCATAATAGTGCCCTGGCATGCCGGACGCTTCTGTGGGAACAGCACATCATGAATTTTGCCCAGCAGAATAACGCCCAGATGACACAGGCTGAGTTTAGGGCTGGGGAACCATCGCGCCCACCGGGCGCGATGATGCGCTTTTTTGTGGCCAAGCCCATCACACCTATGGTCCGAGTTTACCAAAACCCGCGACTCCCCACCGAGCTGGAGGCTACCTGGGTAGTCAGCGCCACTCAACCCTTCTACCCTGCCCAATCTGCGGGTTGGAGAGAAAAATGGTGCAAAATCGGCACCATAACCACTGCTCCAGGCAAGCTATGGCGAGCCGTGTCCTTTGAAAATGGAATTTTTGAGAGCTGCCAAGGCGTAATGTGGCCTGCCATTCCCCAGGATCTCCGCTGTGAATACGAACGGGAGGGCAGGGTACCGGACCAGGTTGAAAATTTAGCCACAGACTCGCCACAAATTCCATCACAACTCGAGGCAGCACTAAAAATGATGAGGCAACGACTAGCACACTCGTTGACCGTACCAAATCCCTCACCCCCTCCCCGCTTCAACCCCCTCACAGGCTGGGTGCCAGATGGCGGGCCCCGCCTCTACATCCCGTCTGATCCGCAAGATGTCCAGACCATGGCACAGATTGGGGTGGGGAGTTTGGTGACGATGGCCACACTAGGAAGTGCGGCGGGGG
>CAZPCV010000031.1:0-14366 GCA_964585245.1 uncultured Gammaproteobacteria bacterium
TATTTTATTCATATCTCGGTCCAAATGATCGGGGTTAACTTTAAATTCATCCACCGAAACTGGACTAGTTTTTCGCCGTCTTTTGGTGTCGGCGGGGTCTGATCCTAGATTAGAGCGCGCTGGCAACAGCTGAACGATATAACAACCGTTGTTTCCAGAGTCGGCTATCACTCTGAGCTTAAGGCTATACTTGGTTAGCACCTTCTGATACAAACTCTCTAGCGGAACTAAAATTTCTTCTTTTGGGTCAAATTTGTTTTTGGCTCGATCTGCTGCGCGCTCCTTGGCTATCGCCCGCTTTTGTAGCATTACCAAAAATTCTGGCCGACTAGTCGATTTGGGCACAGCATCCGGATTCGACAATTCGGGGAAATATATTTGCAGCCCTTTGGCTGTTAAAAAATACTCATTTCCCCCGTTTTTCTTGCACACTATCATTTCGCCCTCATTAATCGCCTCACTGGCAGGACCAAACATATCAACGCTTCCATCGGGCAATACAAACGTACCAAACGGGCTTTTGGTACAATGGTCAATCGTAATTTCGCCAAACCCATTAAATTTGGCTACCGCTCCTGGCGGCAATACTTCTGGCTTTTTTTCAGGCGTATCTGGCCCAGTTGAAAATTGAAACTCCGCCCCCCTTTTTCCAGTATATTCTTCCATACAAAAATATTAGGCATTATGGCTACAAAATAACATAGATCGTTTTATATATCCAGATAGCCTGTTGAAGCAGATAACAAAAATCCCGAATCATCTTAGAGAAGATAACTCGGGATTATGGGGCTAGGGAGCGGCGACATGGAGGGCACCATAGGTTGGTACCATACTCCAAGAGGTAAACCCCTCTGGTTTACCCTCGCCCCCTAGCCCCGCTCTCCTACTTCTTCACGTGCCCCCCGGTCTCGGGGGGCCCTTCCCCGTCATCTCCTTTGAGGACGGGTGTGGCAACCATCATGAAGGCGATCATGAACAAAAAGCATAAGGCTTTCACGGTTTCCTCCAAAAAAACGTTTTCAAGGCTTGAAAATAATACAGGGGAAAATAAATAATGTCAATAGTGATTGACACATAATTTTTAATACTTGCTAAAAACAAAACACCACCCGCTCAGTATAACTAGAAAAAGTTTCTAATCATACTGAGTCGGGCGGGCGGTGTTGTCCCCCGGTCAATCACGCACTCGCGCGACTCAGGGGCTTGAGGCCCTAGGACTTCTTCTCGCTCCCGCCGAACGCCTTCTCGACGTTCTCGGTGGGCTTGTCCTCCTTCTTGTCCTTCTTCTGCTTGGCCAGCGCATCCTGGCACGCCTCGTTGCACTTGCGATCGTCACGGATTGTGTCCGCACCGGCAACCTGGACGCAGCCTTGGCCGAGCAGAGCGACGATCAAGGCACCACCAAGGAAGGAAAAAACGCAGCGCTTCAGGAAAAAAACTTGGTTGTTCGTCATGTGGACCTCTGTTGGTGAGCGCTCCCCAGACTGGTTTGCCAATCTGAGAAGACAAATTAATTTACCACAAAAATCATAATTTGTCAATAGATATTTACGCATTTATATATTTTGACTTATCTAACAAAAAATACCCTATAAAACGGCGCGAAATACGTATTTAGACTTGCAAATTTGGCTAATATATAATAAAATCGGCGGTGAAAGGAGGGACCATGAACGACATTCTTTCCCAGATCAGCTGGCGAACACGAGCGTTCGCAGCTGGCGGGCTATTTGCCGCCCTCATCATGAGAGCGTGCAACTAGCCGGTCGCGCCGTGGGGGAAGATTCCCCGGCAGTGCGGCCACCCCACCCGCGCGACTTATTATGCGCATCACTCCTTTGAGTGGTGACCATGATATGTCGCGGGTGGAAACTTGATTACAAAAAAATCCCGATTGAATCGGGATTTTTATTTTTAAAATATCGTTATCCTACTCTTACAAGCTGCACCCCGGGGTCTGGGGTTTCTACTGTTTGAGCGCCATACTATGTACTGAGTAGTTGCTACGCGTGACGCGCGAGTTTAGAAACCCCAGCACTTTTTGGATACTTTTTGGTGACAAAAAGTATCATCAACGTTACCTATTCCAAAAATTACTTTTTATTTTTATCCAAAATTCCTAATTTCCCTTTTACCTTTTTGATGGCAAAAAGGTAACTAAAAACCACGTACCGATGCTTCGCTTCGCCATTTTTCATCGGCTCGTCGTCACTTGGGCGCTAAACTCGTCCCGTGGGGACTCAAACAATAGCGCCCATCCGCGAGGATCGTTCCGACTCGCCGTGAAAAATTGACTTCGCTACGCAATGGTACGAACGATAAACGGTACGAGGGTCTATTTCAAAATCCTCTTCAAATACTGCCCCGTAAAACTCCCCGCCTTCTTACTCACCTCTTCTGGCGTACCTGTGGCCACCACCGTTCCGCCTTTGTCGCCGCCTTCGGGCCCCAGATCAATAATCCAATCAGCACATTTGATAACATCCAAATTATGCTCAATCACGAGCACCGTATTCCCCTGCCCTACCAACCGATCCAATACACCCACTAATTTGCGCACATCGTCATAATGCAACCCGGTGGTCGGCTCATCCAGTAAATACAAGGTTTTGGTGGTACCGTGTTTGCTTAATTCTTTACTTAGCTTGATACGCTGCGCTTCGCCGCCCGACAGCGTAGTGGCCGACTGGCCGAGGGTAAGATAATCGAGACCCACTTCATTAAGCATTTTCAATTTATCATTGATAAATGGAATATCGCGGAAAAATTCTTCGGCTTCTTCGACCGTCATATTGAGCACATCCGCAATATTCTTTTCTTTGTAATACACTTGCAATACTTCATCGGAGAAACGTTTGCCTCGGCACACATCACAAACAATTTCCACACTTGGTAAAAAATGCATTTCGATCTCGAGCGTGCCCCGACCTTCGCAATGTTCGCAGCGGCCACCAGGCACATTGAAACTGAATTTGCCGTTTTTGAAACCGCGGATTTTGGCTTCGGGCGTAGAAGCAAATAAATCACGAATATAATCAAAAGCTTTGGTGTAGGTAGCCGGATTAGAACGTGGGGTACGGCCAATCGCGCTCTGATCAATGACAATCAAGCGATCAATATATTCCGAGCCAGTAATTTCTTTGTGTTTCCCTACCGGCTTCGTCATGCGGAAAAACCGATTGAGAAGCTCGGCTTCGAGAATGTCACTCATGAGCGTGGATTTGCCCGAGCCGGAGACGCCCGTGAGACACACGAACCGACGCAGAGGAATTTCGACACTGATATTTTTCAGATTATGCTCTTCGGCTCCCTTAATTTTAATTTTCGGCGTATCGTTGTCTACTTTACGCCGCTTGGCGGGCACGGCGATTTCTAATTCGCGTCGTAAATATTTGCCGGTTAATGATTTTTTAGGATCACCCAAAACCGTGCAATCGAAAACGCGTTCCGGTAATTCGGCTAGTTTCTTTTTTCCTTCTTTACCGGTGGCGGGAGTGTCTAACAATGTTTGGAGTGGGCCGGAGTAAATCACCTCGCCGCCATGTTTACCAGCGGCCGGGCCGATATCTACCAACCAATCACTCACCATGATAGTATCTTCATCATGTTCGACCACGATAATCGTATTGCCAATATCACACAGGCTACGCAGCGTTTTTACCAACTGATCATTATCGCGCTGGTGCAGGCCGATGGTCGGTTCATCGAGCACATACAGCGCGCCGACCAGCTTGGTGCCCACTTGCGAGGCGAGGCGAATACGCTGCGCTTCGCCGCCCGAGAGCGTGCCGGCAGTGCGGCTAAGCGTGAGATAGTACAGCCCGACATTAAACATGAATTGCAAACGGTTGCTAATTTCTTTGAACACGGCTGTCGCGATTTCACGATTCTGCTCGCTCACCGACAATTCGACTTCGGCAAAAAATTCGCGCGCATTCCCGATCGTCATGTTGGTGACTTCCCAAATATTTTTATCGGCAATTTTTACACTCAGCGCATTCTGATTCAGGCGCTTGCCGTTACAAACTGAACAAATTTCGGTACTAAATAATTCCCGCGTTCCGAGACCCGTGCAGGCGGCACAGTAGCCATACGGACTATTGAAGCTGAACAGGCGCGGTTCAATTTCGGGGAAACTAAATCCATCGTTGGGGCAGGAATATTCGGTACTATAAATTTGCTCCGCTCCATCTGCAGAAATTACCGTACATAGGCCGTTCGACAAATCCACCGCCGTGCGCACGGCTTCGTTGAGGCGTTGTAAATCGGCGTCTTTCTCTTTATCCGAATTTTTTTTCGAAGTTAACGGGTGAACAGGAATTTTATCCACCACCACCTCTATCGTATGTTTATTATTTTTACTAAGCACCACCCGCTCGCGCAAACTTTTAATTTTGCCGTCTACGCGCACTTCCAAAAATCCGGAATTATACATGTCATAAAGCATCTGATAATACTCACCCTTTCGGCCCCGTACCACCGGAGACAGAATCACCAACTCGTTTATTTTTTTATCACTTGTTCCTTGATCCTTGTTCTTTGTTCCTTTTACAATTCGCTCTATCATCTGATCCACCGTCATCTTCTCGATTTTGGTGCCACACTGCGGACAATGGGGCTCGCCGATACGGGCAAACAATACGCGCAAATAATCGTAGATCTCTGTAATGGTGGCGACGGTAGAACGCGGGTTGGCGCTGTGCGCTTTTTGATCGATAGAAATAGCTGGAGACAATCCTTCAATCTCATCGACATCCGGCTTTTGCATGCCTCCCAAAAATTGCCGCGCGTAGGCCGACAAACTTTCGATATAGCGTCGCTGCCCTTCGGCAAAAATAGTATCGAACGCCAAACTGGATTTGCCAGAGCCGGACAACCCGGTAAAAACGATCATTTTATTGCGCGGAAGTTCCAGCGAAATATTTTTCAGATTGTGCTCGCGCGCACCTTTAATTATGATTTTATCTTGCATAGTAGGACTTCCTTGTCCGATCGGGTGATCGGATGATGGTAATTTTTTCTTGCATATAATAAACGACAAAAAAGCCCGATCGGAGGCAGTGTATACATTAACAATCTTTACAGCAAAAGAGCGACTAAAAGTAGTCTAAGTAAAAAATGGTGCTTTGTCAAAAGATCATTAAAAAATCACTTTATAATGAACCCGACCCTGCGGCAGAGACCGCAGGGTATCTGGGCGGGTTTTTTATGAGTAGAGTCGGCTCCGCCGACAAATATTTTATAGCCCTCCATCCCTGCTAGCCGCGCTGCAGGGTATTACGGGCTTCATAATAAAAGTGATTTTTACACTCCGAAGCGCACCGCATAATTCCACTGTGGTGAAACTATCTGGTGATAGAGGCCTCGGAGTGCGAGGCCGACTGGCAGCCCTGTCTGCCCATCGCTACCGCGCGGGCGGTGGGGGTGGCGGTGCTGGGGGTGGCGTCGGGATCGACGGGCACTCCTTCTGATACCCGTCGCACTTCGGAAATTCACCGTCTTCACAATCCCCACACTTGCAGCACGAGGCTGCTGTCGCGAGAATCGTGTAGCCAAAAAACACGAGGCCAATAAGGCCCACAAACAGTGCTTTCTTCATCTTTTCACCTCTTTATTTTTTTAGATTCCCTTTATTTTAAAAGGGTATAGGATACTTACATTTTTTTGGACTATTGTCAATGGTGCTGGGTACAAAATAAACACACGCATTGATTTTGTATTAGAATTATTTTATACTTTTTATTAATTATATATGCCACATATTTAATATTTAAAAATATGATGGAACACATTCCTGATATTTTAACTCCTGGCGGGATTCGCCGGCACATTGAAAAAAACCTTCGAGACCGTGCTGACACTATCGAAATAACCGATGCACAAATGGAAGCGGATTTAAAAAATAAAAAAATAGCCGAGCGATACGCGGAATCCGACCAAGAACGCAAGGCTTTTATAGAGAAAGCTGAAAAATTTAGTTACGGAGCCAGTGTGGCGATTGACGAATTTGGAAATGTGCCACCTGATGTGCCCAAACAAACAGCGGACAGAATTAGAAAAATATACTCGGATACTTTACCAGACATGACTGACCAAGTAGTAGAAGATACGGACACCCCCTAAGCATGGTTTTTTCCTCCCGCTAAGACAAAAAATGTAAAATTAAATCGACAAAAATTTTTAGGCTAAAATAAGGGCAAATAACAAAAAGAGTCGCCGTTAAAAACTTGACTCTTTTTTATTTTTTTGCTAGTTTTGACTGTTTACTCCATTACTGATATGGATTAAACAAAGGAGAACGTTCATTGACAAGTGAATACTTACTAATAAACCTTCCACTATTTAAGAGGCCGGAGAATAGTTTTTAATTATTTTGAAGATTGTTTTCCCGGTCTCTTAAACAACAATTTACAAAAGGAGAAAAAAAGAAAAGGATGAAACAGGAAAAAGGAAGCTAAACTGAAGACGAAAAACTGATGTAAAACATGGTGGAGGTTTGCCATGACGAACAACGAAACGGAATCCATGAACGAGGCAAAGCAACTGCCATTCCTCGCGGCCATTGCCAGCCTTAGTTACGTTTTCTGGGTGGTCTGCGGCATGGAAATGTGGGAGCGGTTGGCGTACTACGGCGTAAAAACCGTCGCTACGCTCTACGCCAAGGACCCTGTCTCCAAGGGCGGTCTCGGTATCACGATGACCACCTTCGGAACGCTGCTGGCCGTGTGGGCATTAGTGCAGTCCGCAGTGCCTGTGTTCACGGGCGGTCTCAGCGACCGCTACGGGTACAAGCTGACCATCGGGGCATCGACGGTCATCAAAATCCTGGGATACCTCACCATGGCAGCGTTCCCTACCTACCCCGGCTTCTTCGCTGGGGCTATGCTGTTGGCGGTTGGAACCGGCATCTTCAAGCCGGGTATCCAAGGCACTCTGGTAAAGTCGACCCTCCCTAGCGCCTCGTCGATGGCCTGGGGAATCTTCTACCAGGTGGTGAATATCGGCGGGTTCTTGGGACCCTTGGTGGCCGGCTACATGCGTAAGCTAGAATGGCGCTTTGTGTTCCTCGCATGCGCCGCCATCATCAGCCTGAACTTCTTCATGCTCCTCCTCTACAACGAGCCTGGCAAGGAGGAACGGCTGGCGCGCACGGAAAAGGAGAAAGGCACTCCGCGTGAAAGCCTGTGGCACCAGTCCGTCACGGAGCTGAAGAAACCTCACGTATGGGCTTACCTTATTATCTGCAGCGGATTCTGGTTTATGTTCAACTCACTCTTCGACGTGCTTCCGGCACATATCGAGGAGTGGGTGGACACTCGCGACATCGTCCGCACCCTCTTCGGCGACCACGGTGCTACCAACCCGGTGATTCGCTTCTTCGTTGTGATGAACAAAACCGGGACAGAAATCCAGCCCGAGGGGATGCTCAACCTCAACTCAGGCATCATCATGACAACCTGTTTCCTGGCTGCTTGGGTCAGCGGCCTCATGAGGGCGACCACCGCCATGGTGGTCGGCATCATCTTCGCCTCGGCTGCACTCTTCTTGTCGGGCTACTCCACGCTCGGCTGGGTGTCGCTGGGCGGCATCGCCATCTTCTCGACGGGAGAGATGATGTCCAGCCCCAAGTCGTCCGAGCTCATCGCCCAATTCGCCCCAAGCGATAAAAAGGCAATGTATCTCGGTTTCAGTCAGATTCCACACGCCATTGGCTGGTTCGCAGAGGGTAAACTAGGGCCCTGGCTCTACGACCACCTCGCCAGCAAGGAGCGCTTTGCTCGCGAGATGCTCCTTGAGCACGGCTGGACAGTGACGACCATCAAAGACGGCGAAGCGTTTGACGCGCTCGTCAAATTGCTGAGACAGCCGGCCCACGACGTGACCCACCTCCTCTACCTGCGCCACGCCCACAGCATCGGTTGGGTGTGGTACATCATGGGCGGGGTTGGCCTACTTTCCGCCATCGGTGTATGGCTTTACGGGCGCTGGTTGACGAGGATGCGGGCAGAGACTCACGTTCTCAGCCCGCAGAATGTCCAGCAGATGCTGGACGAGGCCAAAATTGACACCTTGGCCTCGTCCGTGCCCAGCCGCACCCAACTCAAACGCATCAAGCGCGCCCGCCGCGCTATCGCCCTCAAAAAGGGCGGCAAGCGCCGCTGGCGCAAGGTGCGTTAAAAAACCCCGCCCCGTGCCGGATCCGCACGGGAAATTGGAAGGAACCAACGAGAGCTGAGTGACCCCACACAACTCGTTGACCGACTGGGCCGCGTACGCGGCCTTCACGGTAAGTAAGTCTTTACTTGTCGCCTTCCTCTTCATTTCAATCTGGAGTGAAGAGGAAGTATAATCATCTAAAAATAATTATTGCGATTTATTTTAAAATATGTCATTTGGAAAAGAAGGCGCGCCCCGCTCTAGTGATGCAGAACAAGATATTGAATCTAAAAAAGAACGACGTCGTCTCGAACAGCGTGATTTTTTAACCACGCAACTACGTCGACTTCTGAAAAAAGATCCTCCAGAAGTACTAACGAGAGCAAAAATACGCCGGCTCAACCCCCAACTTTTGGCCGCTATCGAATATAGTTTTGGCAACGGTACTTTCACCGATTGGGATGAAGTTATTGCCAGCCTTAACAGGCCTGATGTGCGCTGGGAATTACAGATACCCAGAACTCCCCTCATGGCGGAATTCCCCCCGCTGCCCGACGACATGCGAAAACCGAGAATTTTAAAAGCACTCAGCGAATTACTGCTTTCAAAAAATCCACCCATCTTTAATCCCACCTGGATACTACACAACAACAAAGCTATTCATACCGAGGCACAACAGTGTATTAATTCCAGATTATTTCCTGACTGGAAGACACTGATTGATAATCTAGATATACCACCTAAATTAAAAAACGCCTGGAAAGCTAAACTCCGCTAACTGTCTAAAATATAATGAACTACCGCCGGCTCACGCCGGTGGTTTCGTTTAGCTGGCTACGCCAGCGACACTATCGTTACTACTCGTTCCGAACATATGCGTAGTGATGCCATCTGGCCACGGCGAGGAGGAACGGTGCCTTGCGGCACGGGTTCAGTATGACTATGCCGATCTGAACCCGAGTGACGACGAGCCGATGGCAGTGGCGGAATGGAGCATCCGTTCGGTGGTTTTTTTGGTTACTTTTTTGTCCACACAAAAAAGTGACACACCATCAGTGGTCGGTACGTACCGTGAGCTACGCTTGTAAACGCACTCACCGCCTGACGGCGGTGGTTTATCTGGTTAATCAAGAACATCCTTTTAAGGATGTTTTGTTTTTTTCTTGGTAATTTTCTCTTTTCCTCCCTCACTCTTCAATCGCGCCGTTAATTCCCGTATTTCATCGCGCAATATCGCCGCCATTTCAAATTCAAGTCCTTTCGCCGCTTCTTTCATTTGCCGCTCTTTATCTTTAATAATTACCTCAAGCGGCCGATCATCCCCCAGTGTATCGAGCCGGGCCACCTCTGAGGCCCGTCGTCGCTGTTCCTTGCTCCTTGTTCCTTGCTCCTTGTCACTAATCCCCAATTCTTCGAGTAAATTACGAATATTTTTTTGAATCGTTTTGGGAGTAATCCCGTGCTCTTCGTTAAAAGCCAACTGAATCTTGCGACGGCGATCGGTTTCCGCGAGCGCCCGCTCCATTGAGCCGGTCATCGTATCGGCATAGAGCACCACCTGCCCATTCACATTACGCGCGGCGCGGCCGATCGTTTGAATCAAACTGGTTTCACTCCGCAAGAATCCTTCTTTATCCGCATCCAAAATAGCAACGAGCGAGACCTCTGGAATATCTAAGCCTTCGCGCAGCAAGTTAACACCCACAATCACATCTACCTTGCCCTGGCGCAGCTGCATTATCACTTTGATACGTTCTAAGGTATCGACATCGCTATGTAAATAATGCACCTGAATTTTTTGCTCTTTCAAATAATCGGTCAAATCTTCGGCCATGCGTTTAGTAAGCGTCGTTACCAATACTCGCTCCCCACTTGCGATCCGCTCCCGAATCCGAATCAACAAATCTTCTACCTGCGAGATATTATTTTGACCGTCTTTATTCGGTGTAATCGGGCGAATGACTACCGTCGGGTCAATGAGGCCGGTAGGGCGAACCACTTGCTCTACGACCTGCTCGCTTTCTTTCATTTCATATTCACTGGGAGTAGCCGAAACATACACCACTTGATCAATTCGTTGCTCAAACTCTTCATAGCGGAGCGGGCGATTGTCGCGCGCACTCGGCAACCGAAATCCATGTTCGACCAAGACATCCTTGCGCGCCCGATCGCCATTATACATTCCACGAATCTGCGGCAACGTCACATGCGACTCATCAATGATCGTTAAGAAGGAACCAGGAGCATGGAGCAAGGAACTATTGTTCGATTGTTTAACGGTCTGGCTTGTTCCCTGTTCTTTGCTCCTTGCTCCATGTTTGAAGTAATCAAGAAGCGTAAACGGTGGCTCGCCCTCGGCCCGGCCTTCAAATTGGCGCGAATAATTTTCGATACCATTGCAATAACCGATTTCTTTGATCATTTCCAAATCATACCGCACCCGGCGTTTCAGACGTTCATACTCTAATACTTTTCCTTGCCGCTCAAACACTGCCAACTGTTCATTTAGCTCCGCTTCAATCCGTGTGAATGCCGCCTGGCGAGCCACCTCGCCAACCACATAATGCTTGGCCGGAAATAACCACATATCAGAGAGCCCCGACTGTACCTTGCGTGTCACCGGGTCGATACGCTCGATGCGAATAATTCGATCGCTGATTTCCAGACGATAAATCATTTCTTCATTGACCGGCATAATTTCTAATACTTGTCCGCGCAAACGAAAACTGCCGCGTTTCAAATCCGCGGTCGCACGCTCGAATTGCATCGAAATGAGCTGTTCGGTAATCGCCCGTCGATCCAGCGCCTGCCCGGTACTCAGCCGCAAAACAATCTTTTCGTACTCAGATGGTGAACCCAACCCATAAATCGCCGATACCGACGCCACGATAATCACATCCCGCCGAGACAACAGGGCCTGTGTACACGCATGACGCAATCGATCGATCTCTTCGTTTACCTGGGCTTCTTTTTCAATATAGGTATCGCTATGCGCAATATACGCTTCGGGCTGATAGTAATCGTAGTAACTAACAAAATATTCCACCGCATTATCGGGAAAAAATTCGCGAAATTCATTGCAGAGCTGTGCAGCCAATGTTTTGTTATGCGCAATCACGAGGGTGGGCATTTGCACCTGCTGAATCACATTCGCCATCGTGAACGTTTTGCCTGATCCTGTCACACCTAACAGCGTCTGTTTACGCAACTGTTTCGTTAAACCAGCGGTCAATTGCTCGATCGCTTTGGGCTGGTCACCCGATGGCTGATAGTCTGATTTTATTTTGAACTGCATACACATAGAAACACTAGAACATTAAACCATGAAAAAATTAAATTAACCACTAAGTATGACCACAATTTTCATGTTCAGTGTTTTAATACTTAATACACTCATTTCACGAAATAATCGAAGCACTTAACGCGCCTCTGTAACTATCATACAACGCTTGCGACCTCCCCGTACGCATCGCCCATTCCTGATCACCATAAGAATAGTGCCACCATTCGCTGGGACAATCTACAAACCCAGCTTCACTCATTACACCATATAGCAACAATCTGTTTTGCCTCATCTCCCCAACTACAGACGGATTAAACATTTGTGCGGTATCTTCCAGCGTATCGACTTCGGAACCCATTAGCATCTCTTCGTTATTTTCCAGATTAACTATTGTCAAATCGACCGTTCCACCAGTAGAATGTGGCGGACAACAGTTGGGGTCGGCAATCATTTGTGTCACTTTATGATATAACTCTTCTCCAGTTAAACCTTTTTCCTGAAAAGTTTGATAAATTTCATCAAAATATTTTTTTTGTAATGCTATCGGACGGAACGTATCTGTAATTTTAAAAGTCAGCTGTGAATCAATACTGCTTAATTTTTTTTCAGCCAAAAATAAACGTTCGGCAGCCGTGGTTCGTAAATAGTGATATTCTAAGCTTTGCGCGCCATGATGAGACCTGCCAAAAATAATTTTTGATTTTCTCGCCCACAAATACTCTGGCAAGTAAACCATGCTTTCGCCGCACTCTTTTATAGGGTAAGAAGCCCTCAATTTCTCTCCGATAAACGCGGCTGCTTTTTCATTTTCTGACAAAGCAAAAAAATCTTCCAAATCTGTAATTACTCTAGGCGGTGACGACGTGACATTAAATAGCTGCCCGTATTTTTCAATAAATCTATGCTTCATAAAAGTACTTAAATTCTCAGGCTAGCCTACTTACTGCCCTCTCCCCACCATACTCTCCACGATCCCCAAAAGCAACAAATTGATAATGAGTGATGACCCTCCATAGCTAACGAGCGGCAGTGTCACCCCAGTCACTGGCAACAGCCCCACCTCTGCCCCTACATTAATAATTAACTGGCTAAAAAATAATACCATAACCCCACTCACTGTCGCCAACACAAAGTCATCCTTTGTCCGATAAATAATAAGATACAAACGATACAGCAAAACACTATACAAAACAAGCATCACGACTGCGCCCGCAAATCCCAATTCTTCGGCTATCACCGAAAACACGAAATCGGTTTGGGCTTCGGGCAAAAAACGCAACTGACTCTGCGATCCAAACCCCAGGCCTCGCCCGAACCATTGACCGCTCCCTACCGCAATAATCGCCTGGGTTACATTATACCCGGTGCCGAGCGGATCACGCTCTGGATTTACAAAATTACGAAGCCGGTCTTTCTGATAATCTTTCAACAAGAACCCCCAGGCGATTATCGAAAAAATCGCCATCGCAACCCCTAAGTATACAAAAAATTGGCGCCGTGCCCCCACCACATACATGAGTCCAAGCCAAATGAGGCCGAGGAGCACCCCCGACCCTAGATCCGGCTGAAGCATGGTTAACCCAATTAAAATTAACGTGACTATACCTGTACCCACAAAAAACAACGGGCGCTCAAACCGGCGGCCGGAGTGCACGATAATATAGGCGAGCATGAGAATCAGTGCCACCTTGGCGAATTCTACCGGCTGAAAAGAAAACCCGCCGATTACGAACCAGCCGCGCGTGCCGCGAATAGTCTGCCCCAAAAATAATACAGCGGTCAAAAGAAGTGCTCCTCCCAAATACCCCAGCTTCGCGATGGAACGAAAAAAACTATAATGAGTCAAACTGGCAGCTACAAACACCCCTAAGCCGATCCCCAATGCCAGCAATTGTTTTCGAAAGTACAATGATGATTCGCCTCGAGATAAATCAACGCTATAAATCGCTTCTAGCCCCAAAGCTATCAATAACAAAGCCGCCCCTGCCAACACCCAATCAAATTTCACTCGCCGCCAGGCTGCCAAATTAATCATACCATTCATGCCAGATTACTTTTCCGGTTCCAGATAGTCATCTTTATTAAACAGATCAATCAGAGGAAACACTTTCACTTCACTCACCGACAAACTCGGAGCAAAACTATACAAATCAACTTTTTTAGCCGACTGCGACGTAAAATTCGCAATCGTCAACGGAATGATTCCCACCAAGGTGCTCTGATCGTACAGCCCGACATAAAATTGCGGCGCAGCGTAACTATACGGGCTGTTATTAGTCAGAGTAAATGAAATTACGGCGCTGGCGGTTTCGGTGCCCGCACTCTTGAAATCGAAATTGGTTATACCAAAATTAAGCCGCTCTCCTAGCCAGGCCGACACATTGGGAATAGCGTGATTAGATATCCGTTTCCACGTAATATTTTGCAATTGCACTTCCGGATTCGCCGAATACGAGCCGCTTTTGAGCCCCAGTAACGCCAGGGGCCGCTGTTCACCAGGTAATAAAAAGCCTGACTGAGGCGGCGTGGACTGGCCGTTTATTAAAAAGGAATATTCAAACCGGGCCGCAAAGCGCGGATTAGGATTGCGCACCTCGGCCACTAGATCGTATTTATCAATCCCACCAGAAAAGACGCGGGCGTTAACTATTTGCAACGATTGCGCGGTAAAACGCGGGTTAATTAAGGTGTAATCCGGGAACGTACGCACACTACGATTAAACGCTGCTCCCCGATCCGAGAGCGCGATACTGACCTCTTGCCAACCCCTCCAACCTGCATACGCAAAAAATACAACACTTACTAGCGATAACACCACCGTTACCACTCGATACAGAGCCAAACGGTTCGTCACAAACCAGATACCGTATTTCAAGGTTTGGGTATCTAATTCCTGCGCCGGGTCTTGATACAATTCAAAAGTCCG
>CAZPCV010000031.1:14466-16037 GCA_964585245.1 uncultured Gammaproteobacteria bacterium
ATAGTATATCTAAAAACCCTGTATATTGACAAATAAGCCAAAAAATGGTTAACTATGCGCGGTCTATTACAGATAATCGCCCCGACTCAGTCGGGGAGGAAAGTCCGAACATCCAAACCCCGACCAGGTCGGGGGGAAAAGGATAGTGGGTAACGCCCACCCTTCGATTCGCAACGTTTCGAAGCGGGACAGTGGCACAGAGACAATACTAATCCCGACTTGTCGGGATGAAAGGTGAAAAGTGCAGGGAGGTTCTAACTCTTAAGACTAGAGCCACTCTGCTCAAACGCTGGTGACAGCGTTTCGTGCTAAACCCTATCTGATGCAAGAACAGCGCCCCGACCATGTCGAGGTGAAAAGTTCGTTCGCTTGATCCTGCTAGCAATAGCAGGACTAGATAAATGATTATCATCCCGACCTAGTCGGGACACAAAATTCGGCTTATACTACTAGACCACATTTTCCCCCGGCAACGGGGGTTTTTGTTTTAATTGACTCACCATGTTTTTTAGCCTAAAATATGGCTATATGAAACGTTTTGAACTTTTTTTTACTTTCCTGCAGCTTCCGCTCGATTATCTCTGCCTTATCCTCGCCGCCGGCACTGCGTATGCCCTGCGCTTTTCCGAGACGATCGTGGCGCTGCGTCCGGTTTTTTTTACGTTCAGCCTGCCTTTTCAGCGGTACCTCGAAATAACAAGTGTCGTGGCGCTCGGCTGGATCGCCATCTTCATTCTTTCGGGCCTCTACAATACCAACCCGAATCGTAAATTCGCCAACGAAATCACCAGCATTGTGATGGCTTGCTCGACCAGCTTTGCCGCCATTACCATTTATGTATTTTTTACCTTACAGCGTTTTGACTCACGTTTCTTGGTAGTAACCGGCTGGATTATAGCGACGATCTATATAGTAATCGGCCGCTTGTTATTACGGGGATTAAAAACACTGCTGTACCGTTTCGGATTCGGTTTGCGCCGCACCATTATTATCGGCACCGCGGCCGTGTCCGACAGCATCGTGCACGCCTTGAAAACCGAGCCGCAACGCGGCTATGCGGTAATTGGTATTTTCCCAAATTTTTCTGCCGCTGTCGCTAAAAAAATCACCTCGCTTTCTCCAGACGAAATTATTCTCACCAATCCCGTGCGCGACGAAGCCGATACGCTCGCGATGATTGATTTTGCCAACGAACATCATATTGCTTTTAAATACTCGGCCGATTTATTCGCTACCATTTCGACCAACATGGCCGTATCTACTATTGCCGGCATTCCGATTATTGAGCTGCGCCAAACCCGACTCACCGGCTGGGGGCGCATCATCAAGCGCGGTATCGATATTATCGGCTCGCTCGCCCTAATTATCATCTGCTTTCCGTTGTACCTCACCATCTCTCTAATCATCCTCATCGAGAGCGGCCACCCAATCCTGTATCGCAATCGCCGGGTTGGTCAAAATAGCCAGGAATTTTATACGCTAAAATTCCGCTCTATGTTCCAGCAATTTTGTACGGGCGAACAATTTGGAACGGCTGGCGCTGCAGCTCTCCAAATGGAAGAAAAATTAAT
>CAZPCV010000032.1:0-3736 GCA_964585245.1 uncultured Gammaproteobacteria bacterium
TTGGACTTGGCTGAACTCGTCAAAGTTCTCGAAGAGAAATTTGGCGTATCAGCTGCCGCTCCAGCCATGATGATGGCTGCTCCAGCTGCTGGCGCAGGCGCTGCCGCTGCTGAAGAGAAAACCGAATTCAACGTTGAACTTACCGACGCTGGTGCTAACAAGATTTCCGTGATCAAAGTGGTTAAAGAAATCACCGGCCTTGGTTTGGCTGATGCCAAAGCTCTCGTTGACGGCGCTCCGAAAGTAGTAAAAGAAGGCGTGAAGAAAGATGAAGCCGAAGCCATGAAGAAGAAGATCGAAGAAGCTGGTGGTAAAGCTGTTTTGAAATAATAATTGCTTCAAAAAACCCTAGTTCAAAAGA
Organism: uncultured Gammaproteobacteria bacterium; assembly: GCA_964585245.1. Taxonomy (GTDB): domain Bacteria; phylum Patescibacteriota; class Patescibacteriia; order Magasanikbacterales; family GWA2-37-8; genus CAZEDL01. Next base: position 362 of record CAZPCV010000032.1, read on the forward strand.
CTAGGGTTTTTATTTTGTAGCGGAAGAACAGTTCTATTTCTGCGAAAGTTTTTTAAAGAGGTAGCGCGACTTTAAATAATTTTGTCCCATCAACGATATACGCTGTGCGACCGGTTTCATCAATCGTGAAATCGCTGGGATTTTCAAACTGGGTCGCTATCAATTGGGTTTTAAGACGGCCTTCTTTGTCGGCCAAAATCAGCCGCTTATTTTTGCCATCCAGAATATACACGTAGGTCAAATCATTATAGGTCCAGAGTTTGGCTCCGCCACCAATGGCCGGATCGAGGCCTACAATCGCGAAGGGTTGTGGTTGTCCGCTGACAAGTCGATTGATTGCGCCTTCCGAAGTAATGGCCCAGATATCGCCGTCGATTGATAGGTCAGTGCCGGTATGGAGGCTGGGCAGAGTTTCTTTGAGCCAATTTTTACCGAGGCCGAAGCCAGTTTTAATCGTGTCGTGTTTGTAAATTTGATTATTGTTGGCGTCGAGAGTGTAAAGGCGGCGGTTGTAAACCGTAAACGCAGTAATGACAGGGTTATCATTTGGATAGCTGACATCAACTTTTTTTATTGTATTGCTGTCGGGCTCAAATCGGAGTAATTCATTGGTCGTACTTTGGAATAAGGCGTAATCATTTTCTTTGGGTACCCCACTCGTGACTAGCCCGTTTAAAGCAAAGTTGAGCGGAACAGTCGCTGCTTCTTTGGTGTTCAGATCGTAGCTGTATAATTGTCCTTCCGAATTGCTGTAAGCGAGTAAGCGATTTTTTAATTTGATTACGCCGTTTAGTGGGGCGCCTTGGGCAGTGGTCCAGGTGGTAATCAGTTCGGGGGTAATAGTCGTGATTTTACGGACTTTTACCCGAATGTTTTCTAGATCAGCATTGAAAGCTTCACAGCGATTTTTTGTTTCTTTTTCAGCGCAGGGGAGTTGCGCTAGCAGTTCCTCGGCTTCTTTAATTGACTGTAGCGATTGAATTTCGTCTCCATATAGCAGAGAGCTTTTGGCGCTATCGATCTTGTCCGAAACAGATTTTAGACGAGCGTTATAATTAACCAGCGCTAAGGTATTTTGTTGTTTATATCGTAAAACCAGAATGCTGCCGCTAAAGATGCATACCAAGATGAAAACGCCAATTGTAAGAATTTTGGTAATGAGAGGTAATTGGGCCAGATTAGAGCGCAGGCTGTGATATTGTTTGTTCCATTCTTCTAGAATGTTTTTGCGGCGGCCCTGATAATTGATTGCGACAAATACTAACAGTATCAGGTTTCGGCCTAAGGCGAACAATAAGGAGAAGAGCAATACTCCTATTTCATACAGGAGCGCGCCGATAAAACGCAGTGTTCTCCAAGCATACCCACCAATTTTTGCCACCATTTCTTGATTTAGTTCGTAGCGGTGTGTTCGCGTTCGATGATCAGTGGCAGGAATATGTGGGCGCAGATGGGTGGAACTGATCTCGGTTTTTGGCGACTGTATAGCGCGTAGAGGGGGAGTGGAAACAACCTTGGATGTGGTCAAGTTTTTGAAGATAGCACTCATTTTTTCTTCGATTTTGGGCCAGAGTGACGGTGTCAGAGTGGCGGCAGTATTTTTTTCGGTGCCAAAGAAGTTGGTAAGTGAACGAGCCGAATCTTCGCTGGTGGGCCGAGGCCGTTGTATAAAAGTGGTTTGCGCTTCAGCGGGAGAGAGTTGGATGATGAGCCCGCCGAACGATTGTTGGTTTTTGAGCTCTTTGAGGGCGCGTTGCAGGTGCTCGGCGCTTTGGCGGGGCGGCCGCACGGTAATTATTTTTTGCAGGCGGTCAGCATTAAAATAATCGCCAAATTGGGGTGTGCCGATACACAGGTAGTCGCCGGGGCTAATTTTACCTTGGATAACCTGGCTGAAGAGCTGGCTGTCTGACTCGTCGCTGCTCGGATCGGCGGAAGTTTTTATCAAATCCATTTTTTGGTACTGCCCTGCTTTATTTTTGTAAAAAAATACGGCAATCGGGCTCCCCGAAAAACTGAAGATAATTTGTTGATAGCGGATGACGCCGATGAGGCAGTGTAAATTTGGACGCGCGGGTAAGGTTTGATTTACTTCTTCTAGAATAGCTTCGAGGCTGGTATCATTTTCTTCATCGTGAGTATCGTAATACTTGTTTTCAATGTCGGTGATGGTCGTCTGGATAGTTTTAATGTAGTCGGGCGTACCCTCGTTTATTTCACAGACTGCAAAAAAATATCCCTTGGCTTTTTCTTCGGGAGTGCTTGGTTCGGTAATATGCAGTAGTACATGAGACAATTCCGGATTGCCTCCTTCAACGAAAAATTCGTTTAATCGTAGTATTTCTTCGGCCATAAATACGTTTAAGCTCTTTTTTTAGAGCTATAATGATACCTTGCTTGAGGCCAGGCATGTTATTTTGACTTACCTTTTTTAGGATAGTATACTATACGTTATTAGAAAAGTCTACGTTATTTACATATGAGCGAATCAGCGGCTACTCACCAAAATATGCTTGAACACTTTTTTGGTTCAAAGACGCGCTTAAAATTATTACAGATTTTTTTTCGCGAGCCGAACAAGCCTTTTTATCTCCGGGAATTAGCCCGGTTGGTGGATGTACAGCTAAATGCTATCCGCCGGGAGATTGCTAATCTCGAGAAAGCCGGATTGTTGCGCCCGGTGACGTTGCCGCTTGAAGCCGAGGGTGTAAATGGCACAGAGCGTTCTAAATACTATCAATTGGATACCGGATTTATTCTTTTTACAGAATTAGAAGCACTGCTAAATAAAAGTAATTTGCTGGAACAGCGAGTCTTCATTGATGAGATAATGAAACGGGCCGGACAGTTGAAATTTTTTATGTTGAGCGGAATTTTCACCGGGGCCGCGGAGGTGGGAACCGATTTATTGCTGGTCGGCGACATCAAACTTACGGTCGTTAGTAAAATAGTGAAAGATTTTGAAAAGATGCTGGGTCAACCGATTCGCTATGTGATTTTGACGGCCCAGGAATTTGAAGAGCGGCGTGAAATCGGAGATGTGTTTTTGTATCGATTGTTCGAAGCCAAACACACGATCATGGTTGATGAATATCATTTGTAATTCTGTAGTTCTATGTATTTGTTGCTAGATAATACTCAGGGTGAAACGGTGGTAATTCATAGTGCTGACGGGGCTACGGAAATCCGCATCTGTCAATTTGATCGGGCCTTCGTGGGTTCGCTGTTGGGTGCTATTGATCAATTTTTGTTAAATGAATCTTTAAGTCGAGCAGCTATACAAGGGGTAGCGGTCGTAGGTGGACAGGGGCGGTTTACAGCGACTCGTGTGGCAGTAACAGTAGCAAATACGCTCGCTCTTACTCTTCATATACC
>CAZPCV010000032.1:3746-15571 GCA_964585245.1 uncultured Gammaproteobacteria bacterium
GTACCCACCATCGATGAAGCGTGGCTGCCTTTGTTACAGCAGCAGCCGGCGGGGATATATACTTTACCACAGTATAGCGGGCCTCCACGTTTGGGAGGAAAAGAAATCACCTATGCTGAGTGAGTACCGCCGCTACCGTATTTATGAAATGTTGCCGGGGATAGTGATTTGGCTGACGCTTATCGTAAGTATAGTCTTGTCGTTTGTCAGGCCACTTTGGATGGTGTATGCCGTGATCGTGTTTGATGTGTATTGGGTGCTGCGGGTATTATATTTCTCGTTTTATGTCGTGGTCTCGTGGCGGCGGTTCAAACGGGCGATGCGCGTGAAATGGTTTGAAAAATGGCGGACAACGTTTCCTAAATGGGAAGAAAAAATTCAGGTTATTTTTTTACCATTATATAATGAGGAGTGGGCGGTGGTTGAAGCGACCTTGCTGGCACTTAAAGCTTCTAGTTATCCAAGTAGCCGTGTTTATGTAGTGATTTCGGGTGAAGAACGCGTACGCGCCCACGCCGAACGGGTTCAGAATTTGGCCAAAGAACGGTTCGGACAGCATTTTGCCGATATTATTCCGTATATTCACCCCAGCGGACTGGTGGGCGAAATTCCGGGAAAAGGCTCTAACATTCATTATGCCGAAGAGCAGTTTCGAGCCTATGCCGACAAGCGGGGGTGGAATTACGCGAACATTATTATTTCGGTCTTTGATATCGATACGATCGTGCATCCGGAGTATTTGGCTCATTTGGGTTACATGTATTGCAGCCACACACGGCCGACCCATAGCTCGTTCCAGCCGGTAACGTTGTATAACAATAATCTGTGGGAATCGCCGGCGGTATTGCGGATCATGGCTCTCGGAACCAGTTTCTGGATGCTGTTCAGTTTGGCGCGCTTGGATAGCCTGGTAACTTTTTCGTCGCATAGTATGAGTTTTCAGGCGGTGGTCGATTGTGGTGGTCACGCTAAAAACATCGTCAGTGAAGATTCGCGGATTTTTTTTCAATGTTGGCTCAAGAATGGTGGCGATTACGAAGTGACTCCATTGTATGTTCCGGTCTCGATGGATACGGTGCGTGACACCAGTTGGTGGAAAAGTTTGAAGAATTTATATTTCCAACAGCGCCGGTGGGCCTGGGGCACGGAGAATATCCCTTTTTTATTGTGGGAGTTTAAAAAACACCCCGAAATCCCCTGGCTTAAAAAAGCCGTTATTTTCTGGCATGAATTTGAAGGTAAGTGGAGTTGGGCTGTGGTCACAATTTTAATTACCGTATTAGGGAAATTACCGCTCTGGATTGCCAGCGCTGATTTGCAGCAGAGTACCTTGTTTTTTAATACGCCGCTCGTGTTGCAGCGCCTCATGACGCTCTCGATGATCGGGCTCATTATGTCGGCGACTCTGAGTTTTTTGATTATGCCGCCGCGTCCCAAGCAATCGAAACGACATATATATGGATACATGTTGCTGCAGTGGCTCTTGTTGCCGGTGTCTTTGATTTTATTTTCGGCTCTACCGTGTCTTGATGCAATTACCCATTTATTATTTGGCCGGTATTTAGGGTTTAATGTCTCAACCAAAAAACGAGCGACGAGTCCATCTGTTTAATTTGGCTACACGTTTTGACTTTTTATTTGTGGTTTTATGAAAAAGTTTTTTCTAACAGCTGGTATTATTCTGCTGCTCGGCGTGCTTGGCGGGATGATTTATTTTTATATATTCGGCTTCAACAGTATCTCGGGCATCGTTGCTGATCAGGTATTAGGCCGTCTACCGACATTGACCGTTGATGAGCCGGTTGTAGCCACCTCCACGCCTGCCGCCCCGGCTGTGTCTGAATCAGAAGTGTTAAAAGATTTTTTGGGATTTAATAAGGCTAAAACATATTTGGTTTTGTTTTTAAATAATACCGAGCTGCGGCCGGGGGGCGGTTTTATGGGCGCATACGCGGTAGTGGGGATTGATAAGGCCCGGTTTAGTGTGCGCAAAGTAGAAGGAACCGAGATATTAGATAATTACGCGCCGCCGTTTTCTGCCGAGCCGCCGGCTCCGCTTAAAAAATATGTGCTGGTAGATCGCTGGAATTTTCGCGATGCCAACTGGTCGCCGGATTTTGCCCGCTCCAGTCAAAAGGCGCTTGAGCTGTATGGTAAAGAACGTGGTTTGGCGGCCGGAGAAATAGACGCGGTCATTGGCATTACACCAACCATATTTGAAAAGCTTCTAGCTATTACGGGGCCTTTGACAGTAGATGGAGAAGAATATACCAGCCAAAATTTTACCGAAAAATTGGAATATGAAGTAGAATATGGATATGTTAAGGATGGGAAGAAAGCAATTGAACGCAAATTGATACTGGGTGATTTGGGCAAGGCTTTGGAAGAAAAACTGAAGCGGGATTTGTTCAAAAATTGGTCGGCTTATTGGGCGTTGGCTCGCCATTTGATACAGGAAAAACAACTGATGGTGTATAGCACTGATGTTGACATGCAAACAAAAGTGGCTGCACTAGGATGGAGTGGGCAGATGCGGCCGTTTGATGGGGACTATTTGTTATACGCTGATGCGAATTTAGCGGCCCTTAAAACTGACGCATCAATTAAGCGAGCCCTCACGTATTCCATCACTCCTACCACTTCCCAAAAATATATTGCTGAGGTGGACATGCACTATACCCATACGCACAAGATTGATTGGCGCACCAGTCGCTACCGCAGTTATGCCCGGATTTTTGTGCCTCTGGGCAGTGAATTAATCGGGGTGGAAGGAATGGTCAAAAACACGCCGGTAGACAAGGGCGTAGAAGACGGCCGGGCGTGGTTTGGTACGCTGGTCGATGTGGGGGCACTGCAGGAAGGTCATCTAAAGTTTAGGTATTATCTAGCGCCAACGGTGGTCGAACGACTTAAACAAGGCGAATATGCTCTTAGCGTCCAAAAACAATTAGGTACGAATGGTGTTGGTTTGACTCTGGGTCTTAATTTTGGTACACCTGTCAAAGCGGCGCGCCCAGGTGAGATGCCCGCATTTCACGGGGATAACCGTTATGATTTAAAGACTGATTTATCAGTAGACCGGATTTTTGGAGTTACGTTAGCTAATTAATATGTTTGTAAAAAAAGTCGGCATTGATCTGGGCACCAAAAATGTATTAGTGTATGTGCCCAAAAAGGGTATTGTGGTCAATGAACCAAGCGTAGTGGCGATTTCCAAAGCCGACGGAAAAGTGCTGGCAGTAGGCCTTGATGCTAAAGACATGATTGGCCGCACCCCGGATACTATTCTGGCCGAACGCCCGTTGAAGAATGGTGTAATTGCTAATTATCATACGACCGAAGCGATGCTCCGGTATTTTATCAACAAAGCCCTTGGTGGCGTGCGTTTGTTCCGGCCCGAAGTGATGGTGGCGGTACCGGGCGGAATTACATCCACCGAACGCCGCGCGGTGATTGATGCTACCATAGCCGCTGGTGCGAAAGCGGCGTATATTATCAAAGAGCCGATTGTGGCCGCTATCGGCGCGGGCATTCCGATCGGGGCGGCGTCGGGGCATATGATTATTGATATCGGTGGAGGTACGGCGGAAATTGCGGTGATTTCGTTGGGTGGTATCGTGGCCTGGGGCTCGGTACGTATTGGCGGAAACAAATTCGACGAGGCGATCGCTGATTATGTGCGGCATAAGTATAATTTGGCAGTGGGTGAAAAAACGGCTGAAGAAATAAAAATGGCCGTTGGCTCCGCGCTGTTTATGGACAAGCCGTTGTCCGTAGAAATTAAAGGGCGCGATATGATTAGCGGATTGCCACGTATCGTCGCCGTGACGTCTGATGACACGACCGAAGCTCTGCAGCATGACATGGAGCTGTTAGTCGAAGCTATCAAAGGCGTGCTCCAAGAGACGCCGCCGGAATTGTCGGCTGATGTGATGGATAAAGGTATTATCTTGTCGGGTGGCTCTGCACAATTACGTAACCTCGATCAATTGATCGCTCAGGCGACTGGGGTACCTACCTATGTGGCCGAAGAGCCGCTGTTGTGTGTGGTCAAAGGTACGGGTATTGCGCTCGATAATCTGGAAAGTTATAAACGTAGTATTTTGGCCACTAAATAATTCTGGAGCGTCACAACTGCTAGAGTAGAAATTATTTTTCAGTAAATTATATAAAATTAAAACCCCTCCGATGAATGCGGTAGGGGATTTTTTATTTTAAGACATAAGTGCGTAAATATTTTTCGCTGAACAGAGCCTTTTTAATCACACTGTCTTTATCCTGTCTCGCTATAATTAGCCAAAAATCACCCGTTTGGGCATCTTTTTTTAAATTAAGCCAATTCAATAGGATTTTTGTTGTCAGCCGGGTAGTTCTTTGCTATACTAACTCCGCTATGATTATAGGAAATTCGTCTGTTGTAGAGTTTTTAACGACGTCGTTAGATGGTGTTCCGCACGCACGCACCTATGCTTTTATTGGCCCCAATCAGATCGGTAAACGAACCCTCGCTTTTGGCCTTGCCCAGCAATTATTACGATGTACTCCGGGGCAATTAAAGGCGCATCCCGATTTTTATTATATCGAGCGTTTGACCGACGAAAAAACCGGTAAATTAAAAAAAGATATTACCGTAGAACAGGCCCGTAATTTAAAAAGCCGGATTGGCTCGCGCCCGTGGGCAGCGTCGCACAGTGTAGTCGTCATTAACGAGGCCGAATTATTAAATACCGAAGCAGGGAATGCGCTACTTAAATTATTAGAAGAGCCTCCGGAACAAACGATTATTTTTTTATTAAGTGAAAATGATCAGACGCTATTACCTACCATTCGTTCGCGCGCGCAGTTGCTGTATTTTTCGTTAGTGACAGAATCGGTTATTTGTTCGGCCTTAAGAGACCGAGGGGCGACAGAGGCAGAAGCCTCGGAGATGGCTAAGGCGGCTTGGGGCCGGCCGGGGAAAGCGCTGGAATTTTTGGCGAGTCCGGAAGTGTATCAAGGGTATGTGGAGGAGCGTATTCGCTGGCAGCGCTTGTCGGGGGAGCCGTTTTATGTCAGAGTCAAGGCAACGGAATCGCTTCTGGGGGAAGGGGACGAAGGGGTGCGCGGGCGCGAACGGCTGAGCGGGGTTCTGTCTTCGTGGGAATTCTTTTTTCGTGAAGCCCTGCTGGCGCATTCGATGCCGGCCCAGCAGAAGCCGCAAACAGAAGCATGGAGGATCACTCCTTTTCAGATGGTACGTGTGATCGATACGATTGCCGAAGGACGCCGGTTACTGCGGCAGAATATTCATCCAGCCCTTATTTTAGAACATATTTTACTAGCTTTTTAATATGAAAAAATCGTGGCGGGCCATTATTTTATTGCTTCCTACCTTACTCTTTATGGGGGCAGGTTGTATTCAAATCGGCGGTTCAACGGCCGCCGGGCCGATGGGCGTCTATCGATCAGATGACAAGGGTGAAACCTGGAAGCCGGCCATGACCTTCCCGACTGCGCAGGGAGTAAAAAGTATTAGTGGCGTCCGGGTCTATCGCGTGTTTAATGATCCGAGCGATCCAAACTCGCTCTATTTGGCTACCCGCGGACAAGGGCTTTTTTATACCTATAACAATGGCAATACCTGGCAGTATGCCGAAGGGTTGGGGCAGAAATTTATTTACGGCATGGCGGTAGATCCACATGACAAGTGTACGATTTATGTGTCTGATGCGCAGCATCTGTTTAAAACTACGGACTGCAGCCGCACCTGGCAGATTGTCTATACCGAAGAGCGGCCCGAGCAGCGGATTGTGGGCGTAGCCATTGATTTTAATGATTCTCGCCGTGTGTATGCGGCGGTACTCGGCGGAGACATTCTCGCCAGCAGTGACGCGGCCGTGAGCTGGCGCGTGGTGAAGCGATTTGACATCCAGGTGCAACAGATCAGCACCGACCCATTTATACCAAACCGTGTTTACGTAGGTACCTATCGCAACGGGCTGTATCGCTCGGACGATGGCGGTGCGAACTGGAAAGATTATAATACGGGTTTGAATAATTTTAGCGGAACCGCGGAATTTTATCGCCTGGTTTTGCATCCCAGCCGCAAGAATAGTTTGTTTTGGATTTCTAAATATGGCATTTTACGCTCGGACGATGGCGGAGCGAGCTGGGCAGAGATCAAGTTGATTACTCCGCCCGGAAGTGTTAACGTATATTCCTTTGCGATTAATCCAGGGAATGATAAAGAAATTTATTATACCGCCACGATTTTGGGTGATGATCAGAACCATGTGCGGTCGACTTTTTATAAGTCGGTCGATGGGGGTAAAACGTGGGTTACGAAGAAGTTGCCGACTAATACGATTCCTATCGGAATTTACATTAATCCCTCGCTCCCCAATACGCTCTTGGTGGCGTTTACTCTTATCAATTAATAGTAATATCGTATGAATTTAGCTGATTTTAAAGCTGATTTTAAAGCGGTCATTGATTTTTTGAAAACAGATATTGCGGGGTTGCGCACGGGCCGAGCTTCGACAGCCATGGTCGAAAATATCATGGTCGAAGCGTATGGTACCCGGCAATCACTGCGGGCCACGGCCTCGATAATTGTGAGCGATGCCAAAACTTTGACCATTGATCCATGGGACAAAAGCTTGCTCGGAGCCGTGGAAAAGGGGATTCGTGATTCTAGTCTCGGCATCAACCCCATGAATGACGGGCGAATTATTCGCCTGGCGTTGCCCGAGCTTACGAGCGAGCGCCGTCAGGAATTGGTAAAAGTACTGCATCAAAAGTTGGAGCAGGCCAAAATTTCGGTGCGCAAAGTGCGCGAAGAGGTGCGGGAATTGATTGCGGCCGAGGAAAAGGACAAGACGATTACCGAAGATGATAAGTTCAGTTTGCAGGACGAGTTAGAAAAGATGGTTAAAGAATTTAACGAAGAAATTAAAGCGATTGGCGATGATAAAGAGGCGGAAATAATGAAAGTGTAAGTAATGAATTAATGCAGAATTATATGAACGAAGAGAACAATGTAATGGAAAAAATAATTTCACTCTCAAAACGCCGCGGATTTATTTTCCCAGGCTCCGAAATTTATGGAGGGCTGGCGAACAGCTGGGATTATGGCCCGCTTGGGCATTTGTTGAAACAGAATATCAAGGCAGCCTGGTGGAAATTTTTCGTCCAGGAACGCGAGGATATGGTGCCGCTCGATACGGCGATAATCATGAATCCCAAAGTCTGGGAAGCGTCGGGTCATTTGCAAAATTTTAGCGATCAATTGGTAGAATGCAAAAAATGCCATCATCGTTTTCGAGCCGATCATTTATTGGAAGCTAATACGCTCGAGCCGCATATGAAAGACGAGCCGGCCAAAAGTGTGAAAGAAGTACCGTGCCCGGATTGTGGGGGTCAACTGACAGAGCCGAAACATTTTAATTTGATGTTCAAAACATTTTTGGGCGTGACGGATGATTCGCAATCAGTAGCGTATCTGCGGCCCGAGACAGCCGGCGGCATGTTCGTGAATTTTAAAAACGTCCAGATCGCTACGCGCCGCCGCCTTCCATTTGGCTTGGCGCAGGTTGGCAAGAATTTTCGGAACGAAATTACCCCCGGCAACTTTATCTTCCGCACTCGGGAATTCGAGATCGGCGAATTTGAATATTTCATTAAGCCCGACCAATGGGAAGCGGTGTTCGAAATGTGGCTCGGCGAAATCAAACGCTGGTGGCAGGATATCATGCAGATCAATATGGATAATTTGGTCTGGCATGAAATTCCGGATGGTGAACGCGCGCACTATAGCAAGCGCACGGTTGATATTGAATACAAATATCCATTTGGTCTGAAAGAATTACATGGTATCGCGTATCGCACTGATTTTGACCTGTCTCGCCACGAGACCGTGAGCGGACAGGATTTGCATTATACTGATCCGGATACGGGCGAGAAATTCTTGCCGCATGTAATCGAGCCGACGTTCGGTATTGATCGTATGCTTCTTGTGTTACTCCTTGAAGCGTACCGTGAAGAAGCGGCACCGACAGCCAAAGAGGGCGAAACCGAGACCCGTATTGTTATGAAATTCCCCAAAGCTTTGGCGCCGATTAAAGTGGCGGTCTTACCGTTGTCTAAAAAAGAAGAATTGGCCGCGATTGCCAAGCCGCTTGCGCAGGAATTGCGCAAGCACTGGTCGATTGAATATGATGAGACGCAGAGTATCGGCAAACGTTATCGTCGTCAGGATGAAATCGGTACGCCATATTGTATTACGGTCGATTTCGATTCCATCACGGATAAAAAAGTTACCGTGCGTGATCGTGATTCGATGGCCCAGGAACGAGTAGCGATGGCTGAACTAGTCAATTACTTGCAACAAAAATTTGTGTTCTAAAGCCTAAAGTTATGTCAGAGACGGCAGAAAAAAGTAGAATTGATATTAGGGTTCCCCTTAGAGAACTTAAGGAAATACTAGGTGGAAGGTATTTTAAAGTTACTGAAAAAGGGGAGCTTTGTTTAAATGGAACTAAGGAAGATAGGGATTGGGCAAGAGTTTTGTTAGTAGCATTGAACGATTCCAATCATCCTGAATTAAAGGATGAGGAAAAGAAACTGGCGATTCAATTTAAAACAGCCATTACCAATTTAAGAATAGCTTTAGAACAAGATGTATCGATTCCAAATGAATTTCAAGCATCGGCCAAAGATTTGCAAGGGTACCGTTTAGTTCCTCCTCACAATATGGCCAGATGGGCGTTAGTTTCGTCCCTCTAATTGATTAAGTCTGCTATATGCATGCTATAAAAAAATTTCCTAATGGATTGACGCTCATCACCGTGCCTGTAACAGGCACGCAAGCAACCACAGTGCTGGCCATGTTTCCGATTGGATCCCGGTATGAAGATCGTAAAGTATCCGGAGCGGCGCATTTTTTGGAACACATGTTATTTAAAGGGACGACGAAGCGGCCTACGGCGCTTGATATTTCGCTCACTATAGAAAAATTCGGTGCGGATTACAACGCTTTTACGAACAAAGAATATACCGGCTACTATATCAAGATTGATCGCTCTAAACAGGCTGTTGCGTTTGATTTGTTGGGGGACATGATTTTTAATTCGACTCTTGATGCGGGGGAAGTAGAAAAAGAAAAAGGTGCCATTGTCGAAGAATTACGAATGTATATGGATAATCCGAGCATGGCGATTGATTTATTGTTTGACGAGGTCGTGTTTGGCGATCATCCGTTGGGGTGGGATATCGGCGGCACGGAGCAAACCGTGCGGGCCATTACTCGTGACGATTTAAGCGCGTTTTATCAGCGTCACTATGGGCCCGCCAATATGGTACTCATTGTGGCCGGAGCGATTGATCGCCGCCATTTGCAGAATTTTTTGAAAGATTTCACGGTGAAAAAAGACGTTAAAGGCGCTACCAAACGCAGTTTTTATGAAAAAGGTTTTGTGCCAGCGCCACTAGTGGGGCCTAAGCCGCTCAACGAACGGGTAGCTGTGCATACCAAAAAAGTGGATCAGGCTCAAGTGATTATCGGTTTTCCGGGGCTATCCCACCGGGACCCCAGGCGGTATGCCGCTTCGCTCTTGGCCGTTATTTTGGGCGGGGGAATGAGCTCGCGATTATTTATCGAAGTTCGTGAAAAACGCGGGCTGGCTTATATGGTGCGCGCCGCCGGGGGTGGCTTGCGTGACTGCGGGCAATTTTATATTCAAGCCGGGCTTGATCCGTTGCGATTAGCCGAGGCGATCAAGGTGATTAAAGAAGAAATCAAAAAAATTACGTCTGAGCCGGTTACTGAAAATGAATTAAAGTTCGCTAAAAGCAGTATTGCCGGGCGTTTGGCTCTTAGTCTCGAAGATGGCAGCTCGCAGGCTGAATGGTATGGGAAACAGTTTTTATTCGCCAAAACCATGGAGACCCCAAGCCAATTTTTGGCCAAACTTAATAAGGTGACGGTGAAAGATGTTCAGAAAGTGGCCGCTGATTTGTTGCAGCTTGAAGTGGCACGCATTGCGGCGATCGGTTCGTTTACGAAAGAAGAGTTTTTGAAATGTTGGTAATTTGTATATGAAACAGAAATACTTTTTTGCCAATTGGAAGATGTATCTGACTCATAGCGAGAGCCTGTTGTTAGCCGAAGAATTAAAAAAAATGTCTATCGATGTTAATGGTGGTTTAGCGTTGGCCGTTTTTCCAAGCGCGTTGTCAATGGCGGGGGTTAGTACAGTTTTAGACAAGACTCCGATTGCGATTGGTGCACAGAATGTTTTTTGGATAGAAAAGGGGGGATATACGGGTGAAGTGTCGGCAAGTATGTATAAGGAAGTAGGAGCAACGTATGCGCTGGTAGGTCATTCCGAACGTCGCCATCTCGCAGGCGAAACTAATCATATGGTGCGTCAAAAGATTGAAGCGGTTGTTGATGCTGGTCTTGTGCCGGTGCTTTGTGTAGGTGAAACGCAAGCAGAGCGTGAACAAGGACAGACAATAGAGGTGATCGAGGCGCAGCTGCGGGCGGCGTGTGAGGGCTTAGCGTACCCTGCTGATCAAATATTATTTGTCGCTTATGAACCGGTTTGGTCTATCGGCACTGGTCTGACCTGTGAGCCTGACGAGGTGGCGACGGTGCATGAGCGCATTGCTGCTTTTGTTGCCGCCCTCTTGCCTTCTGTACAGGTGGCTATATTATATGGCGGCAGTGTGCGCCCAGAAAATGCACACGCTTTATTAGCGCAGCCGCAGGTAGATGGAATTTTGGTTGGGGCGTCGGCGGTCAAAGCGGACACGTGGCGAGCTTTGGTAGAATCGTGTACCATTATTCGCTGACCTTCATTTTTAATTGTTGACTGGTATGTGGCTGACGATTTTTTTGATACTACTTATCGTGCTTAGTTTTATAACTCTGGTGATTCTTGTTGGGCGCAAATTTCCTCAATTGGCAAATTTGGACGTAGATCAATTACCACAAGAAAAACAGGCGCGCACCAAACGCCAACTCATAACGCGCCGGATGGAACAGGAGACACAGAAGTGGCAGCGTAATTGGGGTGAGCGTTTGCGCCCGTTTGCGCGCTGGTGGGGGAAGGCGCAACTGCGATTTCGGGTGTACGTGGGGCGGGTAGAACGTTTGTGGTACCATGAGACGGCGAAAAAACAAAAAGCTGGCAGCAGTCTGTCGTTGTCAGATGATAGTCAGGAACAGGCCTTCGCAAAATTGATTCAGGACGGTGAGCATGAAGCGGCACAAGGTAATTTTGAGCAAGCCGAGCAGATTTTTATTTCGGCGATCAAATCCAATCCTCATTCTGCCGCTGCTTATAGAGGCTTGGCAGACACCTATTTTGGCAAAGGTTCGTTGGCCGAGGCGAAAGAGACCTATCAGTTTTTGCTGCAGATGAATCAGGGGGATGATAATGTGCTGGCGAAACTAGGTGAGATTGCCGAAGAAGAAGGCGACACAGAAAAAGCGATTGAATACTATCAAGGGGCAATTGTTCTGAATGATTCCCTGTCACCGCGATTTTATCATCTGGCGGAATTACTGTTAAAAGTAAAACAGCCCATTACCGCCCGTGAGGCGATTGTCTCGGCGCTGGAGCTGGAACCCAAGAATCCCAAGTATCTTGACTTGTTAATTGAAACTGCTATACTATGCAACGATCGGCTCCTCGCTGAGTCTGGTTATTCTGAACTGCGCCTCGTAAATCCCGAAAATCAGAAGCTGGAGTATTTTAAAAGCAAGATTGGCCAGATGTAAGGTTGTTCGTTGTTATTTTGTAGGGCAGTTACCGAAGCGGTCAAACGGGGCTGACTGTAAA
>CAZPCV010000033.1:0-15570 GCA_964585245.1 uncultured Gammaproteobacteria bacterium
CAACGATTTTATTGGTAAGCTGATAGTTGGGTTTGAACATACTTATTGGGTAACACTTTTTACAAAACGATCAAATTCCTCTTTGCCAATCCTAAACTCTTTTCCTAGTTTTAGGGCTTGTAACTTACCTGCTTTGATATAGCGATAAATGGTCATTTTAGAGACTCGTAATTTTTCTGCCAATTCTTCGACTAGATAAAAATCTAGATTTGTTTTGGACATATACGTATCTTCTCGCTAACGCTCGAAGGTGCTGCGCTCGCACAGGGTTATTTAAAATTAAAGGGCTGTTTTCTTTTTCAATCCGACATTATTCCTAATTGTATCCACTTCTTTACCACCCAGATCAATATCCTCGGATTTAAGAGAAGCATAATCCTTGTGGTCATAGGTGACGTAAAATTTATTATCCCCAGCCAGGAAATAATACCGCCCCTTATTGTCAGTAATTTGCGTCGCAATTAGCTTGTTGAATTGAGCGTTAAACAGGCGCACTACGGCCCGACCGATCGGTGATTTGGTGGAATGGTCGTACACGATACCCCAGCTCTTGGGTTTAGGAGGTTTGGCCAGGCGATGAAATACAAACGTAATCACCAAATGACCTGCAAGTAGTGCCCCCACATACCATTTAGGCGATACATAGAAGGACGCCGCAGTAACCACCAGCCCGAGCGATGATAGAACCGACTGCACGCCTCGGCCGAGTTTTTCGAGCTTTAGCCGGTGTGGCGGTTTCACATCCCCCACCGGATCAAGCGGAACATTTGCCGTAATGGCAGGGTATTTCTCGTTCACCAGCACCAATTCGCCATGGTAAATATCCGGCCGTCGTCCATCCTCGGTATAGTGCTGCAATAATTTTGACGGAAAAGACATTTTGTCTTTCACTACTTCCAAACGATATTTACCCGGATTGACAGTGAAATAATACCGACCGTTTTTATCCGTGACGCGTGACTGCACCACTTTGCCGGTGGCAGCATCTACCAAGCGCACGATAGCCAAATCAATTGGTAATTTAGTAAGCGAGTTATACACCTGGCCCCACCCCTCACGCTTGCGCTTACCGATAAGCAACACTGGTTGGAAGAATAACAGACGCAGTAATGGGAAAATATCTCCCCACGGGATGAGTGGCACCGAGCTCGCCGCAGCGACACTCACAGCGGTAGGGGCCACCACCGTCTCTACCGCTTTTTCTACTTGTGGATCATTTGATAAATTTTGTAACAACTTGGCCGCAGCCCCGGCTTGATCGGACAAATTTTTGGTAATATTTTGTAAATTTTCTCCCAACGACTTATTAAAGTCTACGACTTCGGATAATTTCTTCGGTTTGGGCACGAGCTCGATTGAAGGATTGAACACATTATCCGTCACATCGAACAACGGGGTAGAAAACTGATAGTACCCTGGCAACGAAAACGTGGCGTAATATTTACCTTTGGGCAACACCCAGCCAAACTGGCCATCGGGCGCGGTCGTAAAATCGCCATTCTCTCCATAAAGAGCGGGGTCAACCGGTGTACCATCTTCATGAAATAACTTTACAACAACCCCGGGCAGAGGGGCCTTATTTTTGTCGGCCGCAACTTTACCTCGGGCTTCACTAATCAGAGTAAAGGCAATTGAATCAGTTTGGCCCTTGCCGTACTCAATCGTAATAAAGCTCGGGTATGTGCCAACCGGCGGAAACACCACATCCGTGATATACCGCTGAAGTACAGAGTCATAACGGAGCTGATGCACACCTTGACCGCTGACCGTTAACACGATAGATGCCGGCAACTCTGTAAAAACACCACGTGGCAAGGCAACAGAAAAATTAAAACCGCTTAAATTGGTAATAGTTGCCCCGTTCGGGACCAGCTGCACTTGGCGATTAGCAGCCAAAAATTGAACATTGTCCAGCGTTACTTTGGTTACACCGGCCGGCAACTCCCCGGCGGGAGTGGCGGGCTGCGGAACGGCTGGAGTGCTGGTTGGATTTTCTCCTTCGGCCCCCGGCTGTGAGGGAACTGATGGTTTAGAGGAAGTAGCTGAAGATCCTGCCTCTGGTACCGGTCGAGAAAGTAAACAGCTCGCCGACAACGAACATGCTTTATCCACACAATCAATCGCGCCATTTAGATCATCGTCTATTTCGTTTGTACATATTTCTTGCCCCACTAAAGGAGGTACCTCTGCCCTCGCAAAGGTGCCGGCGCTTAGATTGTCAGAAGTATCGACGGTAAAAGCACTATAATAATAGCTGACATTTACTTGGACATTTTTGTCCACTACCTGCTCTTCATTTCCAGAATATATCAACTCTCCGTCATTAATCGTGGCTGGCCGGCTGCCGATTTTTTTTATAATTCTTACTTCCTTAAAATCCGGGGCGGCGAGCGCAGAGGGATTCTGCCAGCCGAGCACGATTGATTTCCCGACCGGTACCGCCTGAAAACGAGATACGTCCGGCGGAGGCAACTGCTCTTTCAGGGTAGTAAAGGTGGAGTCAGCCGAAGTTTGGCTATTGCCATTTTTGTCGGTAGCGATAACACGATAATGGTATGTAGTATTCGGAAACAGCTTTGCGAGCGTGAGCGCATGTGTTGAAAAGAACGACTCGTCGATCTTTTGGCTGCCATAATCTACGGTCAAGCCAAAATCAACCTCGCTCATCGTGTCCACATCAGTATTCCAACTTATGATCGTGGTAGTGCTTTGAGTAACAACTTTAAGCGCGGTAATTACCGGCAAAACTACAACGGGGTTGGCAGCCGTGGTAAAACTTCCCGTATACACCGCTGTTTGTTTGGCAGTATCAGTGACGGTAATTTTGAAAAAATACTTGGTGCTTGTAGCCAAATCCAGCAAAATTACTTGGTATGTACCGGTGATAGTTCCTTTTTTACCGTAGTCAGTAGTTAAGCCATAATCAAACACGCTGGATGATATTCCCTTGTCATCACTCGCGCTCCAAGCAACGGTGGTGCTGGTAGTTTTTACTACATAATTCACCGCATTTATCGTAGGAGCACTATCAGCTGGTGCCGGTGGCGCGCCCGCGCCCCCTCCTCCGCCTCCACCACCTCCACCCGAATTAGCGGAAGGCACTGTCATCTCCACACTTACCGACCCAGTATTAGCCGCTTTTACTGACACGCTTCCCAAAAACGGAGTCAAAATCAGCGTCGTTACCAACCAAATACGCGCATATTTTTTAAATACTGTACTCATAAAAAAATTTTTAGCGCAAAGAATGATAGCGACCAAATAGCCGCCGCAAATAGCAATAAGTGGCCACAAGCAGGCTGAACATCAAAAATCCGCCCACAATGCTCCACCACGGGCAATACCAAACTGAAAGCGTACGCACTATAGTCTGATTTGTTTTTCCGTACGTAATTTCGATCGTTGCTGTATACTTTCCTGGCCATCGAAACAACGAAGAAAAATCGGTGTTAAGCTCATTCGGGATAACGACTGCCGTGGTGTTGAAACTTGCGGAACGAACCCCAAAACTAAACCAGGGGGAAGGCAACCCTAGTTGATAAGTTAGCTGCCGGCTTGTCTGAGCAAACAATTCATTTCCTAAAGCCATGGTCCTTTCTTCGGCATCATCTGTCCACGGCGATTCAATCCGAATTTTCCCGCGGAGAGGCACTTCGATATTTCCTTTATTTTCTAAGCCGAGCTTGATCGTAAACGCCTCTTCTCCTACCACTGCCGTCGGATTAACGCGAGTCGTAGCTCGAACTTCTTCGTGCGCTATCCCCGCCACTTGAATTGTGACCACGGACACCAATTGCCCCCGCAGCACGGTACCGCCTGTTTCTGTGCGCGGCATAGATTCAGCCACGAGCCCAACATAATGTGAACCGGGTGCCACATCCTTAGGCACGGTTAATTCATAAGTAAATACATGTCGAGCCTGTGGCGCTAATTCTGTCCCAGTTTCTAATGTATTAAACCATCGTTCCGCCGCATCACTCCCATTTTCAAAAATTGAACGCCCTTCTGTCGTTTGCTTTACCCCAATTACCATTGGTTTTACTAAAAGCCTTTCGGTCTCTGTGTTGACTACTTCCAAAGTAAGTTTTCGGGTCGTTCCGGGATCAACCGTAATGACATATTTGGTGGGGGAAATAGAAAAAGCCGCGGCCGGAAAACCTCCCTTTAATTCCCCCATCACACCTACCAGAATCACCGCTATTTTTATCCAGCCGCTTATTTTCATATACATTAATTAACCGAGGCAATTAGCGCCAGTGTTTGATTATACGTAGCTGCGGCAGAATTAGAATTAATGGAAGCTTTAAACGTAATGGTACTGACATCACTTGTGACTGCCGTCGCTGCGGTAGCGAGCGTGAGGCCGGCCGTTACTCCCACGTCACTTGATATGACACTGTGGGTACCACTCACGGTTAGTCCGTATTCTTCGCTCCCCGCGCTTACCACCCCATCACTCACCGCCGTTAGACTGCTGCCACCCACGCTTTGTATGGCCAGCGTATAACCGCTCGATTTGTCTGTACTAACAGTTGCTACTACCGATCCGCTCTTCACGGCGGAAGCACTTAGCTCTCCCAAGCTGACCGTGCCCGTATCTAAATTCAAACTAATCGTACCCCCGTCGCTGGTTACAAAACCTCCTTGTACTTGGTAGCTCGTACTTGACACTATCCCAGCCGGAAATCCCATAATCGACGCGTTCAAACTAAAATTAGTGCTAGTGCCGACAATGCCCCCGACACCGATGGAGTCAGCATTAATAACATAATTAGTCGATGTCATACTGGCCCACGCGGCCGCCACACTGATCAAGCTTCCGCCCATTACGAGGGCTACCCAGGAACTCACTTTCATATAAACGAAAATAGCATATTTTTAAATTTACTCTTTTTACTGCACAGACTTAAGCTTGGCTGATATCTCGGCGTTACCCGGATTCAACTCCGCTACTTTTTGATAATAACTGCGGGCTTGCTCCTTTTTACCGAGTGATTCATACCAATATCCTAAGCTGTACAACGCATTAGAATTGCGGGGATCAAGCCGGACTACCGCTTCCCACAACGACACTGCACGTTTTCTATCTTCACCCCTGTTCCGATTATACAAGATCCGACCATATTGGAACAATAATTCAGGGTTATTAGAAATGTCATAGGCTACCCCCTCATATACTCCTACTGCTTTGTCTAATAGTTTTTGCTTTTCGTACACAGCCGCCAGACTCACATAGGCCGCTGCATAATCTTTTTTTAAATTTAGCGCTTCTTGGTAATTAGCAATCGCTTCATTCCATTGCCCCAACAACGCATAATTATTGCCCAAACGCCAAACTAAAAACGGGTTAGACGGCTCCAATTTCCGGCCTTCATTAATAGCGGCAATGGCCAGCTGTCGTGTTTCGGGCACCAGCAGCGCCGCATTTTCGTACATGTTGGCCAAATTTTCCCACACCTCTACTGATCGGGGAGCCAGTTCGGCAGCATATTTAGCGCGATTAACCGCCAGCCCTAGCAAACTTCCAATCCTCTCTGGTGCCGCCTCTTTATTCTGGCCTTCTCGGACCGCTTGCAATACATATGCCTGGGCCAGCGTCATATGGTAGCGCTCTGCCGATCCGTGTAAGTATATGGCTCTTGTTAATTTATTTTCTACCTGCGAAAAATCGGCCGCACGAAGTGCTGCTGTATATAATTTATCAGCCGCATAATAGCGTAGCGACCAAATCTCGCCAAACGTTAGTGCACTTAAAAAGGCCACGATTACAAATGAAAACAAAACCTGCTGTTCTGCGGTGTCCTCGACAACCCATTCCTCTGTCCGGATAAGCCGATGATTTTCAAAAGAAAGAGCGGTGATTAATAGCCCTAGCAGTAGCACCCACCCCCACCAACCAACCGGTCCAAAAGAAAACCAAATCATGCCGACAGTCAAAACCAGCCAGGCGCCGCCCACCAGAAGCAACTGCCACCTCACGTGCTTTTTTTCTAACTCAAAAACCTCAATCACGGCAGACAATCTAAAGTGAGCCCGTAATTTAACTGCCGTCATGACAAAATAAAAACCACTCAAACTGACAAGCAGACACAGGGCCATAAAAACCAACAGCCCGCCTTCGACCATTATCGCAAATATCGTATTGAACGGCTGATTGAAACGCAGAGTAGCTGCCACCGGATCCATATTCAACACCACATTTCTAAATTGCGAAAAATCTATATTGAAAGTGCCAAGCCCGCTGCCGATTAGTAAATTTTTGGCGTTATCCGACCATGTCTTCCACGTTACAGACCACGACTCCGAAGAGTTTAAAGCCGCTTCGATGGGCAACATCGTTTGCAGCGCCCGTGGTGTATCAAAAACAATAAAAATACCAGTAAAAATAAACAAAGCAAATATTACCGACAGCCAAGTTAAATCTACTTCCTGAATAAATCCAGCCCCCACTAACAACAAAAGACCCAGAGCCAACGCCACCATCACCCACACCATCTTAAAGCTAAGCAGCACCAGGGCGATTAATGACAAGGCCGCACCCGCAAAATAAAATATTTTTTTACGCGCCGGCACGCTCTTGTGCAGTAATTGACCGAGCGTCAACACCAATAACACAACCACCCATACACCAAACACCCCGTTAGAGTCGTCAATGATATTTACTATCGATCGCCCCGATAGCACCGACAGCAAGTCGAATTTAAACAAAGAGCGCACTACAAACAAAATCAACGTCATCGTCCCGCTCCCTACCAGCGTGTCATACACCACCTGCCAACGCCGGGGTGTGGTAATAAGATTGATGCACAGCCCATACCACGCGGCTAATAATAAAATAAAGACAAAAGAAAAAACGAAAAAGTCTGTATTGCCGATAAAACTATCTTCTCTGCTCGCCGAAAACAAAGCCGATAAAAACCCCCCTATACACAACAGTGCCCAGGGCAGATCTAGTACGGAAATCCGATACTTAATTTTTTTACCAACCATTATTTTGAGCCCCTGGGCAACCACTATAGCACCGGTCAACCAAAACAACAGATATTGTTTAGCACCTATAACCGCGCTACTTAATCCACCGTCTACCCACCACGGGAACGCAAAAACTGCCACCAACAACACTATATATGATGCCACATCAATGCCCCTTACCATCGCCTGGCGCCCTAAAGACATACGATTTTGTCTAAAAATATTTTTTACATTAGTACGTCGTTCCATCCAATCGGTTGAACACCTTTATTATAGCACAAAAAATAAAAGCCTTATAGATTTTTTCGGGCCTTACTTTTAGTCAAAAATACCGCACCGTTCTCTACTGTCGAGACCCGCCCTCTGGCTTGATGCTTCAAATTTGAACCGGCTTTTTACATAAAAAGAGTTTGTCAATATATTTTATTCTATTTGCTAAATCTTTTCAAAATTTGCTTTACTTTTTAATTAAAAAATGATATAGATATTTTTGACATATTTGTTGTAATCTAATCTATTTTAATTTTTTAGTACACTTTGTCAGGCTTGTTCAATAATTCACCCATAAAATTTCTCGTTAACTATGGATCTACACTCTCGACTCAAACTTGTTGGCTTAAACACTTCCGAAATTGTTGTCTATCTTTTTTTGCTAGAAAGCGGTCTGTCGACACCTCCCATTGTTTCACGTGGAACAAGAATCGCCAGAACAAATTGTTATAATCTTTTAGAATCCTTGAAAATGAAAGGAATAATCGAAGAACAGGTGCTGCGCAATAGAAGGGCCTACTTAGCCAGTGATCCGGAATCATTGATCCGATCACTCGAAAAGAAAAAAGAAGCCATCCAACAAATTCTGCCGGATTTGCGCGGATTGTATACAGCTCAAAAAAATAAACCAAAAGTTCAATTTTATGAAGGAAAGGAACAAGTTAAAAAAATCTATATCCAAAGTCTAGAGGCTTCCAAAATTATGGCAATTGGCTCGACCAATCATATCGAAGCGCAGATTCCAAACCTATATAAATACTATTTTAACGAGATTAAACGACGAAAAATTGTCTTTAAAAATATTCTAACGACAGGATCGCAACAGATTGGCCTGGAGACCAAAGAACTATTAGAGGATTTCTATGATTTAAAATTCTTGCCCCCACAGTACAAAGACCAACCAACTGATGTTCTGATTTGGAATGATGCTGTAGCGCTTATAACGCTCAAAGAACCCGTTTTTGGCACTGTTTTAACTAGCCGCCTACTAACCCAAACATTCTCAATCTTGTTTAATCTGATTTGGAAACAACAATAATTGTTTCACATGAAACAATTAAGTGGAGTATATTTTGTAATTTTTAAGCTAAATTTAGAGCAATTATTTAATTATAAAAAAAATTGTATACAATATTGTATACAAATTACTAACTTTAGATCCAAGTTATTAACAGAATTATCCACCTTTTAGGATTATATAGAAATTGATGATCATGGCACACTGCTTCTATACGATCTCTATTTGTGGCCAAATCGCAGCTTAAGATCAGGAAAACGGTGTTGTCCGTAGAGTCGAAAGCCGCTCTATGCCACCGGATCACCGGGCCGTTGCTCGGTGCTCCTACTATCTATGACGATCCAGACGAGAAAAACTTACATTTTCGGATCAACCCATTCTTTATTTATTTTTAGCCAAAAAATCATCAAACTGATGCATCAACTCCCGCAACGGCCCAGAAATTGTAGGAAACTGAAAGGTGTCAATTTTTTGCAGAGGAATTATCTTGGAACTGGTACTGGTGATAAAGGCGCTGTCGTATCGTGACAAATCCGCGACGGTAACAGTAGCCTCGCGGAGGTCGTATCCACTTTCCTTGGCTACCTCTAGCACATGCTGACGAGTCACTCCATCTAATATGGAGTCGGCAGGCGCTTCGAAAATTGTCTTGTCTTTTATGGCGAAAAAGTTGGTGCGAGTGCCTTCGGTAATAAAGCCGGCCCGATTGATAAGGAGCGCATCATAGGCGCCAGCCGCTCGAGCGGTGCGATACGCCAGGTAGCTCCCCAGCATGTTTAATGTTTTGGCTTTGGGGAATAACCGTTCGTAAGGGTAGGTGATAGCAGCGGCGCCATCGCGATACAGCTTTTTGTCCGGGAAAAGCGGGGCGAGCGGCAACACAAACAGCTCAGCACGGTCTGGTTCGGCTGCGCCGATCAATAGTATTTTGATATTATAGGTCGTTTCGGGTAAAGCTTCGACCAGTGCAGCCACGGCAGCACTGACCAGTGAATTTTCCCAGCGGTGCCCTAAGCCAATAATCCGGGCCGAGTGTTGCAAGCGCTCGATATGATTTGCCAAAAAATTGGGCATTCGATTATGCACCCGGATTGTTTCGTATACACCAAAGCCGTATTGATATTCAACGCTAGAGAGGGGAATAGTGGCGTCGTCAAGCGGAAATAATTCGCCGTTTTTTGAGAAATATGAGAAAGGCATATCCAAAACACAATACTAAATTCCTAGCGGAAAGACAACACATGTTTTGCAACAAAGTTGCAAAAAATTAGATTTTATAATTAAAAACCGTCTGAATGGTTCTTTTTGTGGACCTAGACAGAAGTGTGCGCGCTCGCTTGACTCGCTTCATAAAAGGGCTTCCGCCCTCTCGTGCGCTCTCCTCGACAGAAGTGGAAACCTCTCGGTTTCCAAACTTTCACAGTCCGACTTTGCCTGATTGAAGAATAATTTTATATTTTATGTGGACCTAGGCAGAATCGGACTGCCGCTTCAGCAATGCGAATGCTGCGTCATACCACTAGACCATAGGCCCGAGTTGATTTTTTTTCTTGTCTTGTGCCCCCGGCACGAATCTCACGCGTCACTTTGTTCCTTCACGACAGGGCTTCCGCCCTCTCGTGCGCTCTCCTCCGCAGAGGTGGGAAACTACCGTTTCCCAAACCCTTCCCGTTCGTTTGTGCCCCCGGCACGAATCGAACGCACATTTATCCCTTAGGACGGGAGTGTTCTATCCATTGAACTACGGGGGCAAGTATACCCCATACTAACGAAAAAAATCAAGTGTTGCAAGGTTAAACATAACCCAAAACAAAAAACCGGCCGACACCCAGTGGTCACTGGGATTGAATATTTCAAACCAAGTGATCAAGGCTGGGCGTGGGCCGGAATGCTTCCGCCGCTCAGCCCTCTAGTGAGCGGATTAACTCATCACCTCCAAAGTCGACCTCCTCCAAAAGAAGGAGAAATTCCGCCCTGGCCACCTCCACGGCTTCGGCGGTCAAGGCACGTTCAGGCTCGCGAGGGGCGAGCAGGGGACTAAAATCCGCATACAGCGTTTCGGAACCTGGAAAGCACACTTCGCGAAACATGTATCCTCCTTTAATTCTCCACAATAACCACTACTAATAATGAGTATTGTGAAGCGCCGGATAGATCCCTCCGGCTGGGGCGACGCGAATCGGCGTCGGCGATTTTTCGCTTGTGGCCAACTACCACACGATCGGAATGGCCTCGTCGTCAGCGCCGCAAAGAACACCAACGAGCGCCTGAACGTCCAGATCGTCCATCTGGATCTGAGACCTCCTTTCCTCTGTCTTTGGCTCCGGATCAGTCAGCTCTTCGCCTATGTCGAGCCTTGGACAGAGCTCTTTCCGATGTATCAGGCCCCATGGTGTCTGGATGCCAACCCCACAAGGAACGTCTATCCTTTCGGCAAAAGTCTGATAAAACCGAACTCGGGGGACCGGTTCAAAAACTAAATCATTTTGCCCTGCCTCGACGACCGTCCGCACCACCTGCCGGAAACGCAGGCGAAGCCAGAGGAGGAGTGCCCCAGACAGGGAGGTGGTCAAGAAAAAAGTGAGCAGAGAAAGCATGATTCGCATCGATTCCTCCTCCCGCAACGCGGGGGAAAGCTGTTTACCAAAACCGTACACCAAATATCATTCAAATAAATTTAAACAGCATTTGGTGCACGATTTTCTTTATTTTCAGCGAAAAACATGTAAAAGAGCTGTCGAATAGTCTGCTAGCGTACTGCCGACAGACAAATTCAACGCCGTACTATACCACATTTTCATCAATTTGTCAATGCATTTTTACATATTAATGCACCAAATTTAAGAAGTACTATTTTTATATAAAATTAGCCAAAAATAGCAGATCAGCGCTGCTTCTAGTCTTAATTGTAATTGTGTATTAACAAAAACTCGCTTTATAGGCGAGTTTTTGTTGTGTTTTTTTTCTATTTCCACCCTTATTCCATCGGTTCGGCGCTTTCCCAGGCCAGATTGAAAACAGCTCTCATGATATTAGCAAAAACCGAACTTTCAATCACCATGCCCATGCGATTTGGCTTTTTTACTACCGCCAGCAAGACTTTTTTATCATAAACATGAATTTCCCCGCCAAGCTCGGCCAAATCTTTCAATTTTTCGGGTTTAATGAGGCGGCACTGCGTTTCGGGCATATGTTCCATATACTGGCGGATAAACGCGCGGTCGGCCGGGGAATCCAAGAATAACATGCGCTCTTTCACTTTTTTGCGTTGGCGCTTTTTTTGCATATCTTTGGCCCAATCCCAAAATTCGGAATCGCGCCAGACTGATACATCAGAAATGGTAAGCACTTCGCTGGTAGCGTCGAACAGATCTTCGTGAGCGCTCACCACCCCTTCTAATCCGTGTTGATAATTGACAATCGGTTTTTCGGCATCGTGAAACAAAGAAATTAACTGAGGCAGCACATGTTCAGCCTGACGCTCGCGGGCTTCCCAGGATTCTTTTTTGTTTCGCACGAACTGCAACAGGCTTTGTGGGTGGGTGATGGCATATTTCATTTTCTTACCCTCTCCACCGGCACGACCGACTACGCCATACCATTCTAATTTTTCGAGCACATGGTACCCAAGTGTGCGAGTGATGCGGGCCTTTTTTGTGATTTCGGTGACAGTGGAGGGTCCAAGCTCCAAAAGCGCGTTGTAAACTTTGGCTTCAGTTTGATCTAAACCTAATTGGGAAAAAATTTCCTCCATAAAGCTAGTGTTATTTTGTTTTTATTTAGAAAAGCATTAATGTAATTTATTTACCGCTTAATCCTACACCAAAAATTTTGTAGGCTTCTAAGATTTCTTTTTCAATTTGTTTGCTCACAACCTTTTTAGCACATTTTTCTATAATTTGTAAAGCCTTGTCAATTTCTTTTTGCTCAATAATAAGGGGCGGATGGACACGCAGCACTTCTTTGTTCAAACCAAAATAGCCCAAAAACAACCCTTCTCGCAGACACAAAAAACCAAATAACGCCGCATCAAAATCTTTAGAAGTGTTAACTTCCAGACCCAAATGCAAACCCAAACCCCGCACTTCTTTAAATACTGAATACTTTTTTACCAACTCGTCTAGCCCGTGGCGCAACCTTTTGGCCACAGTGTTGATATGTTTTAAAAAATGAGATTTATTTATTTTATTTAAAACAAACGAGGCTATTTCACAGGCAACTGGATTAGCGGTGGAGGTGTTTAGATGAGCTAGTCTCGGCAAAGATTCCAACACCTTTGCGCTGCCTACCACTACTGCTAGGGGGTAGTACCCAGAGGTGAGTCCTTTGGCAGTAGTAATTAAATCGGGAATAAATTTAAAATGTTCCACTTCCCAATATCTACCGCTGCGTCCGTTGCCGCTTTGAACCTCGTCAACAATTACCACTGCACCACTTTTTTTGGCTAATTTTACAATTTTTTCTAGCGCCCCCGGCACCGGCACAATGTTGCCTCCATCGCCCTGAACGCACTCCAAAATTATAGCCGACACATCTTTTGCTGCGAATATGCGTTTGGCCTGTTCCAGCGCCCGCACACACAACTCTTGGTTGCGAGGAAAATCGAGATAGACCACTTCTTCATTATCAGAAAGAATTTCTCCGCGCCCCGCAAAATTTGTGGCGTCTTTGCTTAAACCATAACTGCCGTGCCAACTATTTTTAAAAGCGACAATTTTTTTCTTACCCGTAAAACTGCGAGCACACATTAAGGCGGCATGATTCACTTGCGTGCCAGACAGGCCAAATAATACTTTTTTTTTACTTTTTTTGTCTGGAAATGTTTTTAATAAATCTTCGGCAAATTTTATTGCCGACGAACTAGGGCTGTAAGGGTAGCAGGCGTGGTGTATTTGCAGAGCCTGCTTTTTGTAAATATCAATTATTTCTGTATTGGCATACCCCAAATTCACTACCGACGCCCCTGATAAAAAGTCGATGTACTCGTTGCCGTCTATATCCTGTAGCATAGCGCCCTTTCCGCCATACAGGCACACCCCATATAATCCAGCCTGATGCCCACTAATGATGGCACTAGAATTTCTGCTCATTGTTGCTTGCGATTTTTTACCTGGGATCTTCGGCTCCATACCAACAGTTGGTTTACTTTATCATTTCAAATTATCGCAGTTCATTTTTTGAATTTTATCAAACTGTACTTAAAAAGTAAACCGACACTATTTTATAATTTTCCATATTTGATTAGGTTTTTTTTTAGATGTACACTGGGGTAGCTATATGAATACCTATTTACTATTTTTTTTAACTCTAGCAGCCATAATTACCTTTATAATGGTTGGTTTATTTTTAAGAAAAGTCATTTTATCTTCCCAGCCCAAAAACGATTCATTTTTGTTGCTACAAAATCAATTACAAGAATTAACCAGACTTTTTGATCAAAAAATAACGGCCACTAATAATTCGGTGTTGCAAAGTCAGCAACATTTACACCAAACATTGCAGGCGCAGTTTGGGCAAAGCACAAAAATTATTTCTGATGTTACCGAAAAATTAACTCTGCTCGACAAAACGAACGAACGTGTTGTGGGGTTTGCGGATCAACTAAAAAATCTGCAACAAATTTTGCAAAGCCCCAAACAACGCGGTGTGCTGGGTGAATACTATTTAGAAAATGTTCTAAAAAATGTGTTACCGCCGGGCAGTTATAAGATGCAGTATCCTTTTAAAAACAAAGAGGTGGTTGATGCCGCAATTTTTGTAAAAGATAAAATTGTGCCGATCGACTCTAAATTTAGCCTGGAGAACTATAATCGAGCCGTACAAGAAAATAACCCCGAGCTTAAAGCCAGGCTAGAAAGTGATTTTAGAAACGATCTTAAAAAAAGAATCGACGAAACCAGCAAATATATCCGGCCCCAAGAAAACACCACGGACTTTGCGTTTATGTTCATTCCTTCCGAAGGAATTTATTACGATTTATTGGTGGCAAATTCATCTGCGCTCAAAGTGAACACCCAGGCTCTATTAGAATACGCCTTTAAAGAAAAAAGGGTGATAATTACTTCGCCCACGTCTTTTTTGGCCTACTTACAAACGGTGATGCAGGGCCTAAGAGCTTTGCAAATCGAAGAATCGGCCAAAGATATTCGCGAGCGAGTAGAAGAGCTGGGCAAACACCTGGCGGCTTACGACGAATATTTTAAAAAACTGGGCAACAATTTGGCGACCACGGTAAACAGCTACAATGTGGCGTACAAAGAACTAAACAAGATCGACAAAGACGTTGTAAAAATGACAGGAGGCGAAAAAAAACTAGAAGTCTTGTTGGTAGATAAACCCACCTTTACCGAGTAGCAAACTATTTGGCACGTGTGGTATATACTCCAAAAGGAAGAACTCGCCTTAATAGAGCGTCCGTGTCGGCCGCAATTTCGGCTGCCTCGGCTTGAGCTTCTGAACTATTTGGAATAGTAGTTGGGTCAAAATGGCTTTCGCCCAGCAATTCTTTAAAAAGAGCCGCCACCTCCCGCACATCCCGCTTTAATTCCGAGCCGCCACTATAGGCAGATCTTTTTAAAAACGCTTCAATTTTTGCCCTAAAAGCCATGGCTTGGCACAACTCCTTATTTAAAGCGATAATTTTTATTTCGGCTTCGTCGGCTTCAGTTAGCTCGGCACTTGTATCTTTTTTAATGCCTTGTTTTCTTTTTTTTAGCAAAACATCCAAAGCCTCGGCCATTTTTTTATACTTTTCTGCCGCCAAAGGAATCGTTTCACCCAATTCTTTTACCACTTTTATTGCTTCAATTAAACCTTTTTCCTTTTTTGGTGATAAATCTTGTAAGTGGTCAAGCTCGTGCTCTATTGTTGTGCGTAACGAACTCTCTAAAGTTAGCACCATATTTTCAAGAGACAAAATATTTTGTTCAGTTTTACTAAACAACTCACCGGCAAATTTTGGCGGATTCTCCACTACCTCATTATTTAAATAATCATGATAGTGCCTACAAAAATTCGCGTATTTTGCTTCCAATGAAACCAGGGACTTGCCTAAATCATGATATGCAGATTCTAGCGATCGTTCTTCGCTGTCAACTTCTTCGCTTTCAACTCTTAACTTACGAGACAAGACATTCGTATCATTAATGCCGGGCAGATCAGGGTCTGGCGGCGCACCAGTTGTACCCAGGGGTTTTAATTCATCGATTCTTTTTTTTAACCCCACTAGGGCAGCAACTTGTATATTGTTTTTATCTGAGCTAATTAAAGAAACGAGTTGGTTTTTGCCCCTGTCGCAAAGCCAAGTACCA
>CAZPCV010000034.1:0-14802 GCA_964585245.1 uncultured Gammaproteobacteria bacterium
GCTAATGTTACAAGAGAACAGACCAATTTACCAACTCGAAACTTTAATTAGCTCAGATTTAAATAAAATCCTTGATACATAAGAGTTTTTTCGCTATAGTACAATCTGGATTTTAGCATTGCTATGGACAATACCCATCATAAATCTAAAGTACTGATCGCTCTCTCCGGCGGCGTCGACTCAGCTGTCGCTGCTGCTTTATTAGTGGCTAAAGGCTATGCCGTAACCGGGGCCTACATGGTAAATTATGAGGTAGAAAATAATGTTGGTGAATCATGCTGGGTAGGGGATTATCAGGATGCGGCACGCGTAGCTGCGAAGCTTGGTATCCCGTTACTTAAATTCGACTTTACCAAAGAGTATGAAGAACAGGTGCT
This sequence comes from uncultured Gammaproteobacteria bacterium, assembly GCA_964585245.1. Taxonomy (GTDB): domain Bacteria; phylum Patescibacteriota; class Patescibacteriia; order Magasanikbacterales; family GWA2-37-8; genus CAZEDL01. The sequence goes on from CAZPCV010000034.1 coordinate 378, forward strand.
AAATTATATGTTTGCCGAGTATTCAACCGGACGCACTCCAAATCCCGACATTTTGTGCAATAAATATGTTAAATTTGGCAGTTGGTTAAAAAAAGCCACCGGGTTAGGATTTGATTATTTAGCTACCGGGCATTATGCGAACGTTAGTGCCACGAATCCAGCCAAACTACTAATGGCCAAAGACGACAACAAAGACCAAACATATTTTCTGCACCAACTAAACCAGGAACAACTGCTTCACACCTTGTTTCCAATCGGGGAATACACCAAACCCGAAGTTCGTGCCCTGGCCCAAAAATTTCAATTACCCGTGGCCAACAAAGAAGAAAGCATGGGAATTTGTTTTATCGGGGAAGTACCCATGAAACAATTTCTCCAAACGAGAATCAAAGCTACGCCAGGAGAAATTATTACTAGCGACGGCACGGTAGTAGGGCAGCACGAAGGGCTGTCTTTTTATACGATCGGCCAGCGGGAAGGTTTGCCAGTGACGTACCCCCATTCTCCATCGCCAACCAACCACACCATAGCTAAACCCACTGATACCAAACCCCTCTATGTGGTAGGAAAAAACCACGCCACCAATCAATTAATCGTAGGTTTTATTGATGACCCCCGCTTGTACACGCAAGAAATTACGGTACAGAACGTAAACTGGACCGCTGGCAGCGCCCCGTCTTTCCCTCTCGAATGTAGTGTGCGTTTTCGTCATCGCCAGGCGTTGCAGGCATGCCAGGTTAGCGCTCAGAACAATAATATAAAAATTTTCTGTCCAGAACCCCAACGGGCTATCACGCCCGGCCAATTTGCCGTTTTGTATAAAGATGGGGAATGTTTAGGCGGGGGAGTTATCGCCTAGGTGCTTCCTGTATTCCCTTAATTTAGCGAATATGTTACACTTTTTTGTAACAAAGTAGTAATTTTTCTATGTTTACTCAATTTTTTTCTACCCGTTCTTCACGAATAACAGCGCTCACTTTGGCAGGTATATGTGCGATCCTCATCGAAACACTACTGTGGGGAAAAACCTTCGGTGTCAATGCTGCTGTGTTTACAGTGCTTGCTTTAACCGGTTTTGGATTAGTATTAGAACTGCGCCGGCAAAAAATTACCAATTGGCCCTTTGTAGCCTTATTTCCCGTCACGGCCTGCGTCTTCTCCGCCCTTCTTTACAACAATGATTTTAGTAGTGGTTGGAATATACTCCTGTTATTTGTTTCTCTGCTGTTCATCGCCGTCACCGCTTCACTGTCGCCTAAGGGCGAACCGTTCCGTATTTTATCGCTGCCGATCATACGCCATCCCGACGGCATCTTTGATCAATGGGGGCAAATGCTGGGCGATATTTTTAGTTTCAAAAAAGAAAATAAACTGCTCAAACAAATTATTATCGGGTTCATTATCGCATTACCGTTATTACTTATTTTTGGCTCATTGTTCGCTTCTGCCGATACTATTTTTAACGATCTCATTAAAAAATATCTTACCTTTAATCTAAAAGCCGATACAGTCGGGGCGGTCATACGAGTGATCCTTATCAGCTGGTCACTGGGCAGCCTGTTCTATGTCACACTGCGTCCGGAGTACACTCTCGAAAAACCGCTTGCCGGATTAAAGCCAATGGAACCAGCTATTTTTGCTGTTGTTCTTTCGCTCATTAACGCGCTCTTCCTTGTCTTTGTCATTATTCAATTGCGCTATCTGTTTGGCGGTTTCAATTTTGTCGTACAAAACGGATTAACCTTTGCCGACTACGCACGCCAAGGTTTTTTTCAACTTGCTGCCGTAATGGGGCTCTCGGCTCTTATCATTCTTGGCACGTATCGCTCGTACCATATGCATGCGCGTCCGGTGTGGTTAGGGATCTTAAAAGCTTTCCTTCTGATTCAAGTGGCCATAATTGGCGTGTCTGCTCTAAAACGCATGCATTTATACCAAGAAGTGTACGGCTTTACGGTATTACGTCTGTATGTGGAATGGTTTATCTATGCCATGTTTGCGGTGCTCGCCACCCTTTTTGCGGCCGTCTGGTATAAAAAATGCACTTTTCCGCGTCTCGTACATACCTTGCTGGCTGGTGGCGCACTGGTAGTAGCACTGGTTGGACTTCGCAATGTTGATTTACTTATTGCCAATCAAAATATCAATCGTTTTATTACAGAAAATAAACCCCTGGATCTAGGCTATTTACAAGAACTCTCGATCGATGTCATACCAGCGCTTACTACCCTAGTACAAAATCCAGCCACACTGAACAGTCTTTCTATTTTAGACAAAGCCCGTATCTATGAATTATATAATAAAGCTACCACTCAATTAGCCAATCGCCAGGATTGGCGCGAGAAAAAAATCACTGATCAAGAAATTTCTGCAACTCTAGCTACTATCACAAACACACCAAATTTCAAATTACTTTTAGATGTGCACAATCAACAAATATCCTATAACCAGAAAAAAAATAGCTGGGAATCCAAGCACAAATCGTATCGTTCCTGTGAGCCCGCTGTCTTTATTTTAAAAACTAATAAGTTAAATTTTAGCAATTGCACATACGCCGAAGCGGGGGGTTCAACTTATATTCTAGAATATAATCACCCGACGGAAATGGACAAGAACATCTGGCAGGCGCATTTATTAGTATTTCCTGGCACTACCGCTACAGTCTCTACTCAAACTCAGCCGCTGTTCGAACACTGGTTTAATGATACTAAAATAACTAACGAGACAGTCACGAGCTACTCTTATCCATTTGCACTGCTTGATGATGGCTCCGTACTCGAAACGGACGAAAGCAATCTTAAACTTTTTCAGTATTATATAACTGGTACTAACCCTTACTCATTACAAAAAACTGAATTATAATTGTATGTTCTCCTCGGTAGAATTGCGACAAAAGTATCTTGATTTTTTTAAAAGCAAAGGTCACAGCGTGATACCGTCGGCTTCGGTGATTCCGGATAATGACCCGACAGTGCTTTTTACGACCGCTGGCATGCACCCGTTGGTGCCATACCTCATGGGGCAAACACACCCTGCCGGCAGACGTCTGGTAAACGCTCAAAAATGTATTCGCACGCAAGATATTGACGAAGTAGGTGACAATCGACATGATACTTTTTTTGAAATGCTCGGCAACTGGTCGCTGGGTGATTATTTTAAAACCGAAGCCATCGGCTGGAGTTTTGAATTTTTAACTTCTAAAGAATATTTGGGTATAGACAAGCGCAAATTAGCAGTATCGGTTTTTGCGGGTGAACCAGAAAATAACATTCCCCGGGACGAAGAGGCTGCTACCATCTGGCGAACACTAGGAATTCCTGATCACAAAATCGCCTTCTTGCCGCGCAAGAACAATTGGTGGGGACCAGCCGGCAAAACCGGCCCCTGTGGCCCTGATACAGAAATGTTTTACTGGATGGGACCAAGTGAGTTTCCACCCGAAAACAGCGATCCAGGTACCGACGAAGATAATTGGCTCGAAATCTGGAACGATGTTTTTATGCAGTACAACAAAACAACCGACGGCGCCTATGAACCGCTCGCACAAAAAAACGTTGACACCGGAATGGGGCTCGAACGCACGCTCATGGTCTTGAATAAAAATATCGATGTTTTTCAAATCGATACGTTTTGGCCACTTATCCAAAAAATTCAAGAAATTTCTGGACACGAATATATTGAAAGTAAAGATGTCACCAAAGCCATGCGTATTATCGCGGATCATTTGCGCACCGCCACGATGATTATGGGTGATGATCGGGGAGTGGGACCAAGCAACACTGATCAAGGCTATATCGTACGTCGCCTTATTCGCCGCGCGGTACGCTATGCTCGCAAACTCGGAATAAAAACTAATTTTACCGGGGATATCGCCACCGCTGTGATTGAAATTTTCAAAAACATTTATCCCGAATTAGTAAAAAATAAGGATTTCATTCTAACAGAAATGTCTGCCGAAGAAAGTAAATTTCGCAACACCGTGGAACAAGGGCTGAAAGAATTTGAAAAATTGGTCAACGGTTTTAGAATGGCTTTCGAAAAAACAGGTCAACGAATCACGGAGATTTCGGGCAAACACGCGTTCAAACTCTACGATACGTACGGCTTTCCACTGGAAATCACTCAGGAATTAGCCGTAGAAAATGGCTTAACTGTAGATGTAAATGGATTTGAAGAGGCCTTTAAAGCCCACCAAGAATTATCACGTGCCGGAGCGGAACAAAAATTTGCTGGCGGACTGGCGGATCACAGCGAAATATCGACCCGTTATCACACCGCCACCCACCTGCTTCATGCCACCTTAATTAAAATCTTAGGCCCTCACGCCACTCAACGTGGCAGCAATATCACCCAAGAACGCATGCGCTTTGATTTTGCTCATCCGCAAAAACTGACCACCGAACAAATCCGCCAGGCCGAAGAATTAGTAAATGCGGCAATTACCAAAGATTACCCGGTAAGTTGGCAAGAAATGAGTTTCGAAGAAGCCAAAGCCAAAGGCGCCATTGGTTTGTTTGAAGATAAATACCAGGCCAAAGTAAAAGTTTATACGGTAGGGGATACCGCCTCAATGGCTACCGCCGACCCAACTTCAGCTACCTATAGCCGCGAAGTTTGTGGCGGCCCGCACGTGGAACACACCGGTCTTATCGGTAAATTCAAAATCACCAAAGAAGAAGCAGTAAGTGCAGGGGTACGCCGAATTAAAGCAATTATTGAATAGTCTTCTATGTTTAATCGATTGTGGCAGCAATTCTGGCCTCATCGGACTCAATTTATCCGGTATTTTGTGATTGGATTTAGTGGTTTTTTGCTAGATATTTTTACGTTATACCTATGCAAAGAGTGGATCGACCTCACACAAACGCAAGCTGTTCTATTAAATCAACCGTTTATTATCGCCTATGTTTTTGCCCTCAATCGCCTCTGGTCATTCCGGTCTAGTGGGGTAGCCCACCAGCAGCTGGCTAGGTTTTTTATGGTAGCCTGCGGTAATTATATGTTTTCGGCAGCATGGATTTGGCTAATTAGCGAGAAAATTGGGGTGCAATACCTCATTGCTCGTACTTTGAACGTTGCCCTCGCTGTTAGCTGGAATTTTCTCATCTACAAACACTGGGTCTACAAAGAGACATCAAAAACATCACAAATTCCATTATCAGGGGTCTAACTGTGCATAACTGGCCAGATTTTTGGCTTGACTCACTGCCTTTTTTCCGCTATACTTTGCCTAACTAACTTTTCCCGATGCCAAAAGAACAAGATATTATTGAGCTAAATGGTAAAATTACCGAACTGTTGCCGGCTGGTACTTTTCGCGTGACGCTCGAAAGCGGGCAAACCATTATCGCTCACTTATCAGGAAAAATGCGGCTCAACAAAATCCGCCTTTCCTTGGGAGACCAAGTAAAAGTGGCCATGAGTCCCTACGATCTTACCAAAGGTAGAATCACATTCCGTTTTTAAAATCTATTAATTTTTATAACCACTGGCGAGCAAAAAACGAAAGCTTCCTTTCATTTTTTGCGAGCGACGCGGTTATATAAATATACATATCAACCAGTGCGGTGTAGTTTTGCCCCGCTAGTTCACACGATACCAGGTCCGAACTAGCGAGAGTGCGAAACGATGATATCGCGGCAGTGGTTGGTATTTTTTGTTAAAAGGGATTGCCCACGCAAATTGGTGTGATCCTTAAAAAACCGTGTAATCCGTCTATATGAAAGTACGCGCCTCAGTCAAAAAAATCTGTAACAAATGTAAAACGGTTCGCCGCAAAGGCAAACTAAGAGTTATTTGCCCGACCTCAAAGCACAAACAGCGCCAGGGTTAATTTGGAATTAAAAATTTTAACAGTACAACTGCAAACCACACACTAGAAATTATAAATTATTATTCAACTTATGCGTATCGCCGGTATCACTCTTCCTAAAGAAAAACGAATTGTCGTAGCTCTCAATTATCTCTACGGCATCGGACCCAGTTTGTCTAAAAAAATCTTGGCTACTGCCAAAATTGACGAGAGCATCCGTACCAAAGACCTGACCAATGAACAGGAAGATTTGTTACGTTCGATAATCGAAAAAAATTACAAGACCGAAGGCGATTTACGTCGTGAAATCCAATCTAACATCAAACGCCTAAAAGACATCAAGTCATTTCGCGGTATTCGGCATATGAAACATTTACCAGTTCGCGGGCAGCGCACCAAAACCAATTCCCGCACTGTTCGCGGTAATACACGCAAAACGATGGGCAGCGGCCGCAAGGATACTGGTCAAAAAACATAATTTACCCTAACTATCTCCCTGGATAATTTCTCATTTGTATGACCGAACAAATTAAAAAAACAACCCCTTCTGCCAACGCTCCAGCCAAAACCGAAGCGGCAGGAAAAGTCGTTAAAAATAAAAAGAAAAAGGTGGTACGGCAGGTTCCACGTGGTTCTGTGTATATTCAGGCTTCGTACAACAACACCATTATCACTGTGACCGACCCGAATGGCAACGTATTGGGCTGGGCCTCTTCTGGTGGAAGCGGATTCAAAGGACCAAAAAAAGCCACTCCTTACGCGGCAAGTGTAGTTGTAAAAGAATTACTCACCAAAATCGCAGATTACGGCTTGCGAGAAGTTAATGTCTTTATTAAGGGCATCGGTGGCGGACGTGAAAGTGCTATTCGCGCTTTTCATATCAACGGTTTAAACGTACTGGCTATTACAGATACCACTCCAATTCCACACAACGGCTGCCGCCCTCCGAAACGTCGTCGCGTTTAATTATTTTTCTCAACTTTCCTGCTAATCTCTAAAAATTATGGCTCGTAATCTAGAACCAAAACACAAAATGTGTCGCAAATATGGCGAAAAATTATGCGACTCAGCCAAGTGTCCAGTAACTCGCCGCAGCTATCCGCCAGGGCAGCACGGTCCTAATCAGAAAAACAAAAAACTGTCTGGTTATGGTCGTCAGTTGCGTGAAAAACAAAAAGTAAAAAAGATTTACGGTATTTTGGAACGCCAATTCAGCAATTATGTGGCTGAAGCTGCCAAAAAAACTGGTGACACCAGTAAATTCTTGGTATCCTACTTGGAATCCCGACTTGATAATGTAGTGTACCGCTTAGGTTTAGCAAAATCACGCCGTGCGGCTCGCCAGCTCGTTAGCCACGGCCACATTGCAGTCAACGGAAAAAAAGTTAGTATCCCGTCGTACCGTACCCGCGTTGGCGAAACGGTAGGTATCCGAGAATTAGCCAAAGGTAAAGCTATTTTTCAAACCCTTGGTGAAACCTTAGGGAAAGTTGAAACCCCGGCCTGGCTCAGTGTTGACGCCAAAACCCTGACTGGAAAAGTGCTTAATGCCCCCATAGTAGATATGATTCATTTTGACGCCAAGTCAATCGTTGAATTTTACTCTCGTTAATTTCTGCCTATCGAGCAGAACCCCGGTGTTTGCCGGGATTAATATCTTCACAACACTATGGAAAATTTTCTTCTCCCAGCCAAAGTCGATTTTCAACCGGGGTCCGCTCCTTTTTCTGGCTCGGTTACCATTATGCCTTGCTACCACGGCTATGGAACCACGCTTGGTAATGCTTTGCGCCGTGTTTTGTTATCATCGCTCCCTGGGTCAGCTGTAGAATACTTTAAAATTAAAGGTGTCCAGCATGAATTCAGCACTATTGAAGGTGTAAAAGAAGATGTGATGGAAATCATGCTGAACTTAAAACAATTATCAGTAGCGATTTTTTCAGATGAACCAGTTACTTTGCATTTGTCCAAAAAAGGTCCTGGGGTAGTTACCGCCAAAGACATCGAAGAGAATGCCCAGGTTGAAATTATCAACAAAGATCTGGTCATCGCTAATTTAACCGGCAGCAAAGCTTTGGAAATGGATATCGTAGTAGGCAAAGGCCGCGGTTACCGACCAGTAGAAGAAAAAAATAAGCAAAATTATGATCTTGGCACGATTGTAATGGATTCGGTTTATACGCCTGTCAAAGATGTCGGTTATAAAGTGGAATATACCCGCGTCGGCGATATTACCAACTACGAAAAGTTGATTATTTCGATCGAAACCAACGGCACCATTTCGCCCGAAGAAGCCCTCCGTCAAAGTACCGAAATTTTGATGAACCACTTTACGATCATTTTGGACGGTGTCAAACAATCAATGCCAATGACCGCCATGCCAAAAACGGAAGCCGAGGTATCAGAAGCTGGCACTGACGAAACTGAAGCTGTTGAAGAGACAGAGGCCGAGGAAGAAGTTAAGCCAAAAAAGAAGGCTAAAAAAACTAAATAATTACTTTAAATCAGAGGATAGTTATTAAAACGCAAGAACATACCAACATTAAAAACCAAGGTACCATGTTCTTGAAAAAACTATTTTAATGCCAATGGTATGCGACACCAAAAAAATAAAATCACCCTAGACAGAAAAAGCGCTCCGCGCAAAGCCCTGTTAAAAAATTTGGCCGAAAGTTTAATTTTGTACGAAAAAATTACCACGACCAAAGCTAAAGCTAAAGCCGCCCGCTCTCTCGTTGAACGTCTGATCACTAAATCCAAACCAGGCACACTCACTGCCCGCCGCCAAGTGATCTCTAAGCTTTTCACTGAAAACGCTGTACAAAAATTAATGACAGAGCTAGGGCCTCGCTACGCCAAGCGCCCAGGTGGATATACCCGTATCACCGCCCTTAAGAACCGAAAAGGGGACGGCGCCGAAGAAGTCGTACTAGAATTAGTTTAATTTCATATCTATCCTAGTTAGGAATTAAGAAACATAGCTTAAAACACTAATTCCTAATTCCTAATTCCTAACACGTATATGTCTCGTATTACTCGCACCAAATATGTTCTAGACGCCACCCGCCAAAGCCCGGGACGTCTGGCAACCAAAATCGCCGGCTTATTAATGGGCAAACATAAAGTCAGTTACGAAATGCATTTAGACAATGGCGACAAAGTGGTAGTCGAAAATGCCAGCAAATTACTCTTTACTGGCAAAAAACTTGACCAGAAAGAGTATAAGCACCACACTATGCACCCAGGCGGTTTGAAGAGCAAACCAGCCAAAACTATGTTGGCCGAAGATCCGACCGACGTGATCCGCCATGCGGTAGTAAAAATGTTGCCTAAAAATAAACTGCGCGAAGCTCGCTTGCGCCGATTAACGTTTAAATAATTATGACCAAAATTAACGCCAAAAACGACAAAATCAAAACGGTAGGACGCCGCAAAGCTGCTTCCGCCCGCGTTCGCTTAAGTGAAGGCAGTGGGATAGTTACTATTAACGGCAAGCCGCTCGCTGAATATTTGCCCTACGCCGAATGGCAAGAAATCGTCTTGGCCCCGCTTAAAGCACTGTCCAAAGAAAAAAATACTGATGTTTCGGTAAAAGTTGCCGGTGGCGGCAAGAAAGGACAGGCCACAGCCGCTCAGCTAGGTATTGCTCGCGCTTTGGTAAAATGGAATGAAGATTTCAAAAAAACACTGAAATCACTCGATCTCTTGACCCGCGACGCCCGCGTGAAAGAACGCAAGAAACCAGGGTTGAAAAAAGCCCGTCGCGCACCACAGTGGAGTAAACGCTAGTTCCGAGTGCCGCAGTGGTCCAAACGTTAATTTGTATTGTTTAAGACCGTTAGTCACCTGTACTAACGGTCTTTTTTTGTTTACATAGCAAAAAAAGACTTCCCGGAAGGGGAGTCTCAAACGCTCATCTTTCGGGATGGGCGTTTTTTTTATTAGCCAAAAGTCGGCGTACCGGCGCATCCGGGTTATTCACCAAGAATTTATCTATATGAAATTTCTCACCAAGAAAAAACAGTTGCTTCCAAACTTCCGCTATCGTTTCGGCTGGGCTTTCTTCCAGAAGCTAGATCGAGAAAAGCTCAGAAGCACAATCGTAATCAAAAACATGGCCGACTGTATCGAATGTGGCCAAAGTGGATTCCGGCATACCAGCTACTGCGTAGCCGTAAATTAAAAAATCCGTCTCTTGCACAGACAGATTTTAGAAGAAAATTTTTAACTCTTTATTAATCCCATTCTATCACTCCGGTGAATAGAGTGTCAAACCAATCCTATGGACAACAATCAACCAGTCGTAGTCCAGCCGCCAGCTCAACCGGCGGTTCAGACTACCAATATTGAAACAATGTTACAAACCGCCCTTGAAAAGGGATTACCTATTGAAACACTCGAAAAGCTCCTCGCCATGAGAAAAGAACTCCGCGCCGAAGCCGCCAAGCAAGCCTACGACGAAGCGATGGCAAAGTTGCAAGGCGAACTACCAATCATCGAAAAAAAGAAAGTGGCAAAAAATCGCGCCGGGGTAGTTTTGTATAAGTTTGCTCCTCTTGAAGCAATTATCGATCAGTGCAAGGAGTTTATCGCCAAGAACGGATTTAGCTACGGATTCAAACCGGAAGTATCTGAGACGCGTGTCAAAGTCTACTGCACAGTCAAACATCAAGCCGGACACTCTGAAACCACAGACTTTGATATTCCTCTGGCAACCCGAACCGAAATCATGAACGCCCCACAACAAATAGCCGCAACTCTCACCTTTGCTAAACGGTATGCCTTTAAAAACGCCTTTGGAATTGAAACCGACGATGAAGACACTGACGCACAGGGAGAAGACAAGAAAGATAATAAGGCTACACAAGAACAATTCGATAAGATCGATAAATTATCTGCCGATGCCGGATTCACAAAAGCCTATGTAGTGCAGCGGTGCAAAGATATTTATGGTGTTTCTTACACCGGAATCAATGCGATACAGGCCGACGGTATTATTACCATGCTTACCAAAAAGGTAAGCGAAAAAAATACTACTAAATAAACTATATGCTTATCCAAAAATTTGAAACCCAAGAAGAATGGCTTGCGGCTAGACGCGGCAAAGTCACTGGAACACGTCTAAAAGACCTTGTGGTCAAGCGTGGAACAAAACCAAAAAAAGGTTTTTATGAAATTATTGCCGAACGTATCGGAGTGCCCCGAGAAGATGAAAACCCTATGGACCGTGGCCACCGTCTCGAAGAAGAAGCACTGGATCGTTTCGAGCAGATGACCGGGAAAAAAGTCGAGCGTGTAAAAGTTATCTGGTCACGTGAAGACAATCCTAATATCGCTGTTTCGCCGGACGGTCCGGTTGAAGGAACGGATAACACTGAGGCGGTAGAGGTTAAATGTCTCAATTCGGCCGCGCATATCGAAGCGTACCTTACCAAAGAAATTCCGGCTGATTACCACTACCAAAAACTTCAGTATTTCATCACCAATGATGGACTTAAAAAAGTTACTTTTGCCTTCTTTGATCCGAGCCTTAAGGTGTGCGACTTCTTCTTAATTGAGGTAACGCGCGAATCAGTACTGGCAGAAATTGAGGAGCTCATGATACTTGAGCGCGAATCGCTCAAACAGATCGACTCCATAGTTAATTCACTCTTAGCTTTTTAATATGGATTTAAATATTGAAAAATTTGATCCTACAACTGCGGAATTGCAATCAATGGCCGAGGCAAGCAAGCAAATAATCATTACAGATTTTGAAGATGTGGCACAGGTTAAAGCAGTTCATGAGCAGAGAATTTTACTTAAAAACACCCGAATAAAAATTAAAGATAAAGGCGAAGAATTACGAGAGGACGCGGTTAAATTTCAAAGAGCTGTTATTGCTAAGCAAAAAGAACTTATCGCCATTATTGAACCGGAAGAAGATCGCCTCAAAAATCTTGAAGAAGAAGCCACGCTCTATGCGATTAAGCAAGAGCGCTTGCGGAAATTACCAGAACGTCGGTCCCGGCTCGAACAGGAAAAAGTTGGCGAGCAGTTGAGTGATGAGCAGGTCAATGAGCTGGATGATGTGAGTTTTGAATCCCTTATCACATCGCTCATAAATGCCCGAATAATAAGTGAAAACCTTAAAAAAGAAGCCGAACTCAAAGCGAAACAGGCAGAGATTGAAGCCAAAGAGAAAGAGCTAAAAGACAAAGAATTGGCTATGCAGCGAGAGGCCGATGCTAAGGCTCAAGCAGAACGAGACAAAGAACTTGCGGCACAGCGAGAAAAAGAGCGCCTAGACGCCATAGAACAGGCCAGACTAGACGGTGAGCGCCAAGCCAAAGAAGCACAGGCACAAAAAGAAGCCGAAGAAAAAGCGAAAAAAGAGCGCGAGGAAGAGGAAGCGCGGAAAGCAGCGGCTAAACTCGAAAAAAGCAAGAAGTATAAAGCCTTTCTCGAATCACACGGCTGCACCGACGTAACCAAAGGAGAATTCAAGATTTTTGAGACTGAAACCGGCTACGTTCTTTTTAAGAGAATTGCTGAATTTTCCAAATAGCCTATGTCTCAAATTCTCATTAAAAATATCAAACATACCGAGAAAGTCAGTAAATCAGGCAAAGATTATATTTCTTGCATGATTACGACATGGAGTAGTCGTGAACAAAAAGACGTTCATGTATCCGGATTTGGCGATGAGATTACCAAAACTTGGAACCCGGGCGATACGGTAGATATTACGATCACTCAGAACGATAGAGGGTACTACAATTTTGAGCAGAACGAGAATACAAAAGCATCACCAAACCAAATGATAGTACTGCTCGAAAAAATCTTGGCCGAGCTTAAAAGTATAAACTTTAAACACATTCAAAGCTTGGCCAATGAATTCAACGGAACAATCGTCGAGGAAAAAAAGGAAGAACAAAAAACGGGAGACGTAGACGAAATTTCTCTTGATGATATTCCTTTCTAAATTTCAAACATATGAGCAAATTCCGATCCGTAAACACAAAATTCTGGGACGATAGCTATATCTCCGAACTCGACCCAAGCGAGAAGTTGCTCTACTTGTATTTTATTACAAACCCTTTGACAGACCTCTCCGGCATCTACGAAATACCGCTGAAAAGAATTTCCTACGACACAGGATTCAATAGCGATATGGTCAAAAAGATACTGGAGAGGTTCACGAAGGACGGCAAAGTCTTTTATTTCGATGGTTGGTTGGTCCTTAAAAATTTCATTCGCAACCAAACACTCAACCCAAGCATCTTAAAAGGCATTGAACGCTCACTCAAGAACGTGCCGCAATCAGTTTGGCTAAAAATACAAGAAAATGCAGAGCTGGGTACAGCGTGGGTACAGACTGTAGGCACGTTGGTACACCTTAACCTTAACTTAAACCTAAACCTTAACTCTAACTTAAACTCTAACGCCGAGGCGACCGTGCCCGATGGGGATAATTTAGACGAAACGTCCGCCGACGAACCAATCGACCAACCGGAGGAGGACAGTCGGACACATTCAGAACCCGAACCACCACAGAGCCTAGCTGACCTCGTTAAACCTTACGAGGAAAAATACGGCAAAGAAATGTGCGACGCTTTTCTTCTCCACTGGACACAGAAAAACGCCAACGGCAAGAAAGAACTCTGGCAGATGCAAAAAGTGTTTGATGTACCAAAGCGTCTCGCCACATGGGCTAGCAAGCCGTGGAATCAACATAAACAAGGCAAGGCAGGCTCCGGCGGCCAATTTGGTGAGATTACCCTACACGACAACACCAAAGCGATTTGGCGCGGCGGTAGGTGGGTAGACGCGCGAGATACAAACGTCTCCATTGATCCGGCCTATTACCCAGAACTTAACAAACACTAAAACTTTATTATGCCAAACGATGAAGAATACAAAATCATTGAGGCGATGGAGCGATATGGTGGCTCGTTCGTCCAAGCGCTCGCAGTGGCATTTTGGAGAGCAGACTCGAATAATTTCCAACGTCTCAAAAAAGCATTCCCCGAATACTGGCGCGAATACTCCGACATGGCCGGTATACCTCCTAAAGAAGAAGCGACATGCTTATCCGCTCCTTCTCAAAGAAAGGAGGAACTATGAACTCTTCAACTTACCGGGATCGAATGAGGGAGAAAATATTTTCCCTTCATCCCGAAGACATGACTGGCGACATACGCGCGGTAATGGAAAACCTCATGCCGACCTTTGAAAATTTAAGCCTAAAAGTAGGGCAGGATCATATCGCTGAAAGTGAATGGTGGCTGTTCTACAACAAAGACGACCGCCAGAAGTTACACGATCCAAAGCGTAGAGATAGTGTCTTGAGACGCGTACGCCTTGCGATTAACCAGCTCCGCACGCAGTACGGCGCACCTATCCTATCAAATGAAAGCGGCTACTGGCTTTGCCGAGACCAGAGCGAAGCAGAGGACTATATCGGCCAGCTCGAACACACGGTCAAAAGCATGTCTTCATCCTACTACCGAACATACCACAAAATGAAAGGCACGCTCGAAGCGACCAGTTCGTTTTTTGAACTTATGAAAAATTAACTATGAAAAACAAAAAATATAGTTTGATGGTTTTAATCGGTTTTATTATTTGGCT
>CAZPCV010000035.1:0-14356 GCA_964585245.1 uncultured Gammaproteobacteria bacterium
GGCCTCGGTGGCGGGCATGATGAACGTGAACAAACCCTCAACCAGATTTTGGTGGAAATGGATGGTTTTGAGCCGAATTTAGGCGTAATTGTAATGGCGGCTACGAATCGGGCAGACGTGCTTGATCCGGCGCTCCTCCGGCCTGGCCGCTTTGATCGCCGAGTGACGATTGACTTGCCGGACATCAAAGATCGTGAAGAAATTTTAGGCATTCATGCCAAAGGCAAGCCGCTCGCGCCTGGCGTATCTCTGCGTAAAATTGCCGAACGTACGCCTGGATTCTCGGGGGCGGATTTGGCCAACATTTTGAACGAAGCGGCAATTCTTACTGTGCGCCGTGGCCTAAAAGTAGTGAGTGAAAATGAAATTTTGCCCAGCATTGAAAAAGTATTATTGGGGCCCGAACGTAAGAGCCGGGTAATTTCGGATCGTGATAAAAAAATGACTGCGTATCACGAGGCGGGTCACGCCGTAGTAGGGCATTTGTTGCCACATTGTGATCCGGTACGTAAAGTATCGGTGATATCGCGCGGTTCGGCTGGCGGCTATACGCTCAAGATGCCGAATGAAGACAAACATTATCATACGCTGGCCCAATTCCGTGATGATTTGGCGATGTCGCTCGGTGGCTATGTGATTGAAAAGATGATGTTTGGCGATGATAATGTATCTACTGGTCCTTCTAGCGATCTGCGTAACGCGACCAAGCTCGCGCGCAGTATGGTAATGAGTTACGGTATGAGTGACGCACTCGGCGCCCGCACCTTTGGCGAACGGGAAGAGATGGTATTCTTGGGCCGTGAAATTCATGAAGAGCGTGATTATAGCGATAAGACGGCAGAAATTATTGATGAAGAAATTAAACGCCTTATCAGCGAAGCGCAAAACCGGGCGAAAGAAGTACTGGTAGCGAACAAAGAGAAGATTGAAGCTTTGGTAAAGGCCCTTATGGAAAAAGAAACGGTAGAGCAAGAAGAAATTATTGCAATTTTGGGGCAAGGAGCGCATACGACGCGAGTAGACCAAAAGATTTAATTTTCTTGACAAGGATAGAACGACAAGCTAAGTTATCAAAAAGTAAGAAAAGCGTGCGGTAAGTAAAACTGCGCGCTTTTTTTAAAAATATTTTTCAGGAGTGCAGTGTCCGTCACGGTAGTCGTGATGGGTAGACACTCTTGGAAATCAGGCCGTCAGTTTCGGAGGGCAACATGTGTCCAGAAAATCAGCGTCGAACAGGGCAAGTTTTTGCCACAGCAGCGTGGCTGGCGCTGTTGTGGGCGCTGGCTCAGCTCATTCTTGCCGCGGTGTACAACCAAGGCGAAGAGTTGGGCATGGGAGTAGACTCCGCCAAGCGCGGGGCTTGGTGGAGTTTCGTGGCCATTTTTTTGGCCATGGCGGGTTTTTCGCTTTGGGTATTAGCGGAGCGCAGGCTCCGCCAGAGCGAAAAGCGATGATTTCCCGCTTTGCGGCCAGGTGCGTGAGTGCTTCACGTTTAGCCTGGCCGCCTTCAATACAGCAAAAATCTTGGGAATAAGGTCTTTGGTGTAGTGAAGTCCGCCCTGTATGCTAGATAAAAATTAACAAAAAACCACCTCTGTAGTAGGTGGTTTTTTGTCTTAGTTAGTTAAAAAATATTTTTAACTATCGTGAGAGGGGGTCCAGAACTACTCTCCAATTTCCCACGAAAGTGGGGGAGAGTGACCGGTCGGACCCGAAACCGGTCTAGAAAACGAGGCTGTCCTTGGAGGACAGTCTCACTCCCATTCCGCCCGGCTCAAGCCTGGCGAGCAAGTCGTTGTCGGGGGGCGATTCGTGGATCGCCTCCTCCTCTTCCTGATCGACCTCGAGGTCGATCAGTGTCAGCTCCCCCATCGACGACGGGGGAGTGGTTGTTGAAGAAGGCTGCATGTTCCCTCCTTTCGATCAAAGCTGTATTTTACAGATCTTATCGAAAAGAGGGCTTTGAAAAGAGCAACACTCATGTATATCAAAAAAAACAAATTGTGTCAATACGTTTACCCACTTAATTTGCAGTCCATACTTTTTTCCTTCAGTTCGTTTTGATTTTATAATTCTAGTAGTAGTGTCCAAAACGTTTGCACGTAACCACACTGCCCCAGGCGAACCGTTTCGTTTATGTCCCTATTCATGTGGTTAGTATGATAATTTATTAAGATAATTTATTAATTATATAATTTTAACTTACTGTCAACATAATTGAATGCTAGATTTATTATTTTATGCTATAATCACCAGCAAGCAAAAAGCGAAATAATTATTTCATTTTTTGCGAGCGCCTTGATTATATACTCGAAACCCATTTTTAATTTAGTTGTATTTGGGTATATACTAACTCTGCTTACTTCTTCTAAATTTTTTCGTATGAGCGAACCCCGCTATAGTGAAGCTATTACCAATGCGTGGCATTTGGTCTGGCATAACAAAGTGTTGTGGGTATTTGGGTTATTATCGCTCTTGCTCGGGCAGTTTGGGCTCAATAATTTTATCGGGCAGCTGGTAGCGCTCGGGAGTGCGACCGATGTTACCGATGCGCCGTGGTGGAGCTGGCCCGCTACCTGGCCGATGATTCACATCGGCACTGCGGCTGACGCACTCATCTTTAGCTGGATTTTGGTAATTGTGGTGGCGGTTGGTATGTTGTGCGTGGCTGCCGCTGTGTTGTCGCAGGGGGCGCTTATCGTCGCGGCGGCGGATTATTTCAAAAACAGTACTCGTCTGAATTTGCACAAGGCCTGGCGCAAGGGGGTGCGTCATTTCTGGCGTTTGCTAGCGCTCAATTTGACCCAGAAATTGTTATTAGCAGGCATATTGGTGGGAGTAATCATGGTTACGCGCGCCATCAATGCCGAATCGTTCCTGGGTTTTATCGCTGTCGTTTTGGTGTTGGGCATCGCCACGCTTCTTGCCCTCGTCGTGTCGGCTATCACGATTTATGCTACCGGCTACGTAGTAGAATTTGAACAGCGGTTTTTCCCGGCCCTGTGGCACGGGGCGCAACTTTTTGATGGTCATTTATTAGTTTCGTTAGAATTAAGCGTGTTATTGCTCGCGTGTAACGCACTTTTGGTGGGAGCGATTGTGATCGGTTCGTTTGTGGTTGTGATCCCGTCTGCGATTCTGTGGATTACAGCCGGGCTTAGCGGGCATCTGGGATTGTTATCGGTGGGATTCGTGATCGCGTTTTTCTTGTTTTTGTTAATCATCATAATTTGTGGAGCGCTCTTTAACGCCTTCACTACCAGCGCCTGGATGTTTTTGTTTATGCGCATGCATCATACCGGTTTCAAGAGTCGGGTGTGGTATTGGCTAGAACGAGTAGTGAGAAAAGAAGTGTAGTTTTTTGAATTGAATTGTATGTCCGATCTTCCGTCGATTGCAGATTTAATGAAAAAAAAGCCCAGCCCTGTGGGAATGGCCGCTTCTTCGGCTAAACCTAGCGTGGCTGATTTGAATAGTGTCACCACGAAATTTTCCGACAAGATGCAGGAGATAAAAATTAAAGAGCGGGAAATGGCCGTGGCCGCGCAAGCGCAGGCGCTGGGATTGCCGTATATTGATCTGAAAATTTTTCCAGTCTCATCAGAAGCACTCCGGGTAGTGCCCGAGGAGCAGGCGCGCGAATTAGGGGTGGTTTGTTTTTTTTATAATAGCGAGGAACTTCGCCTGGCGGCTTTGAATATAACGCCCGAAATTGAAGCGTTGATGCCGGATTTGGCGCCGCGATTTCATGCCCGCGTGGGGCTTTATCTGATTTCGGAATACAGCTTCGAGCGTGTTTTGAAATTGTATGCGACACTGCCGATTGTTCGGCCGGTCACGAAAGATATTATTATTTCTGATGAGGAGCTGAATAAATATTCGGCCGTGGTAGACAACTTAAATAGTTTGCAGGAGCAGTTTAAAAATGTGTCCATTACCGATATTTTGTCGCTGATGGTTGGCTCGGCTTTGAAGGTGAATTCGTCGGATATGCATATCGAGGCCGAAGAAAAGGGTGTGGCTGTGCGCTATCGAATTGACGGTATTTTGCATGATGTGGCCACGCTGCCGCGTGATCAGTGGAAACGGTTCGTATCGCGCATCAAACTCTTGGCCGCGTTAAAAATTAATGTCACTGATCGCCCTCAAGACGGACGTGTGACGATTGCGTTGTCGAGTGGCAACCTGGACGTGCGTGTGTCTACACTCCCGACTACGTATGGTGAATCGGTCGTAATGCGTATTTTGCATAGCGGCAGCAAAGGCGTGACATTTGATGAATTGGGGTTACTTGGTGCTAGTTATGAACGTCTCAAGCACGAAATTACCCGCCCGAACGGTATGATTATTACGACTGGGCCGACTGGGTCTGGTAAGACGACTACGCTCTATGCGATTTTGCGCACACTCAATAAACCGGGTGTTAATATTATTACTCTCGAAGACCCGGTAGAAATCAAAATGGAAGGGATTAATCAAAGCCAGGTAGACGACAGTCGTGATTATAGTTTTGCCAAAGGCCTCAAAAGTATTTTGCGCCAAGACCCTGATATCTGTATGGTCGGTGAAATCCGCGACCTCGAAACCGCCGAAACCGCGATCCAGATGGCACTCACTGGTCACCTGATGCTCTCGACCATTCATACCAATAGCGCGGCTGGCGCGATCCCACGGTTTTTATCGATGGGAGTGAAGCCGTTTTTATTGGCTCCGTCGCTTAATTCGGTGATTGGCCAGCGCCTGGTACGGCGTATTTGTGAACACTGTAAAGAAGAAACAACTCTGCAGCCAGATGTGTTAGAACATGCGCGTAAAGTGTTGGAATCGTTGCCGGAAGCGGATAAAAAACAGGTTGATTTTAGTAATCTTCGTTTCTATAAGGGCAACGGTTGTGATGCCTGCAGCGGCCTGGGGTATAAAGGGCGCATTGGTATTTATGAAATTTTCGTCATGAACAAAGATATGGAGCAAGTTATTTTGAGCAATGAAATTTCTGAATACAAAATTCAGGACATCGCGGTGAAAAATGGCATGACCACGATGGCGCAAGACGGTATTTTGAAAGCGTTGAATCAGCTCACAACCGTAGAAGAGGTGTTCCGCGTGGCGGAATAAGTATGCTGTGTAAAAAGTTGTTCACTTTATTTTCTGCTTTTTGTCATTTTGTGCTATACTAGCAGCGCTTAACATTTCTTCTAATTAATTTTACGTTATGATGACTCGTCGCATGGCTACCGAGCGCGCACCGGAGCCGCCAGTCCGCTTCTACAAAATTATTGCTGTGTCTTTTTTGGTCATTACAGTGGTGCTGTTGGCGGTGGTAATATTTATCACTTCTAAAAAAGCCACGATTGTCGTGGTCTCGAAACAAGATACCAAGCACGCCAGCTGGACAGTAGGCATCGCGCCGCAAGGGGACGGCAAAAATATGCTCACAGGCGCTGTTACGACCACGGTTTTCAATTGGAGTCACACGTATTATCCGACCGGCAACAAAACGGTGGAAGGTACGGCCGAAGGAACAGTGATTTTGTATAATAAAGGTAGTGCTGCCCAGCCGTTGGTACAAAAAACGCAGCTCTTAACGCCAGGTAATGTATTGTTCCGCCTCAAAGAAGGGGTAGTTGTGCCGGCTAATGGTTCCATTTCTGCGCCGGTGTATGCAGATCAGCCGGGCGGAGCGAGTGATATCGCCCCTAGCACCTTTGTGGTGGTGAAATTAAATCCGGATAAACAAAAATTAATTTACGCTGAAAGCAAAGAAGCGATGGCGGGCGGCGCTAGAAAAGTTGGTATTTTGACGGCTACTGATGTCGCAGCTGCGACCGAGGATTACAAAACCAAAGTAGTAGAAGCGTATAATGCCGCCTTTCCGCCTGCCGAAGGCGAAGAGCGGGTAGTGGCGCTGGGTAATCAGGCGGTAAAACCGGATCAAGCCGTGGGCACTGAATTATCACAATTTACCTTGTCCGGGAAAAATACGTTGGTTGTGACCACGTATAACGGAGCGGAATTGAATCGTCTGGTAGCTGATCGCCTGAATCAAGAATTTGATGCGCGTTCGGAAAAAATGTTGTCGCTCAATAAAGAGCCGCAAGTAAGCGTGGCCCGCGTCGACGCGGCGAATGGGCAAGTTGATCTGCAGATTGCCCAGGATGTGGTGGTAACGCTTGATGCTAATGGCGAAAAATTATTGCCTCAGCATTTTGTCGGACAGAAAAAAGATGAGATCCAGCGGTATTTGTTGAGCCTGGATCATGTATCAGCGGCAGAGGTGCAATTGTCTCCAGCTTGGTCGATGACCGCGCCGAGTGTGGCGGAGAAGATTAAAGTGATTGTGAAGAATGTGAATTAAAACAGCCCTTAGTTTCTAGTCCTCAGTCCTTAGTTTGACAATTGATTGCTTATAAGGTACAAAATAAACGATACGATTGTACGAGAATCAGCCCAGTTATAGCCAGTTCTAAGTACTAAGCAGATTAAGCAGAGTAAGTATGCTGTTCAGTAACTTACTTTGCCTAGAACCTATTCTGCTTATTAGCTGGCTAACATGGTACCACTCTCGGAGTATCTACAAATTCAGAAAAAGTTAATAATTCGGGTGGAACCGTCTTAAATATCATTAAGACCCCGATATCTCAGTAAGTGAGGTATTGGGGTTTTTTGTTAAAAAATTATTTGTGAATACTTTAATTATTCATCTTTAAAAATAGCGTATATATGGATACCAATTCTTTAGATCAGCTTCGCCATTCCGCCGCCCACATGCTCGCGGCCGCAGTGCTAGAACTATACCCGGGCACGAAGCTTGGTATTGGCCCCACGGTAGAAAATGGTTTTTATTATGATTTTAAATTCCCGGAAGGTGTTGCCATTTCTGATTCTGATTTGCCTGCGATCGAGAAAAAAATGAAGCATATCATGAAGGGGAATCATGCGTTTGTCGGAAAAGAAGTGACAGTAAGCGAGGCGCAGGAATTTGAGAAAGACCAGCCTTTCAAATTAGAGTTGGTCAGCGAGTTCGCAACCGAAGGCAAAAATTTGACCCTTTATCAATCCGGCCCGTTTACCGATTTGTGCCGTGGCGGACATGCAGAGAATACCAACAAGATTCCCGCAGATGCCCTAAAGCTCGAAAAAGTTGCTGGCGCCTATTGGCGCGGGAGCGAAAAAAATCCCATGCTTACTCGTATTTATGGGCTGCTCTTCGCGACGCGCGCCGAGCTTGACGCATATGTGTTGCAACAAGCCGAAGCGAAAAAACGTGATCATCGTAAATTAGGCAAAGAGCTAGGATTATTTACCATTATCGATGAGATTGGCCCAGGGTTGCCGCTGTTTTATCCGAACGGGGCGATTTTACGCCGCACGATTGAAAATTATATCCAGGATATTCAGGAAAAACGTGGCTTTGTACCGATCTGGATTCCGCATATTACCAAAGGTAAATTATACGAAATTTCCGGACATCTCGATAAGTATGATGCGATGTATTCGCCGATGTCGATCGATGATGATAATTATTACCTGAAGCCCATGAACTGCCCGCATTTTATGATGCTTTACAAGACGCTGCCGCATTCGTACCGCGAGTTGCCGCTACGTTATACCTGCACGACCACCAATTATCGCTACGAGAAATCCGGTGAATTGTCGGGGCTGACGCGCGTGCGCGCTCTGACTCAGGATGATTGTCATGTATTTTGTGAGCCGGAAAAGATCAAGGAAGAGATTCAGGTGATGCTCGATATGATGGGGGAATTGTATGGTGCGTTTGGATTATCTGATTTTTATGTGCGTATCTCCCTTAGAGATTCTAAAAATACCGGGAAATATTTGGGTAAAGACGAAGTCTGGACGCTCGCCGAAAATGCCTTGCGCGATATTGTGAAAGATACCGGTTGGAAATACAAAGAAGCCGAAAATGAAGCCGCGTTTTATGGGCCAAAATTAGATTTCATGTTCAAAGATGCCATCGGGCGCGAGTGGCAGCTGTCTACCATTCAGCTCGATTTTAATTTGCCGGAGCGGTTTGAGCTTGAGTACTCCAACAGTCAGGGCACTAAATCCCGCCCGGTCGTGATTCATCGGGCGATGCTGGGGTCGGTGGAGCGATTTATGGGGATTATGATCGAGCATTTTGCCGGAGCTTTCCCGGTGTGGCTGTCTCCTATACAAGTGCATTTTGCCACCGTATCGGACAAGTTTGTAGAGGGAGCGAGAGCGGTAGTGCAAGAGTTTAAAGATGCAAATATCCGCGTATCAATAGATGAGGCCGAAGAAACGATTGGCAAGAAGGTGCGCAATGCCGCCGGGCAGAAAATTCCGTATGTAGTGGTGGTGGGTGAGCGTGAACTCTCTGGCGGAGAGTGGACAATTCGCGTGCGCGGGCAGGAGGAGCAGATAAAAATGAGCAAAGAAGAGTTTATAAAGAAAGTACTCGAAGAGGTTAAAGAGAAGAAATTAAGTTAACACATGCTTCCGAAAATTATCGTCATCGTCGGCCCCACCGCTTCGGGTAAGACCGATCTCGGTATCGAGCTCGCTAAAGAATTCAACGGCGAAATTATTTCGGCTGATTCGCGTCAGGTGTATAAGCAGATGACCGTAGCGACCGGGAAACCGGTAGGAATGTGGCAGATGGTGTCGCCGGGGAATAGTGCCTATATAGTGGAGGGAATCCCGCACCATGCGATGGATTTGCTTGATCCGGCGGCAGAATTTACGGTTACTGATTTTAAACAGTTGGCGCTTGATAAAATAAAGGATATAAGTAAGCGAGGGAAGACGCCGTTTATTGTCGGGGGTACGGGTTTGTATGTGCGCAGTCTGGTGGATAATTTAGACATTCCGGCGGTGCCGCCTAATAAAGAATTGCGGCAAGAGTTGGCAAGTAAGTCGCTCACTGAACTGGTGCGATTGCTGAAAGAAAAAGATCCGGAGTCGGCGAAGCGGATTGATTTGTTGAATCCACGGCGCGTGCTACGGGCGCTTGAAGTAGTGTTAGCTACCGGTACTTCGTTTAGTGTACAGCAAACCAGGGGCGAACCGTTGGTAGAGGCTTTGCAGATTGGTCTTACCTGGCCGCCACCGCAATTACGTGAACGTATCGCGCGGCGTATTAAACAGCAATTAAAGGACGGGCTAATAGAAGAAGCTGAACGGTTGGTGGCAGCGGGGTATACGATGGATTTGCCCAGTATGAGTGGGATTGGGTATAAAGAAGCGCTCGCGCATAAGAGGGGGGAGCTTACTTGGGATGAGCTGGAGCAACAATTGGTTAGCGTTACGTGGCGGTACGCCAAGCGGCAAATGACATGGTTCAAGACGAACCAGGAAATAAGATGGCTAGAGCCGGGTAGTGCGGTAAGAGATGTGGCAAAATTGGTTAGAGATTTTTTAAAGTAATGTGGCCTGTAAAAAGACGCGCCTTCGCGATCAAAAAAACCGTCAGAGTATTTCTGGCGGTTTTTTGCTAGAGTGTCTATTTATTCGGCTTTTAATGGGATCTCGTCGCCGCTAAGGGTGATTGTTTGTCCGGTAACCGTATCTTCGGCCGTGAGAGTGACTTTTGAAACGAGCGTATTCTGGGCTGGTCTTTTTTTGTTAAGTTGTACCGTGAATGGCCACGAGAGTACATCGACGCTGCTAGGCATAGTGGGAATTGTCCAGGTGATTTTTTGGGTTTGCGGTTCGTAGACGCTTGTTCCGGCCGGAGTAGAAGTGGTGTTTAAGACAGCGACGTCGCCAAAGATCGTGGCGGTTAAGACAATGTTTTTTAGAGCGTGAAAATTATTAGTCAGGGTCCAGGTAATATCATGGAGTTCGGTGGCATCGGGATTAACGGTCGCGGTTTCAGCCACTTTGAGGCTCGTGTCTGAATTTACGGTAATATTCAGTGCTTGTGAAGTGAGGTGCTTTTGAGCGCCGCTACTGTCGGTAATATCCAGGCTGGACAGGGCTTTGATGAGGTAGGTAGAGAATTGTGTGAGATCAAGATCGTTTTGGTTTTTGAGCGGAAGGGCTACTTCGATAGCAACTTCGCTGCCCGGTTTTAACAGTGCGAGCGCGGGAATTTTTTTCTTGTTCCAAGTGATTTGGCCATGACGTATGGTGGGAGACACTTGTTCGCCGCGGATATCACCGTCGGCTTTATCGGTAATATCACTCCATTTTAAAAGGCTTTGTTTTTGATCGGTAGAGGGCGTGTCGAGCGCGAGCGAGACGACCGCATCAGTTACCGGGGCGGCGCTGGTATTTTTTAGATTTAACGTGAAGTTAAGAGTGTCGCCGGGCTGGGTGGACAGAGTATCGAGCTTGCCGTTAGCGGCTAGTGTAATAAGGAAACCGTTTTTGGACACGAGGGTGGGAATGGTTTGTTCGGCAATAGTGAAGGCGGGCTGATTTTCACCCAGTACTAAACTCACGGTGCCTTTGATAGCTACCGGATCGGTAGTGTCGCTGAATTTACCCGACAGTTTGAATGTCTGTGGCTTTTTATCGGTGGTGCTGGTGGGGATAGCGATGTCCCAATAATTATTTTTCCCCCAATTGGGGGT
Organism: uncultured Gammaproteobacteria bacterium; assembly: GCA_964585245.1. GTDB lineage: Bacteria > Patescibacteriota > Patescibacteriia > Magasanikbacterales > GWA2-37-8 > CAZEDL01. Next base: position 10,560 of record CAZPCV010000035.1, read on the forward strand.
AGAAGAACTTAGGGAAAAGTTGGGTGGCAACACTGGGGTTAGACGCAAACGGGCGCCCGGAGGGGTGTTGTTAAGTGGGGATTTGATAACAACACTAAAGATTAGGGGGGTATCGGTATCCGCTACCACCTGAGCTGGTGCAGTAATAGCGAGGCTAATCGGGCTGCCGACGGTCGTAACGGTGAGGGCCGCATTTTTTTGGAAGCGTGAGCTAAGAGCTTTGGGTTGGTAATTTAATAAAGCGCGCCAGGATTGTGGTTCATTTTGGTTTCCATAGAGTTGGCCAGTAATAGTGAGAGTGCCCTCAGCTTCTGGGCCCAGTGTGTCGAGGCGGAGCTCGTTGTGGGAATTGTTTTGTAGTGGGAGCGAACTGGTGACAAAGGCAAAGCCAACTGGATATTGAATAGTAAGGCCAGCTGTTTCGAGAGGAGTGGTCTGACGGTTGGCATAGCGGATGGTATAGGTGGTAGTGGCACCAGCCATGACGGAGTCCGGGCCTTCAATTGATAATTCTACTTTATTTTCGGCGAAGCCGCTCCCTGCAGGCAATAAAAAAAATCCTACCCAGGCGGCCATAGCGGCAAATACCCCGATGGTCGCCACGAAGAGCAAGGCTCGTAAGAACGGGTGGCGATTTTTAATCTTGATTTGTTTCATATTCGGGAGCTCGCCTTTGTTGTCACGGTAAATGGCTTCGAGGTTCGAGTTGATACGATCCACGCTTTTTGCATCAACTTTGGGGCGAGTAGTTTTGCGTACTGCTTTTTTACGAGTGGTTTTTTTTGGCGTGGCCTCTTCTAGAGGGACAGTTGAGAATTCAGGGGTATCTTCTGGCATAGTAAGGATTGTTAGATGAAAAGGTTTAGGTGTGGTTGGGCGCGAAGGTTGAAACGCATTTACATTTTTAAATGTGCCGGCTTAGTTTTTTTCCATTACTAAGCTCCAGATTTGATCACGGGTAAGAGGCAAAAGAGAAATTTCGGCTCCATTATCTGCTAAGCTGATGTTTTCACCGCTGCTCCAAGCCGGGCCCCAGAGAGAGGGGAAAATAATTTGACTGCTAAAACTGCTGCTGGCCCCCGATTGTCGCTGGGCAACCAGTTGGTAGTGGGCTGTTTTATTGACCGGCAATAAATTAGCGACATTGTTGAGGGGCTGATTCGTTTCGGACGGTTTGATTACTTTAAACGGCAGACGATAGGTAAATTCTACTCGGCTCACTTCGCCGGGATTAGTGATGACCCAATTGCCAAAGACTGTTTTGTTAAACTCCTCGGTTAATTTGGTGCCGGAGTTAGGCTCGAATCCGATTGGTTTTTCCACGGAGGTTAAGAGTTCATCTAGTCCCGTCCATTTTTCAGGGGCGCGGAAATGGCTTTCTTCGGGCCAACTAAAGCCGTTGGCAGAGATCAGTTCGCTGCCCAGCGGAACATAGAGACGCAGGTATACATTATTTTGTTCTCCATACATTTTTTCTCCGGGCGTGCCTTCGTGTTCGCGTGTAATTATGACGGTATCTACCACCGAGCCATCATCGTTCACTACCGCCTGGTGGTTGATAGTTTGTTTAATTTTGGCATCGCTTTTTTGGCCTTGGATATTAGCGGCTACCGTAAATAGGTAATCCTGGGTGGGCGAGGTGGAGAGAATACGGCCGTCCCAGCCGAATTGTTCGATGGTCGCTTGTTGTTTAGGATCGCGGAAATAGGCTTGGATTTCTTTTTGGCCCAGGGCTTCCTCTAGGTTAAAGAGCACATTCAGTAATTGTTGCGGCGGCAGGGCGCGTACGGTTTCTAGTAAGTGTGGGGCCAGGTCGGCCAGGATTTGTTTGGGTTTATTAGCTGCTTTTTCCGGGCCATTTTCAACTTCGTTTTGGATTGTCGTGAGAGCCGATGTGTTTGAGAGGGTAAGTTGGCGTTTGTCGTCGGTGATCGGGCCGATAATGGTAAGGAGGCGTTCTAACACGCTTGAGTTGATAGCAATTACGCCATCAGCCGTAACTCCGCGGCTGTGACGATAGAACCACAGTATTTTTTCGGCACTGGTCGGAAAATCGGGAAACCAGTTGGCATCTTGAAATTCCCAGCGTTTATTTGTAAGTAACAGCGGAGTAGGCGGTTCGACATAGGTGTCGAGTTGGCCTTGCAGGTCATAGGTGCCACCTGGGGCCACGTCTAATTTGGTAATCAGGCCATCTTTCATTTCGAGGACTGCGAATGAGCCCATAAAGCCACCGGTGGGGCGAAGTTCGTAAGGGTTTTGGAACACGATCAAATAGCGGCGCAGGCCGACACCCCCAAACATGTCGGGCAATGTTTTGCCCAGATCGATTAAATGACGCAGGTCGTGAACCACGGCTCCGTAAGCAATTTTAAAATCCGCAAACGATTTTTGATAGGCGGGGGGGAGGATGCTTGGATTTACGCTTTCTACATTAGCTAAGCCGCGTTCGAAATTAGGCAGCGCTTGATCGAGATAGCTGATCAGGGTAGCCAAGCGGGTGGTAGGGGTAGAAGATGGTGATTCGGCCAGGGAATTAAGCGCGGTAATAAGAGTGTGACTGCCGAGTGCGATTTCTTGCCCGGCCAAAAGCAGGCGTTCACCGCCATTAATTTGGTTATGAATGCCAGGCACCAGGCTGGCGGCACTTGCAAGCAAACTATGTTCAGAAAGCACGTTTAGAGCGGTATCAAAATTAGCAACTGCCTCGGTGCTATGGATGCTGGCCGTCTTGAAATCACCGCCGATTAATTGTTTGGCCGATTTGGCGAGGGTGGTAAAACCGGCGGTACCTTGTTCAATCAACGTCTGTTGGCCGGTTTTAAGATTGTGATAATAACCGGTGGCGGAGGTGGGGACGGTAGAGGTTAAAAAAATGATGACGAGGAGGGCGGTAAGCCGAGACAAGGAATAGATTTTTTTGGTTTTAGTACGAAATTTATTGCCGAGCGTATGAGCGGTGTCATCAAGGGTTTGCGCTTGATGTTCGTACCACTGGTTAAATTTTGTCCAGGAAAGTATCGGTTGACGTTTCGCCGTTAAAAAATTTTGGCGTAATTTGGGCAATTGTTCAAGGCCGGTTTCTGGCGATGTTTTTTTAGCCGAGAGCAGTTTATCGGAAGGAATGGGAGGGGTAAATTTTTTCGGTGCGTTGTCTTTGGTCTCGTGATAAAAATGGTAGCCGGGGTTAGAAGACTGGAGAGGGGCGTTTGATTCTACGTTTTTCCAGATCGTGGGGGCAGAGGTTTTTAAGTTCACCGTGTGATTAGAGTGCGGCGGAGCGTGGTTAACGTGGTGAATATAAAAATTTAGAGCGCGACCTGGTGCTGCAGGTTTTTCGGCAGGCGGCGGAGGAGGTAGGGGTGATTTTTTTACAACTGACGACAAAACAACCGGCTGCTGGGGTGCGGTTTTTATTTTTTTGAGATTTTTGGGACGCAGGCTGGGACAGCGTGCGCTATTGTGACCTACTTTGTCGCAGGTACCACAGCGACGCAGCTGCGGGCGCGAGCGGTTTTGCTTAGTCATTGATAGTCAATACAGTGTCCATACCCTCAAAAAAATTTTGAAGGATTCTGCCATCTAGTATACACTATTTTGGCAGACGGCTAAAGTAGTTTAAGCGGTTTTTAGCTATGTATGCTGTGGATACAATTGGTATTCGGCCTTGATTAATAAAAATGACAGCTTGGTGAAGGTATTCTCTCTTTTTGAAGAGGTTTAAAAATAAGGTTTGCACTATTTTTTTTGTTTGCTTTTTTGAGAAGCGTTTATTATAATGAACGCGCTTACTTACG
>CAZPCV010000036.1:0-14205 GCA_964585245.1 uncultured Gammaproteobacteria bacterium
ACATATGCCAATATCCTGGCGGTAGATCGTCGAACGTAGAGCGCGACAGCGGCAACACCTTCAAGTTTTCTCCATTGCCGATAATCGAGACATCGTATTCGTCGCCTTCGATAAATTCTTCTACCAGCGCGGGCCTGCCGGCTTTTACAATCACTTCTTCTAATTGCTTTTTTAACTCAGCTTTATTGGTTACCACAGATTTATTCGTAATCCCGATACTGTTATCCGTATTGGACGGTTTCACGATCAGCGGATACCGCAGCTCTGGATCGACTTCTTCGTCCATGCTGTAGATGGTGTCGAATTTGGCGGTGGGAATATTGTGGAATGACAGTAATTTTTTGACTTTGATTTTATCGATGCAAAAACCAAGCGTGAGTGGATTCGAGCCGGTATAGGGTACCTGCAAAATATCTAAGAGTGCCGCCCCATGCGGCTCGAGCAGACTAGAGTCGTTGATACGTTCACAGACATTGAACATCATGTCGATATTGGCTTTTTGAATTTTATCAATCGGAAGCGGGCTCTCGTTCATATCAAAAAATTGTACCTGATAGCCGCGTTCCTGGAGTGTTTTTTGAATTTCAAATCCGACCGAGGTTAATTCGTTGGCTACAGCTTTGGGATCTTCGATACCGTTCACACTCTTAAAAATATTGCCGAGCACGCCGATTTTTAATTTACGGATATCTTTGATATTAAGAAGGCGTAATTTTTCGAGCTTGGCGGTAGCCAAAATATTTTTGCGATTGATGACAGCGAACGACCGATTGTCCTTGCGTTCGGTCTGGCCAATCGACGATTCGTGGTCAAACGGAATCACCACTACTTCTATTTGTTTCGCGGCCGCTTCTACGCGCTCGTCGGCTTCGCTAAAACTGGCTCCCGTGGCCGTAATAATCCCCAATGTTTCAAACCCGCTGGGAGCTTTAAATACCGGGTCGCCCACTTCGTGATTCATATCAATCGACACCACCCCCGGCATGGCCGAGGCTTCTTTCACACCATAGATGGTCGAGACGATACCGGAATCTTCGGGTGCTATATAGCGGCAGGCCCAATGTTTGGCAGGTTCTACTGCCCAATTTTGGGCCATAATGGGCATACCCAACGCCGACCGGAGCGCTTCTTCTACCAAATCCACCCCCCAGACCTCTTTTACCCCTTCATACAGATAATTCCCGGCAATTCTTCCGCCTACTTCTACCAGTTCTGGCCCGCGCGCGGTAATGCACAGCTCGGTATGAGTGACACCATGCTCTACATCCAGAGCCCGATGGATAGCGAGGGTGACACGCTCGATTTGTTCACGCATTTCCGAAGGAAACTGCGAAGGCAGCGAATCAGTGTGCTCGATAAAATATGGCTCGCACTGACTATGCTTGTCGATGATTGCGATAATATTTGTTTGTCCGTCTTCGGTCACAGCTTCCACACTCACTTCTGGGCCATCCAGATACTGTTCGTACAAAAATTGATATTTATTTTCTTCAAAAATCGGATCAAATTTCGGCGTGGCATTTTTGCGGACATATTCAAAGGCTTCACGTGCTTCGGCTTTGGTATGCACTTCTACCACAAAAAAACTATCGGTGCCGGCTACGGGTTTTACGACACCGGGCAGACCGATCGCCTCTACCGCCCGATCTAATTCCGTGGCGTTGGTTACCAAGCGAAATTCCGGCTGTTTAATCTGGTACTCTGCGGCCCGCTCCCGCATCAAGAGCTTGTTGCGCAAGGCTTTGGCCGTGGCGATAGAATTGCCCGGAAATTTAAATTCAGCGGCAATTTTGGCTGCCAGCAGTACATGTGCTTCTTCGAGCGTTAGAACCCCATCCAACTTGTGTTTCAATACATACGAGCGCAACTGTGCGATCACCTGCGCATGATTAGTGAGATCCGACAGCAAAAAATCATCGGCTAGCAATTTAGCCCAATTAGCTTGTTCATTTATGATGGTTAATTTTACACCTAATTTAGTGATTTTCTCTATCAAAGCCCGGCGACGAATGGTGCCGGTGCCGACCAGCAAGAGGTGCTTCTTTTTAAAAGGATTCTTGGCCAGTAATTTTATTGCCATACACGACGTATAATTAAAAACCCAAGCGGCCCGATGCGTGCTTGGGAATAGTTAGAGTGAAATGATAAAAATAATTGCAGGTAACGGATCTTCGGTAGGAAGAAATACGTCCATATATTAATTAGGTACTTTCTATGGTAGCGCTGTAACCCCCACCTGTCAATTGGGCAACAAAAAACCACCCTGGGTTAGCCGATGGGTGGTTTTTATATTTTTAAAGCTTTTGTACGCTAATTGTCATCTTATCTTCGCCTATCTTCACCGAATTAGCCAAAGGCTCTTCGACCCAGCCAATTTCTCCGCTGGCCGTAGCGTTTTTAATCTCTGACTCAAAGCGTTGTACCAGGTCACGCACTGCTACTGCCGGAGCCTGACAGAGCAACCGGACCCTATCATTTACCGTTAACCCTTGATCTTTGCGCAGTTGATTAACTGCCCGGATCAATTCCCTGACCATGCCTTCATCTTTCAATGATTGATCTATTGTGGTGTTAAGCCATACGGTTAGTAGCCCGTCTTCTTTCGCGGCCCAGCCGTCGCCTTCGGGCGCTTCGGCAAAAGTGGCGCTTTTTACATTCAGCTCCTCGGCAATAATCGCGAGCAGTTCATGATTTTGATGAATCTCGTTGGCGTTGGCGGCATACTCTTTGCTGCCGCAGAATAATACGGCGGCGAGCGGCTGGCGAACCTTGAGCTTGTTTTCGGCGCGCAGAGCCAATCCCAATTCTACAATCTGGCGCAGCACCAGCATATTTTCTAACACTCCCTGATCATGATGTTCCATATGATGAACCGGCCACTTTTCCAAGTGGACGCTACTAAACTGCGCAGCGTGAGGATCAAGAATTTTTTTAACCGATTGATACACTCGCTCGGCAATAAACGGCGTAAAGGGCGCCATTATTTTGGACAGTGTTTCGAGCACATACGCCAAAGTTCCCAGAGCCCGTTCACGATCGTGGACGTCGCTACCCTTCACGCGGTCGCGGCTGCGGCGCACATACCACTGCGATAATTCAGTAATAAACTCTTCGATGGGGCGGGCCGCTTCTGCGAGCTGATAGGCATTGAGGCAGGTAGTAACATCCAACACTAATTTATTAAGTTTTACCAAAATCCATTTATCGAGCGGGTGGGCCGAAGCATGGCTGGCATGGTGCGGTGTATCTTTGGCAAATAGTTCATAGAATTCATAGACATTCCACAGCGTGTTGATAACCTTGCCATACATTTCTTTCACGCCATTTTCGGAAAAATTCAGGCTTTCGGCATGCATCACCGGCGAAGAAACCAAGTAATATCGCATGGCATCGGCTCCATATTTTTCAATTAAGGTGGTGGGGTCAGGATAATTCTGTAATTTTTTACTCATCTTCTTGCCATCTTCGGCCAATACAATTCCGTTAACGACCACATTTTTAAAGGCAACTTTTTCAAACAAGGCCGTGGATAGTACGTGCAAATAGTAAAACCAGGCGCGCGTTTGATCCTGCCCTTCGCCAATGAATTCCGCCGGAAAACTGGCTTCAAATTTGGCTTTATTATCAAATGGATAATGCACTTGGGCATACGGCATCGAGCCAGAATCAAACCAGGTGTCGAGTACATCCGGGATACGCTTCATCATTCCGCCACAGCGGCCACACGGGAATGTGATTGTATCGACGATATGCTTGTGGAGATCCTCAATTGTTTGACCGCTCACTTTTTCTAAATCTGCCACAGCTCCAAATACCACCGTATTGTCACAGTGCGACTGCTCCTTACAGCTGCATTTCCAAATCGGCATGACGCTGGCCCAAAACCGCTGGCGCGAAATTGACCAGTCACGCGCGCCCTCTAGCCATTTGCCGAACCGACCGGCTTTAATATGTTCGGGCGACCAATTAATTTCGGTGGCGAGTTCCAAGGCTTTGTCTTTTACCGTCGTAACTTTTACAAACCAACTGGAGGTAGCGTAATTTAAGAGCGGCGTATCGCAGCGCCAGCAGTGCGGATAGGTATGCACCAAATTCTTTTTGGCAAAAAAAAGATTGTGTTCTTGTAAATATTTAACAACGGCAATGTCTGTAGCCAAACGAACTTTGTCATCATCGGAACGCGGCTTCACTTCCTGCCCGGCCCAGTCCGTTACCTCGGGTTTGAAACGGCCATCGGGGGCCACATGCTGCACCAGCGGAATTTGCTCGCGTTTGCCCACTTTAAAGTCGTCTTCACCAAAAGCTGGCGCGATGTGCACTACGCCCGTACCGTCTTCGGTCGTGACAAAATCAGCCGCGACGATACGGAACGCGTTCGCAGTATTTTTATAATATGGAAACAATGGTTCATAGGTTAGGCCGCACAACTCCTGACCCGAAACTTCGGCTAACACTGAAAATTCTTTGCCTTCAAGTGCACTCTGCAGGCGCTCTTTAGCAACGACCAGTACCGCCGACTCACCGGTAACTTCGATCAAGCAATACGTCATCGCCGGGTTCACTGCCAACAACACATTCCCTGGCAGTGTCCAGGGGGTAGTTGTCCAGGCGAGAATATTTAATTCTTTGCTGGAGAGATACGAGCGATCCAATTCATTAGGCAATTGCAGCTTGGTATTAATCTCGCTCGATGTGGAGGTAACTTTAAATTTCGCAAACACCGAAATATCTTTCACTTCTTTGTACCCTTCGCTCACCTCTTGTTGCGACAGCGTAGTCTCGCAGCGCGGACAAATATGCATCGAACGATAATCTTCGTAGATCAGATTTTTGTCCCAGAGTTGTTTGAACACCCACCACACACTTTCCATATAATCGCGGTCCATGGTGCGGTAAGCATTCTCCATATCCACCCAGCGACCCAGGCGATTTACCGTTTTTTTCCAGTCTTCGACATACCCTAATACTTTGCTGCGACAAAGCTCGTTGAATGTGGCGACGCCCAGCGTTTCAATATCTTTTTTACTTTTGGTGCCGAGTTCTTTTTCCACAATATTTTCAATCGGGAGGCCGTGACAATCCCAGCCCCAGCGGCGCTCCACGCGGTAGCCCTGCATAGTGAAATAGCGGGGCACCACATCTTTAATCAGGCTCGCGACGATATGGCCATAGTGCGGCAGGCCCGTGGCAAATGGCGGGCCGTCGTAAAAAACATACGGTTTATCTTCCGGGCGCTCGGAGACTGATTTTTCGAAGGTCTTATCGTCTGACCACAATTTTAAAATATCTTTTTCTTGTTCGTTGGCATTATAGAGCATAGAAAATAAAAAACACCTAAAAAAGGTGTCGAGATCCCGCGCCAGCAGGAGGTACCATCTCGGCGTTATACTTAATTACAGCGTTAACGGGCTTGTTCCGGAAGACTCTACTATTTGCTTATCGCAAAGTTCTGTCTTCTACACGGCGCTAATCGCGCCTGCTTAGGGATAGTAAGCAATAGTGTATATAAGATGATTATAAATAAAACCCGGGAAAAGTCAATTAACTATTAAAAAACACACCAATTTTTTGATGTGTTTTTTGGTCAGCCGCTCTTGAGAGAGCGGCACGGACCTCCTATTTTCTCTCGTGTATCCCCAACTCAAGGCACTCATCGCCGCCGTGATCGGCGTCGATCACCTCGGCCCCGCGCAACCGCACACAGGCCGGGAAGGGTGTTGGCTGGCGGCTAGATTGCCACCGCCGGCAGAATGGACGCTCGCTACCAAGCGCCTCACGCTCGGCACAAACCACTTCGCTCAAGTGGATGCGGTAGCGCATCCACTTATCCCAATCCTCCTCCCTTTCCAGGAAAGCCGGAAAAATAAGCACTCGATGTTTAATCTTATTTTTTTTAAGCTCTCTATGCAACCAATCGCACCACTCACAATACGTGGTGCCAAAAATGATGAGTTCCGTCTTTTCTGACATTTGACCAGAGGGAACATCATCCCAAGGCAAGGATACAGGCGGTCTTTCAAAATTTGCACCGCAACCACAAAAGATCAATAACAAACCTAAAACAAGGCTCAAGGCAGGCATTGTTTCTCCTTTTTCGAAGGAGCGCTATACTATACTATTTTTTAAAATGTGTCAATTCATATTTACATTTATATTTTAGCACCTAACTTTGACTACCGGCCACTGGTTTAAAAAATTTTATATTAAAAAACAACCTCAGTTATTGAGATTGTTTTTATTTTTGATCTCTTTCATCCACGACTAGCTCCTTGGCATGAGTAGTAGTGATACTGCCCATGATGGGGATGTGGATGAAGAGGTGGGGCCAGCTACAGGCAGCTGGCGGTGATGGTGAGCCCGCCCTGGGAGGGCGGCGCGCAAAGATGGCGGACGGAGGTGTACCCCCGCCGTGGGGCGGGGGCGGGGTACTCTGGGCAGGATATTTCCATATTATCGCTGGTGCGGATGGCCTGGAAGCGGGGGTAGCCGCAGGGCAGCGTCTCCCCCCACGCCCCTGCCCCGAGTGGGTTTTGGGATCCACACTCAACAGTCGACGACATGCGGTCGTCGGAAGTTCGCACCCGCACGTCCCACGGGGCGGGGCAGAGGCGCCCTGAGATTACCGACTCCGGCTCCGGCTCGCCGCAGGCTGCGACGAGCAAGAGTGAGAAAATTGCTAGATTTGTTTTCACTTTTTTGCCTTTCAAGAAAATTTTTTTCAAGGCAAAGGCACTCTCCTTATATCACAAAAATTACATTTTGTCAATGTTAATTTACTCATTATTTATTAGCTTAGAGTGGCCTCTCTGAAATATTTTTTATAATTTGTAAATTTGAATTGACGCATTTGTTTATATTTTGCCTAACTTTAGCCATTTTTCTATTGACAAAATCTGTTTTTTGTGATATAGTGTGAAGTTATTTTTTAGTGTTTTTTACAAACTTACTCTGCGGTGGTAACAGCTTATTCAAATTGGATAATCTGGTGACGCCGCACAGTGATGCGGTGAACAGGAGGGCGACATGATCGCCCAAGACGACAAACCGTACCTGGAACAATTGGCAGAATGCCTGGGCAAGGATGCCCGGGCAAAGTTGATGGAAGAGGCGGGGATGGTGGTTTTGGAGCAGGCCTACGAGCCAGCTCCCGAAGATGAGGGGGAAGGCCCCCTGCAGACGGAGTGGGCCACCCTTCAGAAGGAGGTCCAGGCGGCTACCGCGGTGCTCGATGGCACCGCCGAGCCGTCGCCCGCCACCGAATAGCTGCTCCGAGGCCCCCAGCGATCCAGTCGCTACACAGGGGGTCTCGGGCACATATCTTCTTTCGATACCAGTGGCATTACTTAAATCCCATTGGTATCGCGAGAAGAAAATCGCGAACTCTGTAACTACAGAGCAGATATAGACGCAACAACATTTTCTTTGACAATTATATGGTACGCAAAACTCTCCGCGATACTACGAGATTATTTTAGTCTGTTGGTATAGCGGAGAGTTCACAATGGTGTGAAAACTCTGCAACAAGCTCCCTGGTCCCGGGGTTAATGGGCATTTCAAGGAGGCCTCATGGCGATGATTGAGCAGTCGGGAATGATCTTCTCGCCCGTACTCAAGTGGAAGATCCTCTTCGTAACTTCGCAGGACAAGAAGGCAGCCTTGGACGTGGACGAAGAGGCCCGCATGCTCCGGAAGGTCTCCGATGAGATCCTGGGCATGGTCCACAACAAGAACGGCGCCTACGCCACGGTGGAGTTCGTCTACATCCAGGCCGCCAGGTTCGAGGACATCGTCACGGCCATCGAAGTGGAGAAACCAGACTGGGTACACTTCGCTGGCCACGGCTGGTCCAAGTCCTATCTGCTGCTGCAGGCGCAAAAGAAGATCCAGGGCCTGGAGGCTGCGCTCCAGAGCGCCGAACAGCTCACCGAAGGCAAGGAAGCCGCGGTCAAGAAGGCCAGGGCCGAACTGGAAGCAGCACAGGAAGAACTGCCCTACATTACCGGTGGCCTCGTCCTCAAGAACGCTGCGGGCAAGGCGACTATCGTGTCGCTCGAGGACCTGGCGGTCGCCTTCAGTGGCACCACCATCCGAGGCTGCTTCTTCAACGCCTGCTGGAGCATTGAGGGGGCCGAGGTGTTGCTGGACGTGCTTGAGGTCGCGGTGGGCACGAGCGAGCCCATCAACGACGATGCGGCGATCCATTTCGCTACCTGCTTCTACCGCTCGCTGCTCTTGGGGTTCTTCCTCGAGAAGGCCTTCAAGCTGGCGGTGATCGCTGCGGCGATCGAGAAGGCGAACCAGCGTCGTGTACCCGCGCTGCGCATCAAGCCGGGGCTCGATCCAAAGACCTGGCGCCTCTTTGACCCCTCTGTGCCGCCACCCGTCCCGCCTCAACTCGCCGCCGCCCTCGGCGGTGAGGGGCCGGCCCGCTCCTACGAAAAAAAGCCCGTCGTCGCTGAGGGCGATGCCCTCGATCGGGCCTGGCCGCCGTCGTCCGACGGCGATCCCGACGACGACACCCGCGCCGGCTAGCCCGCCCCACCCCATCCTCGGGGCGAGATGTGAGCCGCGCGCCCACTCCCTCCGCCCGACCCACCTCGGCTGCTCACATCTCGTTTGTGGTCATATACTGACTCCAAACGAGAGCAGCTGAAACGTGGCATGGATGGAGAAATTAAAAATACTATAAAATATCCCGACTTAGTCGGGATATTTTTTTCAAAAATTTGTTTTCCTCAAAAAATCATTTTATTTAAAGTGTTTTATTGAGGGCAACGAAACACGGAAAGGAGAAAAAGATGAACATGATCGTGAAAATCATTTTTTGCCTCTTGTACGGGCTTTTTTGCTGGGCTTGTGACCAGCGGCCCACCCTGACGATCGGAGCGACCACTAACCTGGCCACTCCGTTGGCCCAGAAGCCCACGGTAAAAATTCCGAACCTAGACACGCTTGAATTCGATGTCACGGGCGACCATCGCGGCAAAGAGATCAACCGGGCGGATTCCTACCCACTCCAAGTGGTGCGATCGATTTTTTCTGCGATTGACAAAACTGGCGCAGACTTTGTCGTCGACACCGGCGATTACGTCTTCGTCGATCGGGGCTGTCCGCAAAAAGAATTGCGGGAACAAGTTGACCTATTCTTGTCGGCCCGCCACCTCTACCATGGAAAGGTCTACTTCTTGACCGGAAATCATGAAGTGCCGTGCGTGTCCGTGATGGGGGTCTTGGGCGAAGGGCCACTGTACTGGTGGTTTATGGTAGAAGATTCTCTTGGTCGCAAGGCCAAGTTCGTAGCTATCGCCACCGATGTGTGGAGCCCCGCGCAGCGGCACTGGCTACAAGAAGTAATGGCCACACCCACCGAGTACACCTTTATCTTTCGCCATCAGTACTGGGGGGCTCGGGGTGTTAAGCCGTACATCGATGCGGAGATTCGCCGGATTGTGGAGGCGTTCCCCTACACGCTCTTCATCGCTGGCCACGAACACAAATACGAACATGTGTTCGACTGGCCCATCCGTGGCGAATACCGCGGCGTCATCTCGGGCAACGGCGGCGCCCCATTTCGCCCTGATTGGGAGAAATGGTATGGCTTTTTAGGGATCAAAATCTTTGGCGGCCGAGCACACGTGGTCGCTTACGAGGTGACCCCGGGGAGCGATAGTCCCCCGATAGCCAGGGAGCGCTTCAGCGTTTCCCGTTAAGTCCTACCAAAAACACCCACTCAAACTAAGTTTGGGTACTAGTAAGCGCTAGTATCCAGGCCAGCATGAGCGGGTGTTTTTTGATAGTTTTGTAAAAACAGATTTACATGTTTGGCTAATTCTAGCCAAAAAACTTGACAATTCTGTGCGGATATAGTAGTATAAACTGTTGTTTAAATAAACAAAAAGTATCGGCGCCCTATATGTGCCAAATAGCAGCCTGTACCTATTCACTTCGTGGGTATGTGCAGGCTGCCGCGAGGTAGCACTGGAGAAAAATGAAGAAAAAAAACGAAACAACAAAAGGCGAGGCGACGGCGGCGCCTTCGCCTTCGTCGCCCCAACGGCCGCCACAGCCCAGGCAAATTCCACCGTGCTCGGCGGCCGTACTAGACGCTATCGAGCACGAATTGGCCGAGGAACCCTAAACACCTCGGCCATTCCCCACCCTGCGAGGCAGCAGGGTGGGGCCAACTTCTTACCTTACGCAGATACAACAGTTCTAATCGGAATTGTTTTTTTATACTAAAATTGACCAGGGCGATTTTTTACTTTATCTTACTAACTAGGAGGTAAGCGTGGAAAAAGGGAAAAAAATAGCAAAAATCTTTTTTTTACTTTATCTTCTTTGTGCCACGGCCTATCTGGCCTGGCATACGCACCAGGGCGGCACCTGGTGGTAACCGGGCGCGCAAGCTATCGCCAAAAAAACCACTTCTGGTTTGCGCGCCCTCTATTCTAGATATTTCCTACTATCGCAGAATAGCGCTCTCTCGATATATATTTTTGTAAATTGATTTTTATTTTTTCTATTACTATCTGCACATATTTTTTGCGACTTGCCGGGGAGACGCAGTCGTCCAAAAATATATGCAGAGCTTTAAAAAAGCTGGCAAAATTTTGTAACACAGCTTCCGAAAAATCTGGTGCTTCTTCTATCAACCAAAACCCTTGTTCTCCCCCAACTACGTAATCTAGTTCACTTGTTTTTTTATCCCAAATAAATGGTAGCGTAAATTCTCCGTTCATTATTTTTAAACTATTTTTTGACAACATCACCATATCTGCCAACACCTTATCGACAAACGGTGCGAAATTGGCTATTCCCTCTATTTTATTATACATAATTTTTACGCGCTCACTATTAATAACGAGCTCTTTTGAGCTTCTAACGCGGTCAAAACTGTAACTAAATTCCGTTATATCATCCTCGTTGGTTCTGCTAAAACGAGCGAAAGTTGGCAGTCCAAGTTTTTTTACCCTGTCATATATAGCACGCTCAAAAACGGGCACAAAATCACGATTGTTACTCTGGCCCATTCTGAATTTTCTTGCCCTCTCTGCTGCCTCTTTAAACAATCGCATATATTGATACTCATAATTTAACCTTGAAAAGTTATTTTTATTTTCATCAAAAGCGGCGGCATAGCTATTAATATCATCAGCCGTATACACGCTGTTTGCTAGCTCGAAAGCTTGCGACGGTTTAGAGGCGAACAATAAACGAGCTTGGGTATCTAATAACACATCAGTTTCGCATAACCATCTAGCGGACCGTGCGTAATTGGGCCCGCTAACCACTGTCACCGGTATATCTACGCCAAAACGTTCCGAAATTTCTTTTACTGCAGTATTAATAAAATGTATAGATTGTTTATATTGATCCGATAAAACCAGATCGACGTTACTATTTTTAACTCGTTCCGAGCCGTAATCACCGCCAATAATTACCGCATCTATCGTGCCTTTCTTGGCTTTTTGCATTAATTCGTTTAGCGCTTTTTCTAAATCACTCCTAAATTGCTCTCGATGTATATTTAAAAAATCCGTGGGGTTTTGGTGTGATAAAAAAGAAATTTGCTCTCCATTTTTGGATTCTGCAACCACGGCTAGTCCGGTACAATTCCTATAGTCGTGCGATCTTTTGGGCGAAGAATCTACTTTAGAAATAACATACGAAGTTCCGCCCAACATACCCTCGGCCAAAACAAAATCTGGAAAATCATTAAAATTTGCCACACTGGCTTCGGCAAATATGTCGCTATTTCCTTCGGCCAAAGCCATTTTTAAATATTCTTGAGGCTTGGTGGTGTCGTACACGCGAATCTTTAACCTCTGCTCTTGCGATTTCTCCAAATGTTCACCACGAATCGTATCGGGAATATCATTTTCTGAGGGATAGATATTCAAAATTTCGTTTAAATTGACGCCAGATTCAGAATGCCGCATATTTTTATCAAAAAATTGTAATAATGTTACCTATATTTACCACTTTAATCAACCAGGGTTTGGTTGCTAAATTTTTCATTAATTTGTATAATGCTGTTAACAATAGTGCCCAATAAGCTTTATTTTTATGCTTTATATAGCTTCCGATCATCGCGGCTACCAGCTTAAAAAATACCTAGCACGCTATCTCGACAAACAATTGCATCTATCCGTCGAAGATATGGGGCCAACGGAATATGTGGCCACCGACGATTTACAGGACTTCGCCATTCCTTTGGCCAAAAATGTTCTTAAAAACCCAGAAAATCGCGGCATTCTAATCTGCGGCAGCGGCCAAGGGATGTGTATGACGGCCAACCGCTTCAATGGCATTCATGCAATTATGGGTTATAGTATCGAAGCGGCCGAAATGGGCCGACGACACGGCAATGGAAATATTATTTGTCTAGCCGCAGATGTGTTGAGCGAAGAACACGCGGCAGCCATAGTAAAGAAATTTTTGGAAACAGAATTTGATAATGATGAACGATTGTTGCGCCGCTTGCATAAAATGAATTCGATCATTTTTTAATCAGGACGATATGGAAAAAGGTGCTTTGCATGATTCCAGCCGAGAAGCCGCAAATTTACGAGCTTACTTCGAACAATTTCAATCAAATGCAGCATTGGTGGACTGGATACAGAAAAATTTACCCAATGCTTATCCACCAGGCCGTTTGCGAGCTGTTTCTGGCCTAGAAACTCCCTTAGAGAACTTGAGTTTAGATCAAATTAAAAATCTTGACCGCACTCAACTGATCGCTTGGGCCTCTAAAATAATGACACAAATTGAAGAACACTCTATAAACCATGCACCATGAACATTGCGCCGGCTATTCTGGTTTCTACATTCGATGAATTTGTAAAAAACGTTGAAAAAATAAACGGCATTTTTTCGTACGCGCAAATCGATGTGATGGATGGAAAATTTGTTTCCGCCAAATCATTCCCAGAAATCGAAAAAATTAATGCGGTACCAACCAATTTAAAATGGGAAGTTCATTTGATGGTACAGGAACCGTTTACAGAAATGAAGAAGTGGACAAACGTAAAAAATGTTTTTCGTGTTTTGTTTCATATCGAATCTTCCAATACTCCGCACGAGTGCATAGACTTTGCCAAAAAAAACGGCTGGCAAGTGGGCCTAGTACTAAATCCGGGGACTCCTTTAAGTACCATTAAACCCTATATCAGCGAGATCGACGTGGTTATGTTCATGACTGTGGTTCCCGGCAAACAGGGTAACCCGTTTGTCCCCGCAGTAGGCGAAAAAATAAAAGAATTTGTCGCCTTAAAAAGGCGTCCGCTCTGTGCGGTGGATGGCGCGGTAAGCATGGCAACGATTCCGCTCTTAAAAAATTGGGGCGTGGAAATTTTTAATGTGGGCAGCGCACTCATGAAAGCGAACGACACACGAAAAGCATACACCGAGCTACAGACACTGTTACTACAAAAATAATTTTTTATTGCTAACGTATTAAACTGCTAAATTGTTTGTAATATGAAGTACCACAATTTAACCGTTTAACTATTTAACAATTCATGTCTGTAGTATGCTTGATCTAGTCATTATTGGAGGGGCCGCAGTTGGCTGTAGCAGCGCCATTTACGCCGTCCGCCGCAAATTAAATTTCCGCCTGATCACCGAAAATATCGGTGGCGAAGTTGCCTTATCCGGTCAGGTAAATAATTGGCCGGGTATTATTGAAATTGAAGGCTATGATCTGGCACAAAAATTCGCCGAGCATGTCAAGTCGTATGGCGTGAATATCGAAGAAGGCTGGAAAGTTACCAGCATTAAACCGGTACAAAATTACCACATTGTTACCGCCGAGAAATTAAACGGTGAAAAAATCGAGATGGAAACAAAATCCGTCATTATCGGTACCGGTATCCATCCGCGCCGCTTGGGAGTGCCCGGCGAAGACACGTTTGATCGCAAAGGAATTACCTATTGCACCGTGTGCGACGGCCCGCTTTACAAAAACAAAGTAACCGCCACAATTGGCGCCGGCAATAGCGCACTTGAATCTGCGCTCATGATGGCCGGCATCGCAAAGCAGGTCTATGTCTTGTCGAAATATCCTGAATCCGTGGCCGGGGGCTTCCCCAAAGGGGATGCTATCTTGGTCGACAAATTAAAACAATGCCCGAATGTAACTTTTATCTACGAAGCTCATACCACCGCAATCGTGGGCGATAAAAAAGTAGGTGGTCTGCACTATAC
>CAZPCV010000037.1:0-13339 GCA_964585245.1 uncultured Gammaproteobacteria bacterium
TGCGTTATTTATGTGCGTGCCAACTCCGGAAAAAGACGGTGCGGCCGGTGAAACCGATTTATCCTATTATGAACAGGCGGTAGTGATGGTGGGGGGCGCTTTGGCTCTACGTGATGCAGGCACGCAAGGTTCACGCTTGGTCGTCGTTAATAAAAGTACGGTGCCGATTCGGATGATTGATTATACGAAAGAGTTATTTGAGCGTCAGGGTGTAACTAATTTTGGCATTGTGTCCAATCCGGAATTTTTGGTGGAAGGAAAAGCTATTAAGGACTCGTTGCATCCCGATCGGGTAGTGGTGGGGGCCGAAACTGCGGAAGATTTTGCGATTATGCGGCGCGTATATCAGCGCTTCTATGATTCAAGTACGGTTAAATATATTGAAGTGAATCCGTACGAAGCGGCGTGCAGCAAACTCCTCGCTAATTTCATGTTGTTCAGTAAAGTGGTTTCCGCTTATGACGTTTTGGGCCGAACCTGCGAATATTTTCCGCATATTAGTTATGAAAATGTCCGTAAAATTTTGGTAGCTGATCCACGCATCGGCAGTTGGGGACTGTATGATAGTTTGTATTCCGGCGGCAGCTGTTTCATTAAAGATGCCGGATCGCTCGCTCACCAACTCGAACAAGCCGGTACGCATGCCAATTTAATTCGTGGAATTTTGGACGCCAACATCTTTCAACGTGATCATTTTTTCGGTCGGGCCGAAACTGAAGCTGGTTTTGAGTGGGCCAATAAAACGGTGGCCGTACTGGGTGTTGCCTTCAAACAAGATACCAACGATATTCGTAATTCCGGGGCGCTTGGTATTATTCAGCAGCTCATTGGCGCCGGAGTGAAAGAAGTGCGTCTGTTTGATCCGGCCGCGCTCGAAATGTGTAAGTGGTATTTTCGTACCGATAAAAATGAATTGTACAAACGCTTGACCTATTGCCATACCGAGAGCGAAGCGCTGTTAGAAAGTGATGCGGCAATTATCTGTACTGATTGGGCGCAGTTTAAAACGTTGCCTGATTTGATTATGAATACGGTTAAAGCGCCGTATTTAATTATGGATGGGCGCCGGATGATGCACTCGCAATTTGCCGAACTGGTAGAACGAGGGTATGATATTATTGCGGTCGGATCTCCTTTTATGAAAGGGAAAAAATAAAATATTTCTATGTCCAAATATCTTGTCACGGGCGGAGCGGGTTTTATTGGAACTAATTTAATAAAAAAGTTAGTGGCCGATGGCCACGCGGCTGTTTCGTTTGATAATTATGCGGCTGGAAAAATGCCGGAGCGTTTTTTACCAGGGGCGCAATATATAGAAGGGGATATTCGTGATCTGGAAGCTCTCAAAAAAGCTTGTGAAGGAGTAAGCGGAATTTTTCATTTGGCTGCTCTGCCGCGTGTTCTGTTTTCCGTAGAAAATCCTATTGAAACTCACGACGTTAATGTGAACGGTACGTTAAATGTGCTATTAGCGGCGCGGGATATGAAGGTTAAGCGGGTAGTATTCGCGACTTCTTCGGCAGCGTACGGTAATCAGGATGTATATCCGGTAAAAGAAGACGGGGTGCAAAAAATTCCCCTTAGTCCCTATGCACTGCATAAATTAGTGGGAGAGCAATATTGCCGCATGTTTGCTGATTTGTATAATCTAGAAACCGTATCAACCTGTTTTTTTAACGTGTATGGTCCGTATTTTGATCCCGAAGGTGCCTACGCCCTGGTAATCGGCCGATTTTTGAAACTTAAAAAAGAGGGGAAGCCGCTGACAGTTCGTGGCGACGGCAGCATGGCGCGTGATTATACGCATGTCGATGATGTGGTTCGGGCATTGTTGCTCGCTATGACCAAAGAAAGCGTGGGGAAGGGTGAGGTGATAAATTTAGGTTTTGGTCATCCGTATACTGTGAATGAAGTGGCCGGTTTAATTGGGGGGCCAACGGTATCGGTGCCAGAGCTTCACGGCGAGGTGAGATTAACGCATGCCGATAATAGTAAAGCCAAACGGTTGTTGGGCTGGGAGCCTCGCATTCTTCTCGAAGACGGGATTAGGGAGCTTAAAAAAGAGTACCATGTTGAATAAGTAGAGCCTGGTTATAAAATAAAAAATCCCGATTTAAATCGGGATTTTTTGATTTAGCAGTTAGGCCGTTACTACCGAAGCGTATTTGGTCATTTTCATGGTCCCATCAAAACGGACTCGTTTACGCTGGCTGAATTTGACTTTTCCTGGAGCCGTAGCGAATAAGGTGTCATCCTTGCCTTTGGCAACATTGCGTCCGGGGTGAATGCGGGTCCCGCGTTGTTTGACGATAATCATTCCAGTTTTAATCGCTTGGCCATCATGAATTTTGACGCCAAGACGTTTAGCGATTGAATCACGTCCTAGCTGTGTAGAACCACCGGCTTTTTTATGTGACATACGATATTTATGAAAATTTCACGCTTCTAGCGTGTCCGCCAGCGGCGGAGAGAAGAATTAAAAAATAGGCTTAGACCTACTTTTTAAGATTTACCTTTGAGAGTATAGCTAATTTAACGCATATTGTCAAGCTGAGTTGGATTTGCTAAAATAGCTCAATCTTAGTAGTTAAATTTGCTCTTAAAATAGCCAATTTAGCCTCTGCAACTATCTATTTACACCTTTTATGTGGTTTTCTCTGAAGCTTTATTTACGCGACCGATGGCTGCTCGTTAGCGGGATTGGAACCTTGTTGGCTCAATTGTTTTTGTGGGGATATTTATTTAGATTGCTGCCACTTTCCAACGAACCGGTTTTTTTACATTATACTATCCTGGTTGGGGTTGATTTTATCGGTCCTGCCTGGCAAGCGTATCTATTGCCCTTGGGGGGATTCATAATTGCTTTAGTGAATTACGCCGTCGGTTTTATTACTTTCAATCAAGGGCGTTTTTTGGCGCGCCTGTTGGGTGTGAGTACTTTTTTCCTGCATTTGTTATTAGCCATAGCCGTCGTGTTTTTGGTAGGTTTGAATAAATAAAGGGTAGCGAGACTATACAGAGTATGATGAATTCTTTGCGAAAGACAGCAGGTGGAGGAGCGGATTATGGTTTTGTCATTTTGCTGGCAATTCTCTTGGGGGTTGGCTTGATCGCGCTGACATCGGCGAGTGCGCCTTTGGGCTATGCTCGTTTTCATGATAGTTATTATTTTATAAAAAAACAAATTTTGTTTGGGCTCCTGCCGGGGGTTTTGTTATTTTTACTAGTAGCTAAAATTGGCCATCAGCAACTCCAGCGTTTTAGCTGGGGAATTTATATCGGTTGTCTGGGTCTTTTGTTGCTGCGTTTTGTGCCGGGAGTCGGAGCAGTCATTAATGGTGCGCGTAATTGGATCAATGTGGCCGGTATCAGTTTGCAGCCGTCGGAATTTGCTAAATTAGGGGTGATTATTTTGGTAAGTTATTTATTGGGGGCGCGGGATCAGCGCTCTACCGAGTGGCCTGTTGTCTTGTGGCCAATTTTACTAATTCTATTGCCCGCTATTTTATTGATTGCGGATGTGGGGACGCTCTCAATTGTCGGTTTTAGTATTTTTATCATGTTGTTTGTCGCTAATGTGCCTATGCGTTATCTCGTGACTATGGGGCTCATCGCGGTAATAAGTTTTTTTTCACTGGTTATTATTGCGCCGAAGATTGATCCAAAATTTAATTATCGGGTACAACGGCTGACTACTTTTTTACATCCCGAGCTTGATCCGCAAGGTGTAGGGTATCAGGTAAACCAGGCTTTTTTGGCGGTCGGTTCCGGTGGGTGGTGGGGCCTCGGCCTTGGGCATTCGCGTCAAAAATTTCAATATCTGCCAGAAGTAAATGCTGATTCGATTTTTGCGGTCATTGCCGAAGAAACGGGGTTTATTTTTGCCGGCTCATTGATTATATTAATTCTTATGATCGGCTGGCGAGGGCTTAAAATTGCCGCGGCGGCGCCGGATGAATCGGGAAAACTGCTGGTGTGTGGTATTATGGCCTGGTTTATTTGGCAGTCATTTTTAAATATCGGTGCAATGGTCGGGGCATTGCCTTTGACTGGCGTCCCACTCCCGTTTGTCAGCCATGGCGGTTCGGCGTTACTCTCTATTCTAGGTGCTTGTGGATTAGTCGTGAGCGTTAGTAAAGGGAGGGTGCACAAAAGCAGGTAGTTATTAGTTCTAAGGTATAAGCAGGTTAAGCAGAATAAGTATTAGAACTTACTGTGCTTACTCTGCTTAGAACTTACTTTGCTTACATAGCTATGAAATTACTTATTACTGGAGGAGCGGGATTTATCGGATCAAACTTTGTGCGATTCTGGGTTGAACAGCATCCAACCGATGAATTAGTGGTGTTGGATGCCTTAACGTATGCTGGCAATCTCGCTAATCTAACTGCGGTTAGAGATAAGATTCGGTTTGTCGAAGGAAACATTACTGACAAAAAAATGGTTGATTCACTGATGCAGGATACTGACGGGGTGGTGCATTTTGCTGCCGAAAGCCATGTTGACCGCTCGATTGTTGCACCCGATGCTTTTATTCAAACCAACATTGTCGGCACCTATACACTGCTCGAAAGTGCGAGGGCGCACGGCGGTAAGCGTTTTCACCATGTGTCTACTGATGAAGTGCTGGGGCAATTACCGCTAGGCACGGCTGAAAAATGGACAGAAAAGAGCCCGTATAATCCGCGCAGTCCTTATTCGGCCAGCAAAGCTGCCTCCGATCATTTGGTGCGCGCCTATTTTTATACCTACGGCTTGCCGGTGACCATTACTAATTGCGCCAATAATATCGGGCCGTTCATGTATCCGGAAAAATTAATTCCGCTCGCGATTACAAATGTACTACGGGGCAAGAAAGTGCCAATTTACAAACCGGGCAACCAAATGCGCGAATGGTTGTATGTCGAGGATCATTGTCGGGCGATTGAAGTGGCTCTACTACACGGCACTATCGGCGAAACATATTTTGTCTCACCTGATAATGAAGAGCTTAGCAATGTAGAGGTGATAAAAAAATTACTTAATTTGATGAATGTGCCGGAAGATATGATCGAGTTCGTGGGTGATCGGCCTGGGCATGATCAAAAATATGCACTCGATAATAGCAAGATCAAACAAGAGTTAGGCTGGGCCCCGCAGTACGCCCTGGACGAAGCCTTAGAAGCCACGATTACGTGGTATAAAAATAATGAAGCCTGGTGGCAACCATTAGTAAAAAATTAATATGAAAATTTTAATTATCGGTAGGGGATTTATCGGGAAGCGTTGCCACGAAACGTGGGGTGATTCGGTGATGGCAGAGGGGCGAGTGAACTCGGTCGCAAACGTGGTGGCGTTGATTGAAAAACACCGTCCAGATGCGGTACTCAATGCGGCGGGGGTAGTAGGCAAACCCAATGTTGATTGGTGTGAGACGCATCCGCTTGAAACGATTCAGGGCAATACGACGTTGCCGCTTTTGATCGCCGAAGCCTGCCAACAAAAACAAGTCTACCTACTCCATATCGGCACTGGCTGTGTTTATTATGGATATTCGCCCGATCCATTGGGGTGGAAAGAAGACGAGCCGGCCAACCCGTCGGCCGTATACACGCGCAGCAAGTATGCAGCGGATTTAACACTGTCTACTCTTCCTCGGGTGGGGATTGCGCGCATTCGGATGCCAATTGATGAAATTTCGTTTGCGGGAAATTTGATAAATAAATTAGCTTCGTATGCTAAAGTGGCGGATGTGCGAAATAGCGTAACAGTTATCGAAGACATGATTGGGGTGCACTGCTATCCAAACAAGCCTCGGGAATTTTTCATGTGACTAATCCTGGAGTAATGAAGCATCGCGATCTGGTTGAATTGTATGAAAAATACGTGGACCCAAAGCATCATAATGAATGGATAACCGCCGAGAATTTGGTGGAACAAGGGTTGGCTAAAAAAATTCGTTCTAATACGATTTTACAATCCACTCGTTTAGAACAACTAGGCATTCGCATGCGACCCATACAAGAGGCATTGGAGGATGTAATGAAAAAATTTGCTCAGCATAAAAAATTAAGTAACTCATAATCTATGAATATTTCTATGCTTGATTCTGTCGGTGAAATCAAAAAGCTTGATTCGCAAAATATGCTTGGCAGTTTGCAGCTGCTGAGCGAACAAGTAAAACAAGTGTGGGCGCTGGGGTCGAATTTAAAAATTCCGGCGGCCTATCGCCGGGTGACTAAAATGGTAGTGTTGGGAATGGGCGGCTCGACCCTGGGGGCGCATGTGCTGAAATCATTATTTTTTGAAAATTTAAAACTGCCATTAGAAATAGTAAACGGCTATGAAGTACCGGGGTATGTAGATAATAAAACGTTGGTGCTCGTATCAAGTTATTCCGGCACCACCGAAGAGCCGGTAGCGGCCCTACAAAACGCTCTCAAGAAAAAAGGCAACGTAATGATTATCGCATCCGGCGGAACCTTGGCAGCTGTTGCCAAGAAAAAGAAATTACCCGCTCTCGTTTTTTCCACCGAGAATAATCCGTGCGGTTCGCCACGCATGGGGTTAGGGTATTCGATCGCCGGCCAATTAGCGATTTTATCGGCGTTGAAATTAATTAAACTTTCTCCAGCCGATATTCGGGCTTTTATCTTGGCTATCGAGAACAGTGAAGAAAGATTTGGAGCGCACGTCCCTACGGCGAATAACGCAGCAAAACAAGCAGCGGTAAAAATCGGCAACCGTAGCGTTTGGTATTTTGCCTCGGAACATTTAGCGGGCAATGCGCATATCGGCGCCAATCAAATGAATGAAAACGGCAAGCGGTTTGGCGGTTATTTTTTGATTCCCGAATTGAATCACCATTTATTAGAGGGAATGATGAAGCCGGATACGAATCCGGAAAATTTATTCTTTATTTTGTTTGAATCAGAGCTGTATGATGGCCGAGTCCAAAAACGGTATCAGGTCACTAAATCGATTTTAGACAAAAATAACATTGCCTATCTGCCGTATCAATGCCAGTCGGTGAGCCGTTTAAATCAAGTGGCCGAAGCTCTCTTGTTTACCAGTTATACCAGCTATTACACTGCACTGTTGTCGGGGATTGATCCGACCGCGATTCCATTTGTTGATTTTTTTAAACAAGCCTTGGCTCAGAAATAGTTTGCAAGCGGCCTATGAAATTGTCGGTTATTACCGTTACCTGGAATTCCGCCAGCCATATCGCCGAGCAAATACGTTCGGTACTTAAGGCTGGCATGAATAGTGACTATGAACATATTATTGTCGACAACGCTTCGTCCGATCAGACAGTAGCTATTATAAAATCACAATTTCCTACTATTCGTTTGATAGAAAACGACCGTAATCGCGGCTTTGCGGCCGCTAATAATCAGGCGGTAGAGCTGGCTACCGGGGACGTGATTTTATTTTTGAATCCGGATATGACGGTGGAGGAGAAGGCGTTGGAAGAGTTGATCACCTGGAGCACTGCCCATGCAACAGTTGGAATAATTGGCGGTGCGCTTTATAGCCCGCAAGGAGAATTGTCGCCCCAAGCTCTGCCCCGTCGGTTACCTCGACCGCTCGATCAATTGGCGATTATTCTCAAGATTGCTCATGTCTTCCCTCGCTTACTTGATATGTATCACTATCACGGGCGCGATTGGAGTAAAGAGCAAAGAGTAGATTCGGTACGGGGTTCGTTTTTGGCGGTGAAACGTGACTTAATTCAGAAATTGGGCCGCGCCTTTGATGAGCGATATTTCATCTGGTTTGAAGAGGTTGATTTATGCCGCGCGGCGCTTACTTACGGATATGAGGTGTGGTATGTGCCGACAATTAAAGCGGTAGATTGGTTTGGGCAGAGTTTCCGGCAGCGTCCGTCCATCTGGCGGCAACGGCAGTTTACCCAGAGCATGCTTAGTTATTTCAAAAAATGGGAGCCGTGGTATGTGTGGGTGTGGATAGCGCTCGCTCGACCCTTTGGGATTATGATGGTTGCTCTGGAACAGGTTTTTGTTAGAATCACGAAGCGCAAAACATAAATTAACAATAATGGTCGGTAGTGGATATGCCCAAGATTAGTGTGAATTTAGTCACCTGGAACGCGGAGAAGTATCTGCCTTATTTATTTAAGTCTTTGCGTGAGCAGACTTTTTTGGATTGGGAGTTACTTGTGATTGATAATGCTTCGACAGATGCGACGGTAGCAGGGTTGCGTCAAGAATTAACAAAACTTGCGATTCCCTCACGGCTTATTCTTAATAAAGAAAACAAAGGTTTTGCCGGAGGGCATAACCAGGGGTTTCGCGAAAGCAACTCCGAGTGGGTACTACTGTTAAATCAGGATATGTATTTGGCACCTGATTGTCTTAGCCGGTTAGCGGATAGTACCGGCAGTGATTCGAGCATGGCTGCACTCACGCCGCGTCTGATGAAATGGAATTTTCCGGATGGTTTTTCTGATACGATAGACTCCCTGGGTTTACAGGTGTTTCGTAATCGGCGCGTGATTGATTGGGAAAGTGGCAAGCGTTGGTGTGATAGTGGTGTTGATAAAAAAGAAGTTTTTGGAGTGTCAGGTGCATTGCCATTATATCGGCGAGCTGCACTAGAACAGGTCGTGCTGGGTGAGGGCATGGTGTTTGATGAGTCGTATCATTCCTACAAAGAAGATGTGGATCTGGCCTGGCGGCTCCGGTCTGCTGGATATAAAAGTTGGTTGGTATCTTTGGCCGTAGCGTATCATGATCGTACCGCTAACGGGTCGGCAGATTTGAGCGATAGAGCGGGGATGCGTAATAAGCAAACGCAATCTTTTTTTGTTCAATATTATAGCTACAAAAATCATTTGGCGACACTGTATAAAAATGAGTATTGGCAGAACTTTATCCTTGATTTTCCGTGGATTTTATGGTATGAACTGAAGAAGTGGCTGTATTTTTTGTTGTTGAATCGGAGGATATTGAATGGCTGGGGCGAGTTGTGGAAAGAGCGGCAGCGATTGAAAAAGTTACGCAGAAAGAATAAAGAATTACGGAAAATCAGTTGGATAGAAGTAAGAAAGTGGTGGATAGTTCATTAAAGCATAAAAACATGAAAACATTAAAACAGTAAATGGTGTTTTCATGTTCTTGTGTTTTTTATGTTTTCATGAGATGAAAGATCTTAACCTGGTATTTCTAAACTATTTCTGTAAAGCCGATATTCTACAGGCGATAGAATCGGTAGTTAAGGATATCGCCAATTCGCCGTACGATATCCAGATTACAGTCGCTGATAATTCTAATAATCAGGATGCTATCGGCAAAGATTTATACCAAAAATTTCCGCAGGTTAAGTATGTTAATACCGGCGGAAACGTAGGCTTTGGGCAGGGGAACGCGATCGGCTTCAGATCCACCCCGGCTCGTTATTATTTTGCGCTGAATCGCGATACGATTATTCCGGAAAATACCAAGGTGATCGACCGGTTGATCGCGTTCATGGATGCGCACCCATCGATTGGGTGTGTGGGGCCAAAGCTGGTCGATATGGATGGTAGCGTGCAGAGGGCCTGTTTTCGGTTCGATTTTCGGTCGCTACTCATTAAGCCTCTTAAACAAATTAATTGGGATAGCAAATTCAGCTGGGTGAAACGCTATACCGATCGCTTGCTTATGGCGGAATTCGATCATAATGAAACGCGCCCGGTGGATTGGGTGCTGGGGGCAGCGATGCTGGTTCGCAAGGAGGTAGTCGACGAAATCGGCTGGTTCGATGAGCGCTATTTCATGTATATGGAAGACTGCGACTGGTGTCGCACCATGTGGCAACACGGCTGGCCGGTGTATTATGTGCACGATGTGGTTATTAAACACAGGTATTCTCGCGATTCCGCCAAAGTTCCCGGAGTATTAAAGCCAATCCTGGTTAATCGGCTCGCTCGTATTCATGCGCTGAGTTGGCTTAAATATATGTGGAAGTGGCGTGGTACGCATCATCACTATGGACCGCTTTCCTAAAGTCGCCATTATTTATCTATCCTATCACTCCGAGCCGTTTATAGAGCGTGCCATGGAGGCGATAGAAAAAATCACCTACCCAATGGCTCAACTGGGTGTTTTTATTGTAGACAACCCGCACCCAACGCATGGTAGTTCAACCTCTTTTATTACTGAAAAAATCATACCTCGCTCCGGCACGGTGTTGCCCGCTCTAACTCTGTTACCGCAAACTCACAACAAAGGTTTTGCGGGTGGCAATAATGTGGGCATCCGGGCAGCGATAGAGGCCGGATTCGACTATGTGTATTTGCACAATCAGGATGGGTTTATGGCTCCCGATTGTTTAAGCCCACTTGTCACCGAATTAGAAGGAAATTCCACAGCGGGAGTTGCTCAGTCGCTAATTATGCTGTGCCCCGAAACCAATCTTATTAATAGCGCGGGCAATTGCTGGCATTATCTGGGATTTGGGTATTCCGGCAAATTTCGCCAACCACGCACAAATGCTCCGCATGAAAACAGTTTGATCGGCTACGCTAGCGGAGCCGGCTTGCTGCTTCGGGTGTCTGTACTGCTTGAACATGGGTTATTGGATGAAGATTTATTTGCGTATCACGAAGATTTGGAATATTCGCTGCGCCTCAAGAGCCGGGGGCTAGCATCGATGATCTGCCCGAAATCAATTTTTTATCACGAATATAGTTTTAGCCGGAATGCGGAAAAATTTTATCTAATGGAACGTAATCGCTACGCGCTCATACTGGTGTATTATAGCTGGCCCATGATAGTGCTGCTCTTGCCGGTGGCATTGGCGGTAGAAATCGGTATGCTGGGGTTTGCCCTGCGCGGTGGTTGGCTAAAGCAAAAAATGCGGGTATACTGGTATTGGCTACGTTTTTCGCACTGGAAGATCTGGCTCAAGAAACGGCACGAGAATCAAGAGAAACGCCGAGTATCAGACCGAGAAATATTTGACATGGCGGTGAGCACGATTGAGTTTGATAATGAGCTTACCAACGGTTGGTTGCTCACATCCTTCGCCAATCCTGTCTTGAGGGTATATTGGTGGTTAATCCGTTTTGTGTATTAGTACGACTATTTGGAAATTATTTTTTTATGATAAAAAAAGCCATTCTGACGGGAGGAGGCCGGGCAACGCGCTTGCGGCCCATTACGACCACTCTTAACAAACATCTGATTCCACTCGGTCATCAGCCGATGATTTTTTATGCTATCGATAAAGCGGTAGAAGCAGGAATTACCGAGATTTTTATCAATGTTAATCCGGGCGAAGATCAACTACAAAAAGCGATTGGCGACGGTAGTAAATGGGGGATTAGTATCACCTATTTCGAGCAAACCGGCGGGCCGCAAGGAATTGCTCATGTGGTCAAATGCGCCGAACCATTTATCGGTAGCGACCCGTTTATGTTCTATTTGTCCGATAATGTGGTTTTGGGCAGTTTGAGTCCGTTGTTTGAAAAGTTCGAAAAAGAAAAACTAGATTGTTTACTATCTCTCGCTCAAGTTGAGGACGCCAAACGGTTTGGCGTGCCGGTGTTTGACGCCGATAAACAATTGGTAGATGTAATTGAAAAGCCTCAACATCCGCCCAGCAACTATGCCGTGACTGGAATTTATTTGTATAATAAGCATTTTTTCGAAGCGTTTGATCATATCGAGAAATCGGCCCGGGGCGAATATGAAATTTCCAGTATCCACTCCTATTTATTGCAGAAAAAATATAACGTAGGGTATGAAGAGATCTCTGGCTGGTGGAAGGATACTGGTACGCCGCAAGATTTAATTACGTTAAATCATTTATTGTTCGATCAAGATGTAAGTACTCCGTGGCTGCAGAAAACAGAATATAAAGGCGCTATGATTGGAGAGAAAGTATTCGTTGGAGAAAATGTCACTATTGGCAAGAACGTTTCCATCGTAGGCCCCGCCATTATTGGTGATAATTGCCATTTGGATAATTGTCGAATTTTACCTTATTCTACTATCGGCAAAGAGTGCCGGATTAAAGATGCTTCAATTTCTGATTCGATCATTTTCGATGGTTGCACTATTGATTATCCGATCTCTATCAAAGACGGTATTATAGGGAAAAATAGTACAATTAGACGCCACGCAGAGGGTGGCTTCCATCGGTTGGTAGTGGGGGATTTTACCAGTATTGAATTATAAACGTCGTCACGACGTTTGAAATTGCGTTGGGTTTCGAAAGAAAAAATAAATTTTATCTTTGCTCAACCCTAGCAATTATAAGTGCCAGCGTAGCATCTGAATTTCCTCAGTGTAACTGAGCATTTGCGTCGGGTTTCACAAAATAAAATCATTTTTATTTTTTCAATCCTAGCAAATATAAACATTAATTTTTACTATGGATGCGCAAACTAATCTATCTATTTTGTTTAGTTTTATTATCGTCGGTTTTCTCGCCTTTGATTTGGGCTACCTCAATCGTAAAAGTCATAAAGTAGAACTCAAATCTGCCCTCTATCAGTCATTGTTTTGGGTAGCCATCGCCCTATCGTTTGGGTTCTTGGTGTTCTTGTTTTTAAGCAAAGAGTTGGCGGCAGAATTTATCAGCGCCTATGTCACCGAGAAAATGTTGTCGGTGGATAATTTGTTCGTCATTATGCTTATCTTCAGCTATTTCAAGCTAGAAGAAAAATATCATCATCGGGTTTTGTTTTGGGGGATTATGGGGGCAATTGTGTTTCGGGCTATTTTTATTGGGGCGGGCGCTTTCATTATCCATCAGTTTTATTGGGTGCTGTATATTTTTGGAGCGATTTTACTGTATACCGGCATCAAATTATTACAAGATAAAAAAGAAGAACACATAGATTTTCATAATAATAAAATTATAAAAGTCGCTCGTAAGCTGCTACCTTTTACCGAGAGTCATCATAATGGCAAATTTTTCTTCCGTGAACATGGTAAGTTAATGTTCACGTCACTCTTTTTGGTAATGCTTCTGATTGAGGGTACCGATATTATCTTTGCAGTCGACTCTATCCCGGCCGTATTTGCTATTTCGCAAAATCTGTTCATTGTCTTCACGTCTAATATTTTTGCTATCATGGGTCTGCGCGCTTTGTTTTTCCTCATCGAAAGCGTGTTGCACCGCTTCCATCATTTACAGAAAGGGCTCGCTGTTATTTTGATTTTTATCGGATTAAAGATGCTGGCAGGGATTTTTGATTTCCATGTCTCATCATTGGTTTCGTTTGGAATCATACTTTTTGCCCTCTTTTCTTCGATTATTCTCTCGATACTCTTCCCTAAAAAAATTTAATTCTTTTGAGCTAATTAAAGAAACGAGTTGGTTTTTGCCCCTGTCGCAAAGCCAAGTA
>CAZPCV010000038.1:0-11875 GCA_964585245.1 uncultured Gammaproteobacteria bacterium
TACTTGGCTTTGCGACAGGGGCAAAAACCAACTCGTTTCTTTAATTAGCTCAAAATTTTAAATGATTTTTTTAAAACCACCCTCTTGACAATCAAAAAGCCAAAAATTGATTTAGCCCTTGTGACTATTGACAAAAACCACGTTTTGTGATACAATTTTTGGTCGCCAATGAGCGCACAGTACCTGATAGGGTACTTTTTGTTTACTAATATTATATGACCAATTTTAGCCAAATTATCAGCAAAACCGTTGCGGTTTTAGGCTATTTTGCCCTCATTTTGAGCGTTTTTTCCCCACAGTTAGCCAAAGCTAGTGTTTTGTCGGTAGATATGTCTATAGAACGCAGCAGTACGATCAAAACCGCTAAAGTAGTAGAAGAACCGGCTTTGCGCCAAGATGGCATAGTTGAGGTGGAACCTTCCCCCAACAAAACCTTGGCCGCGGTAATTACCGGTTATTCCAGTACGCCAGGCCAAACCGACGATGATCCGTTTACGGCTGCTTCGGGTAAACGGGTATATGATGGTATGGTTGCCAACAATTGTTTGCCATTTGGTACCAAGTTGCGTTTCCCGGATTTGTATGGAGACAAGATTTTTACGGTCGACGACCGTATGAATTCCCGCTATGGCTGTCATCGGTTTGATATCTGGTTAGACCAGCCGATTGCTCAAGTGCGTAAATTCGGAGTTAAACGTGTTGATGTAGAGGTCTATCTACAGGTAAAGAACAAGCCGATCAAGACTCAGGTTAAAGAGTTGGCCAAAGCTAATTAATAGTTACTTCTAAAAGAGAGTTAACCCCGGGTTTATCCCGGGGTTTTTATTATTAGAAATTTATCCATCTTTTTCGTCTAGGACGAAATCAGTACTTGCTTTGTGATGGGTGTGATTGCTTGTTGCTCTACTGCTTATCGCTTAGTCCTGGCTATGCGCTTGGTTGCCGGGTGCGAAACTGCAGTGCCTCGGCCACATGTTCCAACTGTATAGTATCGCAATTGCCAAGGTCTGCAATGGTCCGGCTCATCTTCAGGAGCCGGTGATAGCCGCGTGCCGAGAGGTGCAGGTGTTCGGCTGCGTCCCGTAACAGAGCTTGAGAAGCAGTATCAAGTACACAAAACTGTTTAATTTCTGCCGGGCCCATTTCGCTGTTGGTGTGAATACGGCTGTTGAGGAATCGTTTTTGTTGGCGTTCGCGGGCAGCGATGACTCGTTTACGTACGCTATCTGAACTTTCGGTGGTAGTAGTGTCGGTCAGTTTGTCGAAAGCAACCCGTGGCACTTCGAGGTGTAGGTCGATTCGATCGAGAAGCGGCCCGCTCAGTTTT
This sequence comes from uncultured Gammaproteobacteria bacterium, assembly GCA_964585245.1. Lineage (GTDB taxonomy): Bacteria > Patescibacteriota > Patescibacteriia > Magasanikbacterales > GWA2-37-8 > CAZEDL01. The sequence continues at coordinate 1,328 of CAZPCV010000038.1, forward strand.
TTCTGGTAGCGACTAATTTGTTGGGCACTGCAGGTGCACGGGCGAGCCGGATCAGAGGCAAAGCCGCAGGGACACGGATTTTGGCTGGCGATCAGAATAAAACGCGCCGGAAAATGTACTGATCCGTGCGCGCGGGAAATGGTGATGGTGCCGTCTTCGAGCGGCTGGCGCAATTGCTCGATTACGAAGCGGGGAAATTCCGGTAGTTCATCGAGGAACAAGACACCGCGGTGAGCCAAAGAAATTTCGCCGGGCCTCGGGATGCGCCCACCGCCCACGAGCGCTACGCCTGAAGCAGTATGGTGAGCGGTCCGAAATGGCCGTTCGCGGATAATGCCGTGAGGCAACAAGCCAGCCACCGAATAAATTTTACTTACCTCCAGAGTTTCCTCTGGGGTAAGCGGTGGTAAAATAGAGGGTAACGTGCGGGCGAGCAGTGTTTTGCCCGATCCCGGTGGTCCGCTTAGGAGCATGTTGTGGCTGCCGCTCGCGGCAATTTCGAGTGCCCGTTTAGCGAATTCCTGCCCTTTTATAAAAGAAATATCAAGTTCGGCCGGGAAACAGTTTTCGTTTACAGAAGCGGTATCGGTGGTGAAGGGTGAAATCAGCGATTCCCCTTGCAAATGATCAATAAGCTGTTTCAGACTGTGTACTGGGAATACGGTAACGCCCGCCACCAAAGCTGCTTCAGCCGCATCTGCGGCTGGTACAAACAAACGTTTGAGGCCGTGTGTTTTGGCATAGATTGCGAGCGGTAAAAGCCCGTTCACATGCCGCACCGCACCGTCCAAAGCCAACTCTCCCACAATCAAGGCGTCGGACAAGTCTGGGGTAACATTAGTGCTGACGAGCACGATACCCACCGCCATAGGCAAATCATAGCCGGAGCCTTCTTTGGGTAAATCAGCCGGTGCCAGATTGATTAGGATGCGAAAATTGAACGGATAGGAAAAACCGGAATTTTTTAAAGCCGAGTGAATACGATCTTTGGCTTCTTTGATCGAAACATCAGCCAGCCCGACAATTGTAAAATTAGTCTGGCCTTTGTGCAGATCTACTTCAATCGTGACCGGGGCGCAATCAAGGCCAACCAGCGTAGCGCCAGGCAGTTTGGCGAACATAGAAGATGGTTCAAAAGACAAAAACTGATTGCCGATATTAAGCAACAAGCAGTAAAGTGAGCACTTGGGTTCATGGGCTTAGCGCCTATTCCCGTTACGTGAGATTTGAAAGTAGTATAGCACACCGCCTACTACAATGAGGATGTCAGCGAGGTTGATAATAGCGGTGACCACCAACCAATAATCAACTGTATGCTGGTAGAGGATACGATCAAACAGATTCGACAAGGCTCCGGATAACAATCCGGCAAGTGGAGCGCATTTTAAAAAGTAAGTTTTTAAGTTGAGTGTTTCAGTTGATGTCGAAAGAGAGGGGCACAAGAGCTGCCAGCTAAGTAATGCCAAAATTGGTAAGGTAAGAAGGATCACCAGCCAGTTTGGCAGCGGGAGTCCGAAGGCAACGCCAGGATTTAAAAAAGGCTGCCAGCCAAAAAAGGATGATAGTAAATGAGGGGAATTCCACGCATGGCGCGATTGAAATTTTAAAAATTGATCCAAGGCGACAAAAAAACCGCTGCCCATAACAAGTAAAATCCAGGCGCGGTTTTTGTTCAACATAGTAGATGGAAAGAGAGGAGTTTAGAATTCTTGCGTAATCGCTTTTTTGCATTCCACGCACGAGCTAGATGTCGGTCGGGCCAACAAACGACGTTGGTCAATCGGCTTGTGGCAATATTTGCACAGACCGTAGCTCTTTTTTTCCAGTCTTGAAAGAGCGGAAACGACATCGCGCAAACTTTTCTCAAGCGTGTCTTCGAGAGACAAGTTGGCGGCATATTCCGCAACCTCGGCGGCGTTTTCGTCTTCTTTGTCTCCAAAGTTGGGGAAGTTACTGGTAAAATCGCCCGGGTTGTCGTGGGTAATTTTACTAAATTTAGCTAATTCTCTTTCTAGGCTGCTTTTTTCTGCGCTTAGGGCTGTGGCAATTTTTTGAAGGAAATCAGCGGAGAAATCGGTGTTTTTCGTGGTCATAAACAGAATATATATCCTAAATTATCTGCTCTTTTTTTCTAAAAAAAGTAGAGTGATTATAGCGTATTGGGCACGTTTGGTCAACCTATTTGAATTAAAAAAAGGGGCACCGTACGCCCGAATTTTTAAATTTAAGGCAGGAAAGCCCCTTTTAAGGGCTGCCAAGGCAGAACCGATCGCCATCCAGTGGACAGCGGCGGCCAAGCGCCAGGGCAGAAAATGGTTTCACCAAACCACTTGCAGGTAGTTCCCCGGGGATTCCGTGAAGCTAGGCTTCGAAGAATCGGTAAAGTGGGGTTACCATGGAAGGAGTCTGGGTTTGCTGCTGCCGGTATGTTTTGTGATGTGGGCAACAGTAAATCCGGTGACTTTCCATCTTACTAGGTAGTTTGTGGTGAAGGTTGTCGAAAGAACTGTTATTAGTATACCAGCGAGTTTAGTTTTTGTCAAGTTTTGTCTATAGTAGTGTATACAAATACAAAAAATATCAAAAGTTAGCCAAAATACTGAAATTGTCTACGATAGTTTATACACAGGTAGTGTGGTTTACACACAGAGTTATCCACAATTGTATAGAAAGGTGTAGACAAATTTGATCCTGGGGCATTAACGAGGGTGTGGTTGATTGAAAACAAAAGCCACCGGGGTGAACCGGCGGCTTTTGTGAATGATGATGATTTTTACCAGTGCAAGAAACAGGACTTATGATAATTTTCTTAGCTCTTCGTTAAATACCCGGTAATTTTCACTATAATCAATGGGGCACTCTACGATAGTCGGGCGACCGCTGGCAAAAGCTTCTTGAAGTTTGCTGCCCAAGTCCGCCGCCGAGGTGACGCGCAAGCCGAGCGCACCGTAGCTTTCGGCATATTTTACAAAATCAGGGTTTTCGAGTTTCATGCCAAAATCAGGCAATTGCTGGCCACGCTGCTTCCATTCAATAAAACCAAAGGCGTTATCATTCAAAATTAAGATTACAACCGGCAGACCCTCTTTGATGCAGGTGATCAATTCTTGCGAGTTCATCATAAACCCCCCATCCCCACAAACCGCCAGAACTTTTTTAGCTGGGTAGAGTAATTTAGCGGCCATTGCGCTGGGGAGGCCGGCTCCCATGGTAGCGAGGCTGTGGTCGAATAGAAAGGTGAGCGGTTCGTACGTGGGGTAGTGCCGGGCAAACCACATTTTATAGATCCCGTTATCAAGTGTGACAATATCGTCTCTGTCCATCACTTGACGCACTTCGGCTACGATCCGGGGCGGAGCCAAGGGGAATGAATCGAGGTCTGACTTTTCCTGTCGTTTTTGGGTTAAAAATGTTTTTTGCTCTTTCCAATATGCCGATTCACATTTCACTCCGGTTGTGAGCTCTGAGAGTGCGGTGAGTGAGGCAGCTAAATCCCCCATCAAGGTTATGGTCGGCAAATAATGGCCATCCAGCTGGGGCAACGAGCCGTTAATATGAATGATTTTTTTGTCTTGTTGTTTGTTCCAGAGCGAAGGCGGGTGCTCGTTGGTAAAATAGCCAACAGTAATCAGAAGATCGGCCCCCTCGATGAGAGGAGAGATGTAATCGCGCCGCTGAATGCCGAGCGACCAGATAAAGTGCGAATCATCGTCTGCGACTACCCCCTTGCCGAGTTGGGCGGAAATGACCGGAATATCCAGGGAATGCGCGAGTGCGCTCACTTCGGTGCCGACTCGTTTTTGATTAGCGCCGCTACCCAGGATGATAACCGGACGTTTAGCGGCGGCAATCAGGTTCGCTGCCGCTGCTAGAGAGCGAGTGTCAGCGACTGGCTTGCTAACCGTCAGCGCGGCCGTAAGGCGCTCGGCATGAAAGACTTCTTCTTTGGCTACATCTTCTGGGAGCTCAAGATGTACCGGTCCGGGCCGTTCACTTATGGCCGTGAGTATCGCCTCGTGCGTAAGCGGGGCCGCTAATTCTGGGCTGGTGATGGTGCGGGCTGATTTGGTAATTGGTTTCATTACGCCCACTGTATCGACAAGTTGAAAGTGTCCTTGCCAGTTGTTGCGGTGAGCCTTTTGACCGGTGATCGCAATTAAGGGCATGCCACCCAGATCAGCATAGGCAATACCGTTAACGAGATTCATGGCACCGGGCCCCAACGTCGATAGACATAGGCCGGGTTTGCCAGTGAGGCGTCCGTAGGTGGCAGCCATAAAGGCCGCAGCCTGTTCATGACGGGTAACAAAGAGTTTGATTTTTGAGGTGCGGAGCGCTTCCAAAAAATCTAAATTCTCTTCGCCGGGCAAGCCGAAGCAATACTCAATACCGTAGTTTTCTAAAATTTTTACCATTACCTCAGAAACATTCATATCGTTATAATTCTTTAAAAATCCCGATTAATTACGAGCGTTTTCAGCTCCATCATATCCTCGATCGCGTAACGCACCCCCTCGCGACCGAGGCCCGAATCTTTGACGCCGCCATAGGGCATCACGTCTGAGCGGAAATTAGGTGTGTTATTAATAATTACTCCACCCACCTCCAATTGTTCGTAGGCGAGCAACATTTCTGGCAACTTGTCCGTAAAGACTCCGCACTGCAAACCAAACTTGCTATCGTTAATATAATCTAGGGCTTGCGCAAACTCAGTATACGATTCCAGAATAACAATCGGAGCAAACGCTTCCTCGGAGTACACCCGCATGGCTTTGGTGGTGTTCGTAAGAATGGTTGGCGCAAAACCGCATTCGCCAATACGCTCGCCGCCGCATAATAGCTCTGCGCCAGCCTGTAATGCCTCTTTTACCCAGCTGTCGATGCGCTGGGCGTTGGCGCCATCAATCATGCTAGAAAATAACACGCCTTTCTCGCGTGGATCGCCGTAGTTTAGTTTCTTCGTTTCGGCTATGAATAGTTTTTTAAACTTTTCAAAATGGCTCGCGTGCACCAGGATGCGTTGGGTATGAATACAGCTCTGCCCGCTCTGCCCAAAAGCGCCAGCGACTATTTTGGGGATAATTTTTTCTAGATCAGCTGAATCAGTGACGATAAGACCAGCATTACCCCCTAGCTCCAGAACAACTTTTTTCTTGCCGGAGCGCGCCTTCATATCCCAGCCTACGCTCGGCGACCCGGTGAATGTCAAGAGTTTAAAGCGCTCGTCAGTGACGAGCTTGTCGCCGGTTGTGCGGTCCATAGGCAGAATCGACACCGCACCTTTTGGTAGATCGGTTGCGTTGATTAATTCGGCTAAAAATAAAGCGGATAGCGGGGTTTTGCTGGCTGGCTTCAAAATGATGGGGCACCCAGCGGCAATAGCCGGAGCTACTTTGTGGGCGACCAAGTTTAATGGAAAATTAAACGGCGCAATTGCAGCCACAAGGCCCACCGGGAAGCGCCGCACGATGGCTTCGTGATGGCGGCTGCCGGGGGTGTGATCAAGCGCCATCCATTCGCCATAGATACGTTTAGTTTCTTCGGCTCCATCGGTGAAGGTTTGAATTGCTCGTTCCACTTCGGCTTCGGCATAGGCCAATGGTTTCCCGGTTTCGAGCGTGATTAGCAGGGCAATTTCTGCCTGGCGGGTTTTGAGTCCGGCCGCGATAGAAAAAAGCGCTTCGGCTCGCGTATACATGGGTAAAGCGCGCAGGGATTTTGCTATGCTAAGCGCGCCACCTATCGCCTGTTCTAGCACAGCTTCATCGGCCAAGTAGGTGGTAGCGACAGTTTCGCCGTTAAAAGGAAAAATTACCGGCAGCGGCTGCTTGGTGGTAATAAAAGCCCCGTTACAATAAATGGGAAAGTCGGTTTTGATTGCCATAAAAAACCAGATTAATATAGGGTGCAAGCATCTTCTCACGAAAAAAATAACTAGTCAAAAAAATACCTCGGCTGATTGAGCCGAGGTATTGCCAGAGAAAAAGTTTATTTTTTGACTTCTTCGGATTTTTTGGAGCAGCACATTGAACTAGTTTTTCCGCTGCCGCAAGCGCACGTTTTGGTAATCTCGCCAGAGGCGCAGGCGCCACCACAGCAGCCGCCTTTGATCTCGCCCGCTTCGCAGGCACCATCTTTTTTCATCTTATCGTCGCAACATTGGCCGTTTTCTTTGGCCGCCATACGACATTTCGGGCAACAACATTCGGCTTTGACCAGGCGAAAATCACCGGAACCAACACCCATAAGCGCTAACAAACTACCTAACAATGAAAGCGGCAAAAACCAGCCCTGGAACGGACCTTTTAAGTGTGCGGCCAGTATTGCCACCACCATCGTAATAGATAGCCAAACGGCAGCAATTCGCGCATAAATGCCCAGTAATACCATTAAACCGCCGACCAATTCAGCTAAACCTACAAAATAGGCCCAGAAAGCAGGCATTGGAAAGCCCATTTTAGTAAACATTCCCACCGTCATGAGCGGGTTGCCAAAAAGCTTGCTGTACCCAGAATAAATGAAGATAATGCCGATCACCACGCGTAACGCCAATAGTCCCCACGAATCCATTTTAGGATTACAACGGAGTGTATGTTTGCACATCATCATACCTATAAGTTAAATAATAAATAAATTAATCCAGGTCGATTATATAGCGAAACCCGAAGCTATGCAAGGTCCAATCCACGAGGATGTTGAGTTTTCGTATTATTCCGGGCATGAATAAGATATACACGGTACGCCGGATTACCCAGGCAATCCGGCCAAAAAAATAGAGGTTGCCCACGGCCATCACTCCATACCAATCCCCAATCGGAATCAACATGCCTCGAGACCGAAAGAAGAATGGTTTTATGTTTTGATTCTGCACAGTCGCCGCGATGTGACGAGCAACGTATCTACCTTCAGCGTGCGCTGTTTCACCCAATTGCGGGGATGGTTTGGCGCTTCCTGGGTTAAAAAATTCCGCCATGTCGCCCACCGCATAGAGTGAGTCAGAGAGTGGGTGGCGCAAAAAGGCATCGGTAGGCAGCCGTCCTTTTTGGACATAGGTCTCGTCGAAAAAAGATCCCGCGTTATTTTGTACGCCCGCACACCAGATCGTAATGTCACTCGGTATTGATGTGCCAGGAGAAAGTTCGATGGCTGAAGCGGAAACAGACAATACCTTTTTTTCAAGTAGAAAAGATAAACCCTGTTTGGTGAGCCTCTCCAAGACTTTTTGTTGCACGCTCTGCGGTAGGTTATTTAAAATAGCTGGTCCGGCCTCGATGACCCGTACTGTGAGCTGCTGCCGAGGGTATAATTTTTTTAAATCCCGATTAATTAAATATAATAGCTGCGATGCGGTTTCAATGCCGGTGTACCCGCCGCCGACCACGCTTATCACTATGTGTTCTTGCCCGCTTTCCAGCCGTTGGATTAGCTCGTGGCGCAGGCGCATGGCCCTCTCGAGGGTGCGTGTTTGAAAGCAGTGCTCGCTCGCACCTGGTGTATTGAAAAAGTTTACGCCGCTTCCTAGTGCTGCCACGGCATATTCATAATGAATAACCCCTTGATCTGTCGTAACCGTTTTGGCTGCCGGATCAATGTGGGTGACGGTGGCTCGCAAGAAATGATGCGGCGTATCCTGTACCAGGGCACGCAATGACAAAGTGCAGTGGGCTGGCTCGATTGATCCGGCCGCTACTTCGTGCAACATGGGGGTAAAAGTAAAGTAGTTGTTGCGATCAACAATGGTGATTTTTTTAGTACTTCCGGTTTTTTTAAATAATCGTGCGAGCGTCCGGAAGGTTTCGTAGCCGCCAATACCAGCTCCCAAAATAACAATGTCGGTTTTCAGTTCAGAAGAATCATTCATAGTATTAGTTAAAAGTTTCGCTGAGTATAGCAGATAAAATAAAAAGTGTTAAATTGTCAGATGACTAAATTACTCTAGGGCAAAACCCCCACCTCACTAACAAGTTAACAGTTTAGCAGTGTAACAACTAGTTTAATGGTAGATTGCGCTGCCAGACAAACCCAGGTATGATAATTCGGCTTGATACAATTTTAGAAATCGTATGCTCATCTATCTGTACGGCGCCGACACTGCTCGTAGCCGGCATTATCTACGAGAGCAAGTTGTCAAATTCAAAGCTGCCCGCGACCCCCAGGGGTATAATGTGGTTTTTGTGGATGCGCAAAAGGAATCGCCGGGCAAGATTATGGGCGAATTATTGGCAGCGCCTTTTTTGGCCGCCCGCCGTTTGATTGTGCTAGAAAATCTGTTGAATCATGCTGATACCGAGTTTTTGACTCAGTTTGGCGAGCGCAGTCGTGCGGATACGTGGCCAAAGAGCAATGTAATAATCCTTTGGCAGGGTCAGGCGATCGGCAAAACCAAAGTCGTGAAAGCGCTGCATGAACAGTTGTCGGGTGCTCAGTATGCCGAAGAATTTGCGCCGCTCACCGCCGCTCAGTTGCCCGTCTGGATTACTACCTATTTAAAAACCCGCGCGAGAACCATAACCCCCGGAGCCCTCAACTATCTGGTGCAACAGGCCGAAAAAGACAGTCGATCCCTAGAAAGTGTGCTCGATCAGCTGGTGGCGTATAGCAGAGATCCTGTGGTGCCGATTACGGCCGAAATGGCTGAATTGTTTCTTCCTGAAAAAAAAGAGGATACTATTTTTAATGTAGTAGATGCCATTCTTTCAGGCAATCATAAACAGGCGCGCACTCTATTAAACGAAGCCCGGGTGTCCGGGCTCGAAGATGGGTATCTGTTTGCGATGGTAACGAAGCAACTGCACAACCTCTTGCTCATCCGCGATTGTTTTGATCATGCTTCACCTTTCGCGAGTGATCTGGCTGCGAAAGAGCTAGGCCTCCACCCGTTTGTAGTTAAAAAAAGTTTACCTCTCGTCAAGCGAACTCCGCTCGCGCAGTTGAAAGCACTACAAATGAAATTGCTAGAGGTTGATCACCGACTTAAAACCGGAGCCGGTTCGCTGCCGACACTTATAGATGTGTTGGTTGGGTATGTGCAATAGCTCGGTACAATTCTCTCGCATGAACCATTTCACGGACTTGAGCTTCGGTCAGTTCGTCACGTATAGCGTCGTTAAAATAAGTGCGGCATGTTTCTTTGGGGAAGTTTGTCATAAAGTCACCAAGCTGTTTAGCAGCGTTACGTAGGCCCTCTGAGCCCGTGGTAGCCATTTCTACTGCCTCAGCGTAGGCTGCTCGGATGCGCGCCTCTACCTGGCTGTTTTTGGCGACACTTTCGGCCAGTGTAAGCTGGTGATGGTATTCGGCCGGAAAATGTTGCTCCAGCCAGGCGAGGAAATTTTTTTCCTCTTTCATTTTTACATACACCGTTTCGCCAGGGCCAACCAGATCTTCTAAGATTTTTTTGGATTCCATGACAGAGCCGTCTGGTAATTCAAATGAAAGGATCGGAAAAATCTGTGCCCCATCAACTGATTCCAAATATGTGGCAAAGGAAAGTAACGGGCGGGTTTCGATCGGGGCCAATTCGGATGAGGCTACAGATGCGCGGGGTGAGCTTTCGTCAGATAATAGGTAGAAATTTAGCGATAAGTCTCCTAAATAACGGTCGACCTCTTTGGTTAACCAGTCTTTGGTCAGGCCGGCCATTATTTTTTTAATAACTTTGTTGGCCAACCCAGCAGTGTTAGAAGTTGCGGTCATAAATTAAAAACCCCGAGATTAATCGGGGTTAGTATAACAGAAATATTGAATTTAGGCCATTTTGTTAACTTTTTTCATGAGGCGCGACAATTTGCGGGCAGCGGTATTGCGTTTGATAACCCCGCTTTGAGCGGCTTTATCAAGCGCCTGCTGGGCTGCTTTAGCGAGAGAGGCGGCATCTTGTTTGCCGGCTTTTAAGGTTTTTTTGATAGCTTCTTTGAAGGCGTTTTTACGGACTAAATTACGTTCGGCACGAGCGCGATTTTGGCGTAACGCTTTTTTGGCATTAGCTTTATTAGGCATAATTTTTAAGGATGAGTTCAAAACAAAAACATTCGAGAGCGCGAACATTTTTCATATTCTATACAATAAACCATAAAAAGTCAAGTTAAGCGGCGGCGTGTTTGCTAAAAAGGGCAGTAGCCTGTACCCTGTTATTTAATGATACATACAAAGCAATATGTCTATTGATAACGCACCAGACAGCCAATATCAAAAAGAAAGAGAAGTCGTTGGACAAATAAAAGAATTAGAACGAATTAATTTAGAGCTGCAAAAGGCTTTGAAGGCGTCTCTAAAAGTTGAAGCCGCACCCGGCGAGTTTGATATTTTACGCAAAAAAGCGCCTGCTGTCGGCAAAGAATCAGACATCTCTGCCCAGATTAATCGTTTGTTGAATGACTTGCAGTCCCTAATAGAGGGAAGCTGTGATTTTGAATCCGATGGAGTAGCGTCAGGAGTGGGAGCGATAGAAATTTTTAAAAAAATGTTTACTAATTTAGTAGCTGTTTTAGATAAAAGAGCTAATTAAAGTTTCGAGTTGGTAAATTGGTCTGTTCTCTTGTAACATTA
>CAZPCV010000039.1:0-11665 GCA_964585245.1 uncultured Gammaproteobacteria bacterium
ACTTGGCTTTGCGACAGGGGCAAAAACCAACTCGTTTCTTTAATTAGCTCAAAAAAGTATAAATAATCGTAGTTTCGAATTTCTTTTATTCAACCTATTTATGGCAAATTCCAGAATCCACTGCCCAGCCCCCTCACCCAACTCTCTCTATCACTTGGTTGGGAGTTAAAAAATTAAACCTCTTACGTCGTTGGTTATTCAGTTTTTCCTGTATACTGTCAAATCGTGTTGACAATAATCAATAAATGCGCTAGAATGCAGCGTTTCTGAATGCCCATATCTGGGCTGAAAATAGACAGAAACCAAGGAAGTCAGAATGAAATCGTTAAAAAGGCTCTTCACGCTTCTAATCACAGGAGCAATGACGGCGTGCGTGGCCAACCCTGGCACCATGCCAGACGCGTACTGTGACCAAGTCCCCGAGTCACTCACCTTCCTGGACCTCGGCCACTTCCAAGAGCTGTGCGCCAGGCTCAACAGATCCCTGGTTCTGTGCAAGGGTGCTCAGGCACCCTACAGGCTCAAAACTGAGTGGGCTCAGGAGAGTTGCAATATCAACGTTGATGGGCACCCTCCCTACCGCCTCAATGACGGCCTCATATGCAACGAAACACAGCCGGCCGTCTCCCTGATCACCGCACAGAACGAATACATCGAGTGCGTGATCAAGCAATAGCCTAAGATAGCTCTACCCCACCTCCAAACGCCACTACTAGTCGTTTCAAAATCATCTTGAAATCACTAGTAGCGTTTGGAGGAAGTAACAAAAAACTCCGACGTATCGGAGTTTTTTGTTTAGCGCGGTGAGCGGCTTAACATGTTCCTTGAATTTAGGTGGTAAACCGCACCAGTGGCCCACGGGCCGCTGAGATATAGGTGAACCTGGAAATCATGTTGTAGAACAATATATACCGCTCGGCACCAAACAAATATACTATAGCGAAGAAGAAATAACGTGTCAAACGTTAGTCGGTGAGGCGTTTGTAGCTAAAGACCACATCGCGTCCGCCAAACCAATGATTGATTTCATGCTTGGCTTCTTCTGGCGTTTCGGAGGCATGAATCAGGTTCATGACCGCGCGCTTTTCGGTATTAGCGACAGCCGGTGAATCAGCAGAAAAATCACCACGGATGGTGCCCATATCAGCGAGGAATGGGAGGGTAGCCCCACAAATTTTGCGGACCATATCCACGGCATGTACCCCTTCTACTACCATACGTACCAAAGGAGCCGATACCATATAATCTACCAGCCACTTGCGCACCATTTTACCGATTTCCAAATCATCGGCTGTGCCTAGTTCATCCACAGCTTTCAAACCATATTTTTCGTAGGTCGACAACGTTTTCTGACCCACGCGTTTCATCCAGGTTTCATCTTTTGGATAATGTTCGTCAATTTGTTCGGTAGTTGGCTGGAACATTTCGAGGGCCACGATTTTTAAATCACGACGTTCAAAACGGGCAATAATTTCTCCAATCAAACCTTTTTGCACGCCATCAGGCTTAATCATGACGTACGTTTGTTCTTTTTTGAAGTCCATATAGTATTAGATGAAGAATAAAAAATAACAAAATAAAGTAAAAACTGACCAAAATATACCTGAAATACGCTAACCTGTCAATCGCCCTAAACAAAAACCTTACACCGGATCAAGAACGGTTAATCGAAAAACCACTTTTTTCTGTCGCGGCTCTACAACTACCAATAAACTAGCCAAAATCAAGCCGGCTTCACCAATCCCCCGTTCATAACAATATCGCTTGACTGTTTTCTGCAGTTTGAATTTTTTATTCAACGTAATAGCGAGGTCGTTGGCCATTTCCCCGACTTGGCGGGTTTTTACTTCTACGAAGTAGAAGTCATCACCTTTCTTGGCCACGATATCGAGTTCGCCTACCGGACTAAAATAATTACGCTCTACGATTTCAAATGCCTGACGACAAAGAAAAGCACACGCCTGATCTTCTCCCCACACGCCTAGACGGCGATTTTTCCCGGCAAACAATTGTTGTCCCCCTTTAGAAGTTGCCATTGCGCAAAAAACTATTTTTTAGCTTTGGGCAAATATTTATTACGGCGCTCGCGCATGGCTTGCTCGGCTTTAATAGCCGGCAACCGATCTTGCATATAGCGGATAATTTTAGAGAGCCAATATCCTAGGATCCCGGCCGCCAACACGAGCCAAAAACGCCACGCCAAAAACGGGATGCGCTGTTGGCGAAAAAATAACCAAACGAGACCAATGATACCGGCCGTTAACGTAAACTTGGCAAAACGCCGCAGCACTTCTTTTTTCAGATGATCTTTTTCGTAATACCTGGCTACATACAACCCAATTCCTCCGGCCACCACCAGGCCTACCACTACCCACAAAAATATTGCCAACCAATCACGGGCAATATAGGGCTGACTGAACCAATACGACCAATAAAATAAATTTCTGACACTCATACCGTTTTTGTGTAATCAAGATTAATTAGCTTTTGCGAGCAATCGCGTAATAATGATAGTCCCCTGCGCCCTGCTGGTCAACTACCGTGAGGTTAGCCGAAGCGAGTAGATCGCTTAGAGCCGCGGGTGCAATCATCTGCCCAGCGCTCGGACCCACCACCCCTAAATTTTTTAGCCACTCTACCACCACTATAAATCCGCCCGGCCGGACCAAACGCGCCGCTTCCTGCAAAGATTGCGTGCGTGAGTGTAGCCGTGATAGTACGTTTACAAAAAATACTCCATCTAGAATTTCCGCCGGAATGGCCGTTTTCCCTACCCGCTCAATATCAGACCAAACCGTATGGATATTACCATACCCTTCGGAGCGTACCCGGCCTTTGATGTTTTCCAAGACATCTTTCAAAATATCGACCGCGTATACTACTCCGGTTTCGCCTACCAATCGTGACAGTGAAAAAATAAAATGCCCGGTTCGCCCGCACCCGAAATCAGCCAGATGCATGCCGGATTTAATACCGACTTTTTCAAAAATGACGTATGGATCGACTAAAGCCACCCCCGCATGACTCATATGCTTAACGAACAAATAAACGGCCGATAGTGCCTACCAAAAAGCCTTCAAATAAATTCGTGATCAGCAAAAATCCGATAAAAATGAGAGCGAGGCCGATAAATTTGTACATGAGCCGACTGCCACCATTCGTCCCTAGATGTTCCTCGGCCCAGGCAATGCTGCCAAAATTTTCAAAAAACCATTCGCTCTTTAGTACCAACAACACCCCTATCCCCGACACCCCTAAGCCAATAAGATAGTGCATAAAAAAATTAGTTGGCCAACCCTATTGGTCGGCTCTAAAACAATGCGTGCCGGAGAGAGGACTCGAACCTCCATGGTCTTGCGACCGCTACCACCTCAAAGTAGTGCGTCTACCAATTTCGCCACCCCGGCAATTATCGATTTTATTACTTAGAATTTTCTCTCTTTCCCTACCACCATCTCGATCTGGTGATTAGCGAGCCGAATAGACAGTTTAGTCTCCTTAGAAATTTTACCATCCGCCTCGACCGTGAAAGGTTCTCGGCCCGTAATGGTCATATGTTCGAAAGGAAAGATGCTTGGCTCCTCATAGGTATACCCCCACCAACGGTTTTTTGTCAATGGTCGCAAAAAAGCTTCCAGCTTGCGATCTTGTGGATGCACCATCTGTTCAGCGGCTGGAGCATCAGTGCGAGACCAAAAAAACGGCTTTAAATTACACACTACGACCTCGAGACGATCCTTGGCACTGACGACAAACCGCTCGTCATACGCCACCTCGACTGCCGCTGGGTGCACTCGTAATTGCCCCACAAAATATCTGCCATTCATCCAACCCACATCAAGCGACTGTAGACGGCGGCGAGATAATACGTCGCAGGCATCCGGGCCTGTCGGGATACCCAAAATATCCGCAATCGTATTGTTGTCTCCTACCGGTAAAAAACCGAAACTGCACGGGAGCGTAGCACTGCGTGACAGAACGGCGCCAAAAGTATCGTCGTTGCCAGTGATGACAATCGTTTTGGCACCGCGCTTTATTTCTTCTTCGATAATCCCTTTGGCATCGGTATACGAATTCAAACGGATAATTTTACCGGCAATACCATGATCGGTTAAACGCACTTCAATCGCTTTGAGTGCCGAGAGATATTTTTTATTGCGTAAAAATTGATCGTACAAATAGACATACATACCCGGAATACCTAAATCGGTGCTACTAAATGAGAGTGGCTGATAAACACAGCTTATTATTCCTAAACCGCCGGCAACTCTTCGATCTTTTTGGCAGCCGCATTCCTCGGTGAGCGCGGTGCTCTGCCTTCTGCCCCTTCCAGACCCGGCATACTGACCTTGCCATACAATAACGCACCTGCTTCGATCACCAAAATCTTGGCTTCAATATCCCCCATGATCCGGGCGGTGGCAGTAAGTTCCAATGATTCTTTTACTTTTAAATTACCTTTCACTTCGCCAGAAATTTTTGCACTCCCGGCGCGGACATTGGCTACGATTTTAGCCCCCGTTTCCACAAGCAAAAACCGACTGGTCGTAACGCTGCCAGATACCGATCCTTTGACCACGATATTGCCTTCGGAGGCAAAATCACCTTCGACATTCACCGACGGGCCTACCACCGTCTCGACTTCGTCAGCGCGTTCGGAAACCATCATTTGATCATCGTCAAACACCGGGGCAAAATCAGGCGCTGGTTTGGGAGGAGTTTTTTGAAAAATCATATAAAACTAGTTTAAAAAAATATAGTTTGTATGAACCAGTATACCGCTACTTATCAAAATTAACAAGGCAAACCTTGAACACAAAAAGTATGCATACTACTGTGCGGCTTCCCCTGAAATAGTTATTTCTGGTAAATTGAGCGGCAGCCAAAAACCAAACTCTCCACCTTTTCCTAACCCTTTGCTTTTAGCCCAACATTTACCTTTGTGTGCCTCTATAAACATGCGGCACACGTACAAGCCAAGCCCCGTTCCGTTAACATTAACTCCTTTTACATTTTCTCCGCGATAAAATTTTTGAAAAAAATTAACTTCATCTTGCTGATTGAATCCAAGACCGGAATCTATAACTCTTACAGCCACCCCCTCATCTTCTTCAGAAATCATAATCTTAATAGATCCTTTTTCACTATATTTAATGGCATTATCGACAAAATTAAAAATTACATGTCTAATCTTATCTTCATCAAAAACCGCCATAAAATTACGCGGAGTGTTGCGGATAATTTTTAAACCTTTTTGCAAGGCCCTATTTTCTAACTCATCTACCACGCTTTTTATGATTAACACGAGATCGTCTTGTTTAAAAATAAATTTAGTACGACCTTGCTCAATGCGTGTGACATCTAAAAATTCGTCCACTAATTTTATTAAACGCCCATTACTTTCATCCATATTATGGAGCACGGTTTTCATTTTGCTGCCCACATGGCCATATGCCTTATCGAGAATAAGTTCGATATAGCCGTTTACTACCGACAATGGTGTGCGCAACTGATGCGAGGCGATAGACAAAAATTCTGTTTTTTGACGGTCTAGTTCTTGCAACCGGATATTTGCCCGTTCTAACGAGTTGGCGAGATCGACCAATTCTTCACGTTGGGAAATTTCTTTATGGACACTGCGAATCAATAAACTCCCGATAATAGCAACCAAGGTAGCAAAAAATAGTTTGAATACTGCGGTTGGTACCGAGCCGGAAAAACAAGCTTCGAGGAGTAAAATAATAATTAACAAAAAAACCAGTGTTTCGGTAGCGATGATTTTAATGTTAAACAAATTATATTTAAAAATAGCGTACGCGATAAATGTCATGAGGATAACCGAAGACACCGGCCCCAAAAATACTCCGGCTGAGCTGTGAAGCACTACCACCGCGACTACCGTAGAAATAGCCATGAATGAAAAAGTGCTCACTACTCCCAACAAAAAATATAGAATCTGGCTGCGCTCTTTGCCGATTGAACGACGGAATTTATAAATTAAAATACCGAAGCTCAAAATAAACATCCCGACAAAATCCACAAAAAATACTGGGATACCAGGGCCCGGCACCGGTACTGGCTGGCCATTGGGATAGGTAATGCCACTAAAAACGAGCGGCGTCAAAGAAAACACCGCTGAAACCAGCATGAGACAAAGAAGTGGTACTAAAAATTTTTTGGGCAGTGAAAAATTTTTTTGTGGAAAGGTGTGGACCAGACAGACTAAGGTGGGGCCAATAAAAGACGTTACGAACATGACCACGCGTATCCAAAACAATTGTGACTCTGGTGTGGGTGCCAGCGGATGCAGGGAAATATAATTAACAACGATATAAACATCTACTAAAGCACTTAGCAGCAAAAACAATCGTCCGGTCCAACTTTGATAGTTACGCACATACACGAGCCCGCCCAAATAAGTCGTAATAAAAAAAGTAAACACGCCTAATAGCTGCTGTCCATTCATGCCGATCGAATAATCCATATTAAAAAATAAAATACCTTTATAGTATACCTTATTTTTGGCCAGTTAACCATTTCGCTTAACAAAAGACAGGTTTTGCCGTAGAATCTGTACATATGAATACATTTTTTACCGATAACTACTCTGTCTGGAATACCCCAATCCATTCACTGAATACATTTTGGGAGCTGCCCGTGAGGGAGCGACTTTCATACCTGTGCGCCCTCGGCCATTTGGCCCCCAGCACGCACAACGTCCAGCCGTGGCGCTTTTTTATTGACCCTGGGGAACAAACTATTACGCTCTGCGTAGACACCGCAGCCATCCTCCCCGCTTCTGACGCATCGGGACGCCAAACGGTAATCAGTCTAGGATGCTGCCTAGAAAATATAGCCAGTGCTGCAAATTATTATGGTTGGCAGCATACCCTTACCTATTCTTTGCCTTCCGCTGCCGAGCTAGCATCTAGTACCCGAAAAAAATTAATTCCGATTGCCGCCCTTCACCTAGAAGACAAAATACCTGCGCCCACCGAACGCCCTAGTAACAGTCCGCTAATTAATAATATCTTGGATAGAAAAGTTATTCGCGCGGAATTTAGCAATCAAAAAAACATTCCCCCGGATGTAATGAACAAACTTACCCATCTGAATACGGATACATCTCTTACCTTTCACCTGGTTACCGATTACGCCCGCAAACTCACCGTGGCCGAATTTCAAGGCCAAGCCGACGGATACGTCATTAACAGTCCGAAATTCAGCCGGGAATTGGGCGACTGGCTATTGCCGAACGATACCAAGAGCTATGTCGGCATGCCAGGCATCGGGTTTGGCCTGACAGACATACAAGCGCTGCGCCTGCATCAGGGACTATCCGGCGTGTCGACTCTCGAACCCGAAGACGGGTTGCGGTTTGCGACCGCCAGTAAAATTGGGATTGAGAAAGCGCCTCTTCTGGGATTTATTACAGCTACTTCTGATACCCCCGAGAGTTGGCTCGCGACTGGTCGCCTGCTGGAAAAAATATTCCTCTTGCTTACTGAGGAGCGTATTTCTTTTGCCGTACACGCGGGCATTACCGAGGTGCCCTTAATCAAAAAAATCTTTGGTTTAACCCTGGGCACACTGCAACCTATAACAGCTCTATTCCGTGCGGGGTATGTAAAAAACGAAGCGGATCTGGAGCGACCGCATAGCCCTCGGTTACCGCTTAACGAGGTGCTGCTTAGCGAGAAACCGTAACGGAAAAATCATGTTTATTGATAATGGCCCGCGGTGGATAGTCATAGCCGAGCCGCAAACGAGCGATCGCTTCGGCCGCAATCGCTCCGGCCATCCCGACTGTCGAACCCAGTTGTGGAATAATCGTCGAAGTTGGAATCTCGCATTTTTCTTCAATAATAGCAGCTAGTTCCCGTTGTCGATATTCCGGGCCAATCAGCGCGTCGACAAATTCAAAGAATACCCGGCGGTTACCGGCTTCTATATACACCGCTTCCATTTTGGCATATAGCTCCGCATCAGTTACCCCGTAACTCAGTGGCAGCTGTTTATCTTTATCATAACGCAAGATATCGAGCTGCACCGCCGAGCCGATATCCGTGACCATAACGAGCGGCACCCCGCGACGGCGCGCCTCTTCGCGTAACATCAGTTTGGTTCGCGGATCGTCTACTTCTTCGACGATAATATCAATAGGCGGCTCGCTATCAGTACCGGCAAAAAAATCATTCACGGTGTCCGGTTGAATACCATTGTTATATACGTATACTTTTAAAAACGGGTCGATGGCGTAGAGCTGCTCGGCTACCACTTCCGCCTTATTGCGTAACGCCAAATCGAATAACGATGCCCGCTCCGCCTGATTTTTCACCATCTCATCATAACTTAGCCGCACGCGATTAATATTCTCTAATTTATACGCGCTTTTGTCAGCGATTTTAAGTTGCGCCGGACGTAGATCAAGCACGGCCGCATGGACCACGCTACTGCCCACGCTGCAGCCCGCCACTCCGATCACTGTCTGTTCAAAAATCGTCCGGATTTCGCGCCAACTTAAACGCCCGGTCGGATCAGCTAATAATTTAGAGCTGCTGGCCACTGCCGCGACATGATGCCAAAAAGGCGGACAAAAGCGAACTAGATCGCCTTTGTGTGGATAAAAAGCATAATAGCCATAATTAAAAAGATGCCCATCCAGCTCCGTGAGTGCCTGGCTATAGGCTTCCCATTCCGAATTGAATTCTTCACGCAAGGTTTTGCCGCTTTCTAATACCGGCGACGTAGCGGCGAGAGTCAGTCGTTCGTTCAATCCAAAAATGGCTGCCTGGGTTAAATCATACTGATGATTGACCGGTATAGTTAGGGTTTCCTCGCCGAAACGCACCAGCGCTTCGCCGGCTGAAGTAAAACTAACTATATTGTCACGATGCGCTTCGCTCGCGCGCCATACGAGCGGCTGATTCAAGAGGCGCGACTGAAAGGAGTTTGGCATATTGTGTAGTGCTGACTAATGATTGACTAAACAGAGCTGACATTACCTGGCGAATTTGTTTGGGCCACTTCCCCGGCTCCATGAGTTGGAGTTCCGGGCCATCACTGACATGCTCGTCCATAAGCGTCCGAAGCTCTTCGCCGCTAATCTCGGTCTCTGGAATACGCCCCGAAACAGTCAGTAATTCCCCTAGCCCTTCTAAACCAGCGAGCAACGCATAATGCGACAACGAAGCAGCCGAGGCAAATAATTCTGCAGAAAATTTAGGAACATATTTTTTTATAACGGCTACATCGAGCCGACCCGCCTGACACAACTGTCGGAGCACGTCTAAAATTTGCTGGATATTTAAAAAATAACCCGGATAGCGGTAAGCGATATGCTTGCGCTCTAGACAAATCGCAGATTTTTTCGCACCAAAAAAATCATGGGCCGGAAAAAATGTTAACGGCCAGCGATGGCTATCGGGATGGCGCGTAATCTTTTCAAGAATCGGACGATTGA
The DNA here is from genome assembly GCA_964585245.1 of uncultured Gammaproteobacteria bacterium. Lineage (GTDB taxonomy): Bacteria > Patescibacteriota > Patescibacteriia > Magasanikbacterales > GWA2-37-8 > CAZEDL01. The sequence goes on from CAZPCV010000039.1 coordinate 9,464, forward strand.
ACATGGCCGTAAAAAAAGACTGTTCCGCCGCCTCATGGTCAGAGAGAAATGCATGGTTTAACAATAAAAAAGCCGGGAAAAAATGGCGCAAAGCCCCAGAAAAAGATTCGGCCGACAGCCGAGAATTCGGCCGCGTGAGATTCGGGCGAATACTGCACAGACGAGAAATAGTGACCGCCGAAACCGGAGTGGAAGCGCCTCGATGAACCAGATATTCACTAAGATAGTGCCCGACCGGACGATTTTGATAAAAAAAATGATCCAGATCTTCGGTAGAAAACGGCTGGCCTTCGCGCGGAATAAAACGCAGGCTTAACCATTCTTCCATTTTGACAGGGTCCGCGCCTATATCAAGTGAATATGGGTACGTAGTACGGCACAAATACACAGCCGATTTAGCATCGTACGAATCGAACAATGGAACTTCACCATAACACCGATAACTCTGTCGCGCTCTGGCTACCATTTCTTTCGCATGGTCGCTATTCCATGCCTCTGCATGCAAATCTTTGGCCCGAAACACCTCGAAGGTTACTTCGCCCAACGCGTATGAAACAGAGGCCGCAGAGTGATGACCTGTCTGGACTGCCATTTCTGAAAATGCTGTCATAAAAACCAAAAAAACTCCTTGGCTAGTTAAACCTCTATGTTACATCTCCTCTACAACTTGAATAGTCAGGACCGATAAGGCGTTAGTTAACACCTGCTTGACGGCCACACACAGCGTCAAACGTGCCGTTGCCTCTGCTGCATCCGGAGCCAATATTTCTTGTTTGGCGTAAAAATTATTAAAAGCTTGAGCTAGATCAAACGTATATTTCACCACTACCGAAGGGTTGTACGCTAACAGCGCCTTTTGCACTACTTCACCATACTGCGCCACGAGCGTCAACAGCTGTTTCTCGGCCTGGCTTTCAAATAAGCGGTAATCAATTTCGGCTTGATTCTCTTGGCTTCCCTGTATGGATTGAGCGGATTTTTTCATTAGGCTGTTAATACGCGCTATGACATACAGTACATACGGCGCGCTATACCCTTCCACACTCACCGCTTGGTTGATATCAAAGGTAATATTTTTCGCGGCTTCATGCTGCAGCATGGTGAATTTAAGCACGGCGAGCGTCATGGTTTTGGTAAGCGCGGTTAATTGTTCCTGGCTCCAGTCTGGGTGACGAGTGGCCGATTCCTGCCACAGGCGTTTCGCCACTTCGTCGCGCAATTCTTCATACAAAATAACATTACCGAGACGCGAAGACATTTTGCCGTCGCTGCGATTCACGAGCCCGTAACCGATATGTGTCATTTTTTTCTTGAACCCATGCAATTCGAGAACCTTGAACAATTGTTTGAAATAAAAATTCTGTTCGATGCCGGTAATATTGATCGATTCTTCTACCGGGAAGTCCTGAAACTTCTTTTCAGCCAGCGCTAAATCGCTCGTCATATACACGCCCGCTCCGGTAGATTTGCGCAGAAGCGCGATATCTAAATTATATTCTTTTAAATCAATAATAATCGCGCCTTTTTCACCGACCATGGCTACTTTTTCGTCCAGCAACTTCGTTACTACCTGTTGCCCCAGATCTTTGACTTCACTTTCCAAAAAAACCCGCTCCGGCGTTGCCCCTAACTCCGCTTCAAGTTGTTTAAACCCACTCAAACTCCATTCACGAGTAGTCTCAAACAACGGCCAGATGCCAGGGTCGCGGGCTTCTAGTTTTTTTTGCAGATCATCGAGCTCGCCCTTCGTTTCGTCTTCATGCTCTTTGATATAATTACTTGCCTCGGCGTAGACGTGCCCCAGCCAGCGCTGTTTATGCGCGGGCGGAGTTTCGGTGGCATGAAATTTCTGAATTCCCCACAAACATTTGACCACGTGCGCGCCGAAATCGTTGATATAATTAACCGGAACAATATCGTAGCCCTGAGAGCGATAGAGCTGCACCAAGGTGTTGCCGATACAGACATTACGCAAATGGCCGATATGGAATTCTTTGTGCGTATTTTGCGACGGATATTCAATTAACACTTTGCGCCCATCCCCTGCGTTACTATGACCAAACTGATCACCATCATTTTTTACCGACGTGAGTACCACTTCGGCTAATTTGGATAACTTCAAATAAAAGTTAACATACGGCCCGGCCACCGAAAAATCCTGCAACAATTCGTCTTTCTCGGCCTCCGATTTTTCGAGCATAT
>CAZPCV010000040.1:0-11392 GCA_964585245.1 uncultured Gammaproteobacteria bacterium
GCATAATTTAGGATTGATTCAGTTCGATGAATTTGCGCAGCCGTATGAGTGGGCATTGGAATTCGATACTGTTTCAAAACGATTGATTGCCGAGGGCAACCATGAGGCGCTAATTGATTTCAAAAAATTAGGCCACGCGGCTGCGTTATCGATTCCGACTCCCGAACATTACTTACCGCTCTTGTATACACTCGGCCTGAAACAAAAAAACGAGCCAGTACGGTTTTTTGCCGAGGGGCTCGCTTTCAAAAGTATTTCGATGCGTTCACTGATTATCGGTTAGCCGCTATTCCCAAATAACGTGCTTGATTCCGGGCAGGCGCAATAAATTTACTTCTACTTCTGGTTTGCAGCGGCATAAAGCGATAGAAATCCCGGCCCAGCCGTCGAGTGCTGGAATAGAGACCGTATCGCCCTGGACGCTGAAGGTAAGATCTGCCAAGGCATCGTGGCAGGTGCCGCTGGTAGCGAGGAGGGCGACTGATCGGGCATATTCGGCCGGATCACTACTAAGCGGAGTGGTAGTCGACATGGCGGCGGTAATAGTTTGCCGATAGCCGTCCGTATCCATAGCCTCACCATTACAGTACGTTTCTGGATTGGCAGTAGTAACCAAGTAGGTAGTGGTAGTAGGGGTGGCTGTAGTAGGCGCAGTTTCGCGAGCGCACCCGGCGCCGGCAAGGAGTACGAAAAATCCGAGGACAAAAAAGCGGGCAATAGAATGACGCATATGATTGGTATTAATATGTATCTTAATTAACTTTTCTACCCTAACATATAAGCAGGTAAATAGCTATTTTAGGAAAAAATAGGCTTTTGTGGGAGGTGGTCATAAAATAAAAACCCTTAGGCAAAACCAAAGGGTGTTAAAGAAAGGGAAGGGTCAGAAGCGCTTTGCTAGTGACCCGAGAAATCGCGGTGGAGGGATTCGAACCCTCATCTTTCTGACAATCGTCAGAAGCTCTACCAGTTGAGCTACACCCCGAAAAGGACGGAAACGGTGGGGTTCGAACCCACGACTCCCGGAACAATGTCCGGGCGCTCTAACCAGTCTGAGCCACGTTTCCAGACCGGTCCATTCAAGCATGCGTATAGTAAATTGTCAATGTTTTTGTACACATATTTTTATATCTAGAGATTGAAGTTTTTTAGCTAGGTTGCCTTTTTTATCGGGTATGTTAGAGTAGGCTACGTATGGCTGATACGCAAGTTATCAAAGACCGTGTAGATATTGTCCAGTTAATCCAGGAATATCTGCCGCTCAAAAAGGCAGGCGCCAATTGGAAAGCGCCTTGCCCATTTCATAATGAAAAGTCACCTTCTTTCATGGTGCACCAAGAGAAACAAATTTGGCATTGTTTCGGGTGTGGCAAAGGCGGTGATATTTTTTCGTTTATTCAAGAAATCGAAGGCCTGGATTTTCCAGAAGCACTCAAATTGTTAGCCGGAAAAGCGGGGGTAAAATTAGAAACATTCGCGCACTCAGCGGTGGAGAGCAGTTTACGCAATCGATTGTTGTCGATCAATCAAGCGGCTGCCTATTTTTTTCATCGGTTTTTGTTGGAGTTGCCGGCTAGCCAGGCGGCGCGCGAATACTTAGAAAAACGAGGTTTGAAAATAGAAACAATCACAGCGTGGTCGATCGGTTTTGTGGCCGACCAGTGGGATTTGCTTACTAAATATTTACTGAAAAAAGGTTTTGCTATTGATGATTTGGTGGCGAGCGGGCTCACGATCAAGCGTGAAGGGGCACCGGCCGGCCAGGGATACTATGATCGGTTTCGGGGGCGGATTATGTTTCCGATCGCTGATGTGCATGGAGGGGTTGTCGGTTTTACCGGCCGAGTGTTGGTGGAAACGGAACGCTCCGGCGGAAAGTATGTGAACACACCACAAACGGCCGTGTATGACAAGTCGCGGGTACTCTATGGTTTGCACCAAGCTAAGACAGCTATAAAAACGGCGGATCAGGCTATCATCGTAGAGGGGCAGATGGATGTGATCAGTTGTCATCAAGCCGGTATGAAAAACGTGGTGGCTGCGTCTGGTACCGCGCTCACACCGGAACAAGTTAAATTAATTAAACGGTATAGTAATAATTTGGCGATTTCTTTTGATGCCGATGCGGCCGGGCTCGCGGCTGATAAACGGGGGATTGATAACGCTCTCGCGGCCGGGCTGAGTGTGAAAGTGATTCAACTTGCCCCGAGTATTGGTAAAGATGCCGCCGAAGTGCTGCAGTCGAACCCGAAAGCGTGGTTTCAAGCCGTAAAAGAGGCGCAAGAGGTGATGAGTTGGTATTTTGCCACTACTCTGCCAGCAGACGCCTTGTCGCTTAGCCCTTCGGAACGCCGACAAATGGCTGCAGTGCTGCTTAGCCGGATTGGCGCTATTTCGTATCCGATCGAGCGGGATTATTGGCTCAAAGAGCTGGGCAAACGCCTGGATATCGAGCCTGCCGTGCTGCGTGAAGAACTAAAACGGATTATTGCCGGTACTGGGCCAAGCTTCAAACATTCGCCTAACCACAGTTTCGCTCCTAAGCAGCCGACCTCCGTTGCCGAAAAATCTGCTCCGGATCGCTTTTCTCTACTTATTGAATCATTGTGGTCGCTGATTGTGAAATATCCGGAGTCGTATGGTGGTATTAGTAACGAGCTTAAGGCCTCATATTTTTTGGCTTCGCCCTTTTTGGCACTTTACGAAGTGTGGCAAAAACAGTATACTAGCGCTGATTTAAAGAAGGCTTCTTTTGCGCCGGAAATACAGGCTACTATCAATCGGCTCCTGCTCCGGGCTGATCAACAATTTCCGGATCACGATGCTGCGGCCGCCTTGTCCGAAATTCGTCTGTTTACCGCACAGATAAAAAACGAGTGGCTCAAGCGTGAGCGTAAGCGATTGAGTTTTGCCTTGTCCGAGGCGGAGCGAAAAAAAGATACGGAAGCGATTGAAAAAATCGTTAATGAATTGCAAGCTTTAATCTAACGTACGGCTTAAATATATAATAGTTACCCGATACGATTTGGGTCAGGTGGCTATTGTCTATTTAGTTTATTACCATGAGTGCTCAACTCAAAAAAAACAAAATTAGCAAAAGCGCGCTCGCGCCGAAAAAAAATGCTAAAGTTCAAAACAAGAAAAAAAAGCCGGTAGTAAAAAAACCAGTCAATAAAACTAGTCGGGTAATGTCCAAAGCACCGGTCAAAAAATCGGTCTTGGCTAGAGCTGACAAAACCAAATCAGTGAAACGACCATCTGAACCAACCGTGATTGAACCCCCACCAGTTGAACCTACCGCTGAACAAATTTGGGACTTATTAGTAAAGGGCCGTAATCGCGGCTTTGTGACCGAAACCGAATTAGGACGAGTCTTGACCCGTCCGGAATATTATCTGGATTTGTACGAAGGTTTCTTAGATTTGGCTGATAAAAATGGTGTCGCAGTGGTAGAGCCGGCGACTACTTTTTTGGGCGCAAAAGACGAACATAAAGGTATTTTGAAGCAATTCCAGGGCGCGCAGCCGGACATGGAGACGCCCTTTGATTTGGGGCAAATTTCGTCTGATTCGATCCAGATGTATTTGCGCGAAATTGGCAAGATCCCGCTTCTTAAAGGTGAAGATGAAGTCTCGCTCGCGAAGCGTAAAGAACGCGGCGATAAGGCGGCAGAACGTAAATTAATCGAAGCCAACCTACGTTTGGTGGTTTCGATTGCCAAAAAATTCGTCGGCAAAAGTTTGTCGCTTCTCGATTTGATTCAGGAAGGTAATATCGGTTTGTTCCGAGCGGTGAAAAAATTTGATTATCGCAAAGGGTATAAATTTTCTACCTATGCCACCTGGTGGATTCGCCAGGCCATTACGCGCGCGTTGGCTGATCAGTCACGCACGATTCGTATTCCGGTGCATATGGTCGAAACCATCAACCGGTTCCAGCAAGTGCGTCGCCGGTTGCTTCAGGATTTAGGACGTGACCCGACTGTCGAAGAATTGGCCGCCGAAATGGGCGAGGAAGTGCCGAAAATTCAGCATATTATCAAAATTTCTCAAGACATGGTGTCGCTCGAAGTTTCGGTGGGTGACGACGATGATGATACCCAGCTCAGCGATTTTATCGAAGATGTAAAAAATATTTCTCCGGATCGGGCGGCAGCTCTTCAAATTTTACGTGACTACGTCCAGTCTGCAATCAAAGATTTGGTTCCGCGCGAACAGAAAATTTTGGAAATGCGGTTTGGTTTGGCCGATGGAGTAACGCACACTCTCGAAGAAGTAGGCCAGGAATTTGGCGTATCCGCCAGATTGAAGCCAAGGCTTTGGAACGAATTCAGGAATCCGAAATTATCCAGAAATTGCGTGATTATTAGGGTGTGTGCAGACTGGGCTGATTTGAGTCGGATTGGTTTTGGCCTTCGTCTTCGTTTGTAAAAATATGAAAATTATCCTCTCGGGCGGTGGAACGTTAGGGCCAGTAGTGCCGCTTTTAGCAATTGCAGAAGTGTGTCGCGCTTATCATCCGGACACCGAATTTTTGTGGGTGGGGACCAAGAACGGACCCGAAAAATTCGTGGTAGAAGCGAGCGGTATGAAATTTACTGCTATAGGCGCTGGCAAATGGCGGCGCTATTTTTCATTATTGAATATCGCTGATATTTGGCGGGTGGGGAGTGCTTTTTTTCAGAGTTTGATTGTTCTGTGGGAGTTTAAACCGCAACTATTGATTTCGGCTGGGGGGTTTGTCAGTGTGCCGCTGCACTGGGCCGCAGCATTGTTGGGGATCCCTACCTGGGTGCATCAGCAAGATTTACGCATTGGTCTCGCCAATCGTTTGATGTTCCCGATTGCGCGAAAGATTACGACCGCTCTAGAAGAAACCACTATTACCTTGCCCAAGAAAAAGACAGTCTGGCTTGGTAATCCTTCTCGTAATTTAGACGGAGTTTCTCTCGAAGAAGCCTATCGGTTTTTTGATATTCCCTATGGAGCGCCGGTGATTTTTGCTTTGGGAGGAGGGACCGGCTCTAATACGATTAATACTTTGATTGCTCAAGCGTTGCCCGGTTGGCCAAGCGATTGGCATGTGATTCATTTGGTTGGTAAAGAGCGCCAGGCTGAGATGGCGGTACGCTCGGCCAAGATTTTCCCTAATTATCACGTGTTTGATTTTTTCACGACAGAAATGCGTTTGGCGTATGCACTCGCGCAGGTAGTGATTGCGCGAGCTGGTTTTGCGACGATCACGGAGGTAGCGGCATTGGCTAAGCCGACTATTCTCGTACCGATGCCGAACACTCATCAAGCAGAAAATGCGACCTGGTTTGCCAGTCGCAACGGAGTGGTTTTGTTTAATGAACAAATTGATTCTGCCTTAAAATTAACTCAGGTAGTTAAACATTTGTTGCTAAATCCGGCAGAAGGAGCGGCATTGGGGAGTCGCCTTCATCAATTGCTGCCGCAAGCAAAATCAGAGCAGATTATTAAAATTATCGAAGAATTAACTCGCTAGGCTTTGTTAGCTTACGTGTAAGATTAATAATAAAACTCCGACTAGTATGCTGTCGGAGTTTTTAATTTAGAGTTTTTCGTTGGCCTAGGCCTCCTTAGTACCAGGGCCATAATTTCTCGGCGGATTGCCACTTGCCTGAGGTTTTATCATAAAAATATGAGTTGACCATTGTTAAGTTTATTTGACATTAATGCGTGGTGCAGTATACTAACTACTCCTACTGTTTTAGCTTATGAATCATCCGAACAAACGCTTTTATTTTTTACCGCTCGTTGCAGTAGTGTTTGTAGTTATTGTTGGTCTGTATGATTGGTCGGTGCGTAAATCACCCTCTGTACACGAGATTGTACCCCGCGAGGAGTTCCAGCCGCTATTGGCCTTACCCTCGAGCACGATTCCGACAACCGAAGAAGGCTGGAAAGAAAAATTAACTCCAGAGCAATTTTATATTTTACGCCAAGCAGGAACAGAGCGCCCATTTAGCAGTCCGCTCGATTTCGAGACTCGCCCCGGCACTTATTTTGCAGCTGATTGCGGAGTACCTTTATTCCGGTCGGAGCAAAAATACGATTCTGGTACGGGTTGGCCTAGTTTTTGGGCTCCTATCAAAGAAGATGTGGTACTCTTAAGGCCTGATTATTCGCTGCCGTTTTCTCCGCGGGTCGAGGTGTTATCGCCGTGCGGCGGGCATCTGGGCCATGTGTTTGATGATGGGCCCGCTCCAACCGGAAAGAGGTATTGTATGAATGGAGACGCACTAATTTTTGTACCAGATAGCCCTACCAGTTCGCCAAAATAGCCGTGGTTAACGCATAGAGGCAAATATGATATACTCCCTCACAAGGGGTATTTTGGCTTACTCTTGACAAAATTCCAATTTAATGGTATCATTTTTAGTTAATTTATTTTATTTGGCTAATTAAAAAGCACTTATTATGCATAATTTCATGAAAAAATACCTGGCGGCGTTGGTCGTTTTGGTAGCAGCTGGCATCTTCGGGTCGGCCTCGGCTAGTATGGCCGCGATTAACCCCAGTACGATTTTTACCGTTACCGCCCGCTATTATTATGCGACTGGTGAAGAGTATAAGGTAGGGGATTTTACGTTGAATTATCAAGTAAACAAAACCAATGAATCTGGTTTTGATTTTACGCGTTTTGCCGCGGCAAGCCCTAAAGACAGTGCGTTTTATATCTGCCCCACCAGTGCCGGAGTCTTGCGTTGGTGCGCTAATAATCCCGGCCAAGGGGGTGTAGCTCGTTTGAGTAAATTAAGTAGCCTTATCCCGTCGAGCAAAGATAAGAAGGCATATGTGCGAACCGGAATTGCTCTAGAAAAAGAAGGTGTCTACGCGGTGTACGATCAAAAGCACGATGTCTATGTTAAAATTCGCGTGACTAACATAACTAAACGTACAGTGGGGGTAGCTGCTCCCGTGACGGTTAGTTTGGCTCAGCCGGTTATTACGGCTCCGTTTACTGATACTATTTTTTCTAATACTCCTCGAACGGTTAATTTAATGTGGAATCCGGTAGAAGGCGCACAGTCGTACGAAGTAGTGGTAGATTGTGATGGTTGCTCAGCGATAGCTGGCTGGCAAACGTGGAAAGTGTATCCGAAGACTACTGATACTAATGTATCTTTATCATTTGCCGAAGATCATACTTATCGTGCGCGCGTCCGAGCAATTGGAATTAGCGGCAAACAACCGGCCGGACCTTGGTCTGATCCGGTAGTTTTCAGTTTTGATACTAGCCGGCCGGCGCAATTAGGTCAGCCGTCTATCGTTTCTCCAGAAGAGGGTCAAGTGTTTCGTGTGTATCCTCGTACCCTCACTGTGCGTTGGAATCGTGTAGGTGAAGCAAAAAGCTACGAGTTGCAAATAGACTGTCGTTCTTGTACCGGAGCCGATGGGTGGGCACAGTTTGGCACGTATCAAATTGACAGCAGTACCTCTACTTCCTGGAGTTTGAGCCAGGTTTTGCCTAGTGATACCGAATACCGAATGCGTCTGCGCGCCAAAAATGATCAAGGACAGGGTGGCCCGTGGTCCAATGATGTTTCGTTTCGTTTTAGCACGGTAAAGCTAGAGCCGCCGGTGCTCCTTACCCCTACCCGCGCCCAGGAATTTTCGGACACAAGTAATCACGCCTTTCGGGCTACCTGGAAGCCGGCAGAAAACGCCGTCAAATATGCGATCGAAGTAAGTTGTGTCAATTGCGGTAACATAGCTGATCATACCTCTGTGTTCACTACCGTTGGCACCTCAACGGTGTATGAGGGTGTGACGGTACCTGCCGACGGGCAATACCATGTTCGCACGCAGTCAATTGACCAATATAATAATCGCAGTGCCTGGTCCGATTATACCTATATTAAATTTTCCGGATCGGGAACTGTTTCCCTCCCCACTCCTGGCCTTTTGGCACCAGCGCCTAATTCTGCAATTCAATCAAGTGAAACATTTTTGAATGCCAGCTGGTCTAAAGTTGAAGGTGCCACCAGCTACGTCGTCCAGGTGCGTTGTGATAGTTGTGCCAAGAATTTTCCGTGGTCACACGACTATGATACTCAATTTAACGTTACTAATTACGCGTTTCCTTTGTTTGATTTACCGCTCGGTAATAATACCTTTAGTTTGGTGGTAAAAGCGATTAATTTAAGTGCGAATCAGCAGAGCGCCTGGTCTTCGCCGGTAACCTTTACCTATAGCTTGCTCGGAGCATCCATTGATGCGCCGACGGTTATTTCTCCGGTTAATGGCAAAGAATTGACCGCCTATCCGCGTACGGTTTTGATTTCGTGGAATGCTGTCGCGGGCGGAGTGTCATATGGCGGAGAAATCGAAGAATGTTTGCGTTGCGGCACTGCTAATGATTGGAAACTCTCACAGACTTTTACGACTCCCAACTATGTGACGGGCGTAAATGTTACTTTAAAAGAAGATAAAAATTATCGTGTCCGCGTGCGGGCATTTGATTCTGCCAAAAATCCGAGTGAATGGTCGAAAGAGTACAGTTATTTCCGTTTCAATTCTGTACTCCCAAAACCAACACTTACCAATCCCGCTAACCGCAGTATTGTTAATAATTCTAGCGGCGCCCTAGATTTGGCCTGGACAGCGATTCCTAGCGCAAATCATTACGTAATTGAGTATGAGTTTGATTATTGTTGTAATGCCAACAGTGCGAAGCAGTGGGCGGGTGATACTAGAAAATATGCCACCACTCAATCGGCGGAGCCGGTCTACCATGATTTGAAGTTAACTGCGATCAGCCATCAGTATCGCATGCGGGTACAGGCCGTAAACGCACTTGGCACGCGCGGAGCCTGGTCCGATTATATCTATGTTAGCTATATCCCGGATAATCAAGCTATGACTGCCCCCACCGTGACTGCGCCGACAGCCAATCAGCAACTGAATACCGGCACAAAGAATGTGGTAGTCAGTTGGCTACCGCTTTCCGGAGCCGATCATTATGAAGTGATGGCTCATTGTGATCAATGCAATACTTATGAAGGGTTGGCCTGGAATGAGTATCCGGTATTTAAGACGGCTAAAGGGGCAACCAGCTACCAGCTCAAAGTGCCAGAAAATAAAGGTTATTGGGTTTGGGTACGTGGAGTATCGGCCGCGGGCAAAGGGGGATTATGGGCTTCGGCGGTTCATTTTACCGTGAAATAATAAACAGAATTTTTGAGAATTTAAAAACTAGTCTAACGACTAGTTTTTTGTTTCTATTTTTTTGATGTCTTCGATCATCATCTGCAATTCGCGGTTTCCGTTCCACTCATTCACGTTTACGGTAAAAACCATATCAATGGTATCTCCGGGTCGCAGGGTGGTGCGCCAATCTTCGGGGTAGCGATTAGTGTCGCCGAGGCCGAAGCCGATGCTTTTACGCACCAGACGCGAATGATGTTTGATGAGTAAGCGCAAATGTTTGCCGTCTTGGCCTACCGGCTCAATGCCGGCCACCGTGAGGCCGCGGACAACATAACGCGGTTCCTCGTTAGCCTGGCCGAACGGTTCAAATTTTTGCAATAAATCATAGAGTGACCAATTGATTTCTGATAAATCTTCAATTTCCGCGTCAACAATAACATTCGGAATCAGGTTAACTCCAGCCACAGCTTTGGCGGTGGTTTCGAGCAGCGCAGATTTAAAAGCCTCCAGTTCACTGGCTTTGTTTAAAGAAAAGCCGCATGCCTGGGGGTGTCCGCCGAATTTATGAAAAAAATGCGGCATGGTTTGGAGTGCGGCAATTAGATTAAATTCTTTGATACTGCGTCCAGAGCCGGTAATTTGGCCATTGTTTAAACCCATGGCCAGAATTGGTTTATAAAATTCATCTTTGAGTCGGCTAGCGATCAGGCCCAAAATTCCCGTGCTCCAGCCTTCGCCCAAAGCAAATAAAATGGGATTATTTAGCTGGTTGGTTTTTTGTAAGTATTCGCGCGCGTCATTCACTAATTTTTCGGTTAATTTTTGGCGATCCGTATTGTTTTGTTCCAGCTGAGCTGCCAGAGAGGCGGCTTGCACTTGGTTTTCGGACATAAGCAGCGCAAACGCCACGTTGGCATGATCCATGCGTCCGGCCGCGTTTATTCTGGGCGCAATTTTAAACCCAATCGTGCGGGCGTCGTAGCTGCCGCGTTTGGGGTGGCCATTTTCATCGGCGAGTCCGGTCGTGATGAGCAGTTGTTGTAAACCAAAATTACGTGTTTTGTTTAGAACCGTTAGTCCATAGCGCACCAGCGTGCGTGATTCGCCCAGTAGCGGCACCATGTCGCCCACGGTAGAAATTGAAACCATATCGAGCAGCCATTTTTCAAAGGCTTCGTGGGTTTGCCCGTCGGGCAAGAGGGGGTGAGCAGTATGGTGTTTTTTTAATAATGCTTGCGCCAGTTTGAAAGCGACGCCGCCCCCAGCCAGGCCTTTGTCCGGGTATGGTTCGCCTGGTACGAGTGGGTGAATAATCGCGTCGGCAGGTGGAAATATCGCCGGCATCGCATGATGGTCGGTAACAATCACTTTCATGCCCAATTCTTTGGCAAGAGTAATTTCAGCCGTGTTACTAATACCGCAATCACAGGTAATGATAAGTTTCGTGCCATTTTCGGAGAGTAGTTTTACGGTATTATTATTCAGTCCGTAGCCGTCGGTTTCGCGATGCGGCAAAAAAATTCCGACATCGCGAGCGCCGATTTTTTTGAGAGTCGAAATAATAACCACCGAAGCACAGACTCCGTCTGCGTCGTAGTCGCCATGCACGGTAATTTTTTCTTGGCGTGCAATCGTGTCGTTAATAAGCGCCACTGCTTTTTCCATATCCTGAAACAAATACGGGTCATGCAGGTCGCTCGAATAGTCGGGGTTCAAAAATTCATCGATTTGTTCCTCTGTGCGGAGTTTTCGGTTCCACAATAGTCGTACAATGGTAGGGGGAAGCTCCGGGTGCTCGGCTACAAATTCCGGTGGGGGAGGGGGAAGAATAATCCACTCTTTCATACTTCATTAGAACATTAAAAAATTTTGAGCCTAAGCGAAATAAGGTCGTACGGGAAGACGTTAAAACAAAAAAGTAGATTGTTTTAACGCCGCTGTGTTATTGGAGTGCCGGAGCAACGGTCAAAAAAACCATGATAAACACACCAAAAGCAACAATAGTTTTCCAAATGATTTTTTTTATTTTCGGTTTCATAGATCCATGAAAGCATTAAAACTTCAAAACATTAAAACAGTGATTGTATAAGTTGTTTGTATTTCATTTACTGTTTTAATGCTTTTAGGTTCTTGTGTTTTAATGATTTATCGTTTCAACACGGCCAAATATGCTTCGGTCGGAATATCAATTTTACCATGTGATTTCATGCGGGCTT
>CAZPCV010000041.1:0-10962 GCA_964585245.1 uncultured Gammaproteobacteria bacterium
AAATAATGCATATTAATCCGCCCAAGGAGATGACGGGGAAGGCGTTGTTTTGAGTATAATTTTATGGCTAATACATACAAACCGGTGGTTCTGGTCGTTTTCGATGGGTGGGGGGTTGCTCCGGATAGCGAAGGAAATGCGATTACGCGCGCCAAAACGCCGAATTTTTTATCGTACATTAAAAATTATCCCGTCATGACGTTGTACGCTTCGGGTATGGAAGTGGGGATTATGGCCAATGAAATGGGTAATTCGGAAGTCGGTCATTTGAATATCGGTGCGGGTCGTGTTTATTATCAATCGTGTCCACGTATCGACCAAGAGATCACTAGTGGTGATTTTTACACCAATCCAACTTTTTTGAAAGCGGTAGAACACGTGCGGACAAAAAAATCCAAGTTACATATTGTGGGGCTGCTTGGGTCGGGCAACGTGCATGCGAGCGACAAACATCTTGATGCTCTCTTGGAATTGTGCAAACGCCAAGGATTATCGAAAGAAGTGTTCGTGCATGGCATCCTGGACGGACGCGATATGGTGTTTAATTCGGGCCTTGGGTTTGTGAAAAATGTGCAAGCCAAAATGACGTCGTTGGGCGTAGGTAAAATAGCAACGCTGTCAGGCCGGTATTATGCGATGGATCGGGATAACCGCTGGGACCGAATCGAAAAAGCGTATCGCGCCATGGCCGAAGGTAAAGCTGAGCGCACGGCGACTAATGCAACTGCGATTCTGGCCGAAAGTTATGAACAGAAAATGTATGATGAAGAATTTATCCCGACGGTTTTTACCGAAGGCGGGGAACCGGTGGGGAAAATAGAAAATGGCGACGCGGTGATTTTTTATAACTTCCGTCCAGATCGGGCGCGAGAGCTGACTCAAGCATTTGTGATACCGGGTTTTAATAAGTTTGAGCGCACCTACCAGAACGATTTATTTTTTGTCACGATGACCGAGTATGAAAAAGAGTTGCCGGTGGTCGTGGCCTATCCGCCGGTGATCGTCAGTAATTGTTTGGCGGAAGTTATCAGTAAAGCGGGCCTCAAGCAGGTGCATATTGCCGAGACGGAAAAGTATGCCCACATGACATTCTTTTTGAATGGTACGGTCGAAACGGCTTTTCCGGGCGAAGAGCGGGTACTCGTGCCATCGCCCAAAGTTTCTAGTTATGCAGAAACGCCGGAAATGTCCGTAAAGACTGTAGCCAAAGAAGCGGCCAAGGCGATTGATAGCGATGAATATGCGTTTGTGGCGATGAATTTTGCTAATCCAGATATGGTGGGTCATACCGGTAATTTGCCTTCTACCATCAAAGCTTGCGAAGCCTGTGACGAAGCACTCAAAGAAGTGGTGGATCATACGCTAGCGAAAGGCGGTGTGGTGGTGATGACGGCCGATCATGGCAATGCCGAAGAGGTGCTCAATTTGCAAACCGGCGAGATGGACAAAGAGCATTCCACCAATCCAGTGCCTCTATTGATTATCAGTAAAGATTTGCAGGGGACAGCCGGCCCCTCTGGGGATCCGATCGAAGGTGACTTAAGTTTGTTGCCGCCGGTGGGTATTTTGGCTGATGTCGCACCGACCGTATTATCTCTTATGGGTCTAGAGCAACCGCCCGAGATGACAGGGAGAGCGCTGGTATAAGTTCAATTTTCTTAAGACTTTTTTAAGTAAATTGAGTGTATTGAGTGATGATACTTTTTGTCACCAAAAAGTATCCAAAAAGTGCTGGGAGGTTTCTGAACTCGCTCTCGGAGCATAGGAGAATAAGTACTGATTATTTTGGACGCTCAAACAGCAGAAACCCCCAGACCCCCGCGCAACGAAATAAACTAAGATTATTTTACTTGTCATCTCCCCTAAGTGTGAATCCGCAACTGGTTCACTTCGGTTATATTATCACCCCGAACACATGCAGAGCGACGCCACTCGACACGGCGAAGAGGTGCGGTACTCGCGGAGGGGTGCTACTGTTTGAGTCCCCAAGGGACGAGTTTAGCGCCCCAGTGACGATGAGCCGATGTGAGTGGCAGAGCGAAGCATCGTTCGGCACTTTTTTTGGTTACTTTTTTGTGTGGACAAAAAAGGGACATAACAACAGTAGTAGGTGTTACCGTGAATTAAAATTTTAAACAGATCCCAGCTGACACTGAGAGTTTATCTGGTCAATAAAAAACACGGAACTATTTCCGTGTCAGAGAAGTATATTTTGTTTAAGAATGAGGACTGGCCGGGATTGGGGCCAGTTTTTCTTTGATATGTTTAAGGATTACTTCTTCTGTTTGACCAAGCGACTTACCTTGGATCGTGCAGCTAGCCTGTTTTTTGTCACCATTAGGTTCAAATGGTTTGATCAATTCAAAAGCATTGGCCTGTTTCGCACTATTAACTAGACAGTGAATGGTAGTAGGGGATTCGGCCGCTTCGTAAAATAACACCGTTACTTTGGCTTCCGGGGAATTGCTGATTAATTCGTCGATAATGCCGTACAAATCATTCTGGTTGGCGCCACAGCGAATAAAATCCTCGCGCGTGAGGCTGGCCCAGACGAGGCCGGTCGTAGCGTCGTTTTGTAAACGCGTTAGTGTTTGCCCCCAGAGTTTAAGAGTGGTCAGTGAATGAGCATGATACAGATGGTGGATCACCGTTTCGCGTTCGGCACCAAGTTTGATTAATTGGCTGGCGAGTTGCAGAGCTTGGGGTGTGACATTGGTGTTTTTGAAACTTTGCGTGGCCGCCACCATGCCAGCAAGAAGGGCGGTGGTGACGCCGGTATCGCAGGCGGTTTCGTCTAATTGTCGCAGGCAATGGGTAACGGTTTCTGCTACCGAGGTGGCGGTGACGTCGATTACATTGACATGGCCGTAGTGTTCGTTGGTCGCATGGTAGTCGATATTGACGATAGGCGTTCGGTAGAATAATTCCGGATTATTGGAGTAGATAGTGCCGAGTGATTCTAAATCTGGCGTATTCAGGGTGATGATCAAGTCGTATTTGAAGGTTGATTGCGCCGTACGTAATTCATTTTTACTCAGCAGCCCGTGGCGCGGGGTGAGATAGATAGACAGCGTACCATCCTTCACGTCATAACTCAGTGTTTCAAGCGGAGCGTTCGAGACATCGACTTTGATAATAAATTTTTGCAATTCTTGCAGTTCGGCCTTCACGGATTCACTCCCGGGCAAAAATTTGGCATTTTTTGGCAAGACAAAACCAGCAGCGGCTACATCCGTCTGCTTGTTTTTTTTCTCTAGCCAGCGTTTGAGGGCGAGTGCGCTCGCGAGCGGGTCGAGGGCAGAAGCAGGGCTAAATACCACCAGCACATGGTGGCTAGTGGACAAAAGTTGATCGAATTGTTGGGTAGCGGTTAAAGCCATGAAAAATAACAAGAACGTGCGATTGTAGCAGAAATTTTAATCTCTGTCAAACCCAGGCTTTGTTATTATTTGTTGACGCATAATAGGGGGTAGGGGAAAAGAAAAAGCGGAGGTAACAACAACAATTTTTAACTAAAATAAGCGTATTTTTTGGAGAAAGTATTAAATGTGTCAAAGAATCTTGACAAATTAAGTAAAACCAGGTAGTATCAGTTAGTTAAGCTACAAACAGCTTAATATAGCGTTCTTTTTATCTTTTTAGCAGGATTTATCAAAAAGTGGCCTGGGGTCCCTGGCGCTTAGAGAATGTGCAGCGATTTACATCGTTCGCGTTTTGTAAGCGCCGGGGACGCCTTCGATTTTTCAATTCCCCCGGGCAACCACCCACAGTGAGGTTCTGAAAGTGTGCACCAAGATCTCTCCTTGGCTCCTTGCCTTGTTAACCCTTATCGGCTGCGGCGAAGAGGATATCGCCTATGTGCCGAAGCCCAAGCAGCCCCCTGCCTTCGCGATGTCTGGCTCTTCGAGTGTCATCGTCGGGATGTTCCCGGATGACGGGGCGCTTCGTATAACCTTCAACCGGCCACTGAACAAGGCCTCGGTGGACTTTGAGGACTGGGCTTACATCCAGCCGGTCAATGTGGCTGGTATCCCGGAGGTGTCCGCCAAGGAGGCCCAGCGCCTGAACGGTCGCGTGGCTGTTTCGATCGCGTCTGACGGCGTGTCTCTCCAGCTGCGGCTGGTCAAGACGGCGCTCCGGCCAGATCTGAACGGCTACAAGATCATGGTTCGACCCCCCCTGATCCAAGCCGCCGATGGCACCTACCTGTCCGACGTGAACGTCGCCGACCAGGAGGCGCGCACCATCAAGGTCGCGCCTTTCAGCGCGTTCTTCGCCGGCGCCGGCAAGACCTCGGGCCGCTACCTCCGCACGGAGTGGGACGGCAAGACCAACCGGTGCGTCCCGGGATCGAACCCGGGATCGTCGGTCACCAGCGATTTCAATTTTTTTAGCCGCGTGTTCTTCAGGTGCGGTGTGGACCCCCGCGCCTTCCCGAACGACACCGCTCTCTTGGGCCTGGTCGTGGATGTGGAGGGCTCTGGCCTCCTCAACGGCGACCCGAGCCAGTTCGTGGGCACGGTGGACGGCCAGCCCGCCACCGCCCGCTTCTACTAGGCACCATCCACGCCGACGCCGTCGGCCCCGACGGCACGACGCCCACCCGCCACGGCGTCGGCTCCTCCCCATCATCCTGCTATCGCTCTTTCCCGCCGCTGTCGCCTGCCCACCCTGGGCCCCACGCGTAGCGCGCCTCTGGTCGCCCTGTTCCTCACAGTGCCGCGACCGATCCCTTGGCTTGATTACCTCTTGGTAGTCGAGTGAAGAGACGATACCATCCCGACATATTCGGGATGGTATTTTTTTAATCGCTTTTGAATTGGCCGAGTTGCGTTTTTTGGCTTAATTAGGTAAAGTTATCATTATTATATCAAGCAATATTTATATGTCTGCCGACAGAATAAACCAAGGGGGAGCAGGTATTGAGGTGGTCGAACTGCAGAGTAAGGAAGAAGAATTTGAACAGTCGCTGCGCAAGTGCCGTCGGGAAATTATGTATATTTGCGATCGAACTGGTATGGCGATGGAGCAGGCCGAGCAAAATTTTTCTGATTTTGAAACTTTAAAAGAAATTATCACCCAGCAACTGCCACAATTAGAAGCTGCGACTCAAGATTTTGCAGATAGTCGTTCGTCCCAATTAGAAGTCATGAAATTAGATGCAAAAAAATCCGCGGTAGATTTGTTGGTAGCCATGTTTGATTCACTGTCTCATCAGTTGCAAAATAATAATGATGTGGCTGGTTCTTTACGGCTTTTAGGAGTTATCAATACTTCATTAGTCGAGCTGTCTGATTTTTATACGAATGATCCTTGGCAGGAAAAATTTTTGGCAATCAAAGATCAATTTTTTGCTTTAGCTGATGAAAATAATTTGTCAATGCCGGTTCCGACAAAAAATTTCTTAAGTTAATCGTAAATTGAACGCGACTGATTAAGTATGAAAGAATTACCCAAAGCCTACGATCCTAAACAATACGAAGACATTGTCTACGACCGGTCCGAAAAGAGCGGGTGGTTTGCTCCGCAAAAAAATAATTCTGACCAGTATTTTTCTATCGTGTTGCCCCCGCCCAATGTTACTGGCACGCTCCATATGGGCCATGCCGCCATGCTCGCTATCGAGGATGTAATGACACGCTATCACCGGATGAAAGGCGAACCAACGCTCTGGGTGCCGGGCACGGATCACGCGGCAGTAGCTACCGAATCGAAGGTAGAGAGTTTGCTTATTAAAAACGAAGGCTTTAAAAAACCTAAAGTTGAATTGGGCCGCGAGGCATTTTTGGATCGCGTACGACACGATCGTGAATCAGAGCAAGAAAATGGGCGCCTCGCTAGATTGGAGCCGCGAAGCCTATACACTCGATGAGGTGCGTAATCGCGCGGTGCGCCTGGTATTTAAAAAAATGTACGATGATGGCCTGATTTATCGCGGCTACCGTGTGGTGAATTGGTCGGTAAAGGGGCAGTCAACGTGTAGTGACGATGAATTGGTATATGTAGAGCGCCCGGCCAAACTTTATACGTTCAAATACAGTCATGATTTTCCGATTCCAATTGCCACCACTCGCCCCGAAACTAAACTCGGTGATACGGCGGTAGCGGTGCATCCAGAAGGAAAATGGAAGCAATACATCGGCCAAACGTTCACGGTAAAAAATGTTGGGCAAGCCGGGCATGATTTAGCCATAAAAATTATCGCCGATGTTGGCGTGGATGAGAATTTCGGCACTGGCGCGCTTGGTGTCACACCGGCGCATAGCATGATTGACTTTGAGATGTACCAGCGTCAAAAAGCAGCAGGTGATCCGATTGGGCTAATTCAGGTGATCGGCGAAAATGGTCAGATGACGAATGAGGCCGGGAGCGAATATGATGGCCTAGCAGTAAAAGAGGCGCGGGAACGATTTGTGCAATATTTACGAGAGCACAATTTGCTAATTGAAGAAAAAGAGATTGTTCAAAATGTCAGCACGTCTGATCGGTTCAAAGATGTGGTCGAGCCGTTGCCCAAAGTGCAATGGTTCGTGGACGTGAATAAAAAATTTGTTTTGCCGAAATCTAATATAAAGGGAATCACGTCGGGCCAAGAAGTGTCGCTCAAAGAATTAATGCAAACCGTGGTAAATACTGAACAGATACAAATTATTCCTGAGCGTTTTGAAAAAACGTATTTTCATTGGATCGATAATTTACGTGATTGGTGTATCAGCCGCCAGATTTGGTTTGGACATCAAATACCGGTTTGGTATTGTGTGAATGGAACAAGGAACAAGGAACAAGGAACAAGTGAAAATTGTAAAAAGCCAATCGTAAGCATAGATATACTTAGTTCTTGTCCTAATTGTGGGGGAGAGGTGAGACAAGATCCCGATACCCTCGACACCTGGTTTTCTTCCGGCCTCTGGACCTTTTCCACATTGCTTGAAAAAAATAATTTTGAAAAATATCAAACGCTTGAAGATTGGTTGGCTCATTCAGACGATTTCAAAAAATTTCACCCCACCACCGTACTCGAAACCGGTTATGATATTTTGTTTTTCTGGGTGGCGCGCATGATACTCATGACCAGCTATGCAATCGGCGATGTACCGTTTAAAACAGTGTATCTGCATGGACTAGTGCGCGATGAACAGGGCAGAAAGATGAGCAAAACCTTGGACAATATTATCAATCCGCTCGACATGATCGATACCTACGGCGCAGATGCCACGCGGTTATCGCTTCTTGTCGGCACGGGGCCGGGCAATGACCTGAAATTATCCGAAGAAAAAATTGCCGGGTTCAGAAATTTTACCAATAAGCTGTGGAATATTTGTCGGTTCATGCTCCTTACGATCGAGAGTCCGAAAATCGATTGCGCCGAGCCGCAGCCAAAAACCTTATTTGATCGTTGGTTTTTGGATCAGCTCAATGATACGGTAAAGCTCGTTAGCACTTCGCTTGATCAGTATCAATTTTCCGGCGCGGGCGAATTATTGCGCACGTTTACGTGGGATCAACTGGCCGATTGGTATTTGGAAATTGCCAAAATCGAAGGCGATAAGTCTCAGATTTTGAATTATGCACTGAATACTATTTTGAAACTCTGGCATCCGTTCATGCCGTTTGTCACCGAAGCGATTTGGAGCGAGGTGTATGGCGAAGGGTCGCCGCTCCTCGTGGCAGCGTGGCCCAAAGCAGTGGACTTAAAACAGGATGAAGCGGTTTTGAACGATGTTACCTTGATTCGCGATTGTATCGTAGCCATTCGCACGGCCCGGGCCGACAACAAAATTGAGCCAAGCAAAAAAATTAAAGTTAGCATAGCCGGCGGGGTGAATACCCGCGTGCTCCAAGAACATGCCAAACATCTGGCGCAGTTACGCACCGGCGTAGAAGAAATAAGAGTGGAAGAAGAGGTGGTAAAACCGGCAAATGCCCTGGTACTGTTAGTAAAAAATGTTTCAATCTTTGTTGATTTAGCCGGAGCGGTGGATGTAGAAAAGGAGAAAAAACGCTTGACCGAAGAGTTGGAAAGAGCCGAGAAATACGTTTCTATTTTAGAAAAAAAATTAAGTAATCAAGAATTTATAAATAAAGCACCAAAAACAGTGGTGGATGCCGAGAATAAAAAATTAAACGACTGTCGGGATGAAATAAAACGAATAAAAGATCAGCTTTATTCATTATAAATTTTTATGAGAAGGATCCGAGATTCATTTGGACCATCCGATTTTGAAGCAAAACTGAATGTTGCAGAACGTAAAGTGCCTGTTGCAGAAATTAAAGAACGCCTGCTGACTGATTTAGAAAGTTTTAATAGCGGTTTTGAAAACATCAAAGGGCAAGTAGCAGAGGTGATAGCAAAAACCCCGGAGGATTTTATTATTGATTCTAATATTCGTACGGCGTTGATTAAAATGTTAAAACCAGCCCAAATTAAGGGGGTTAATAGAAAAAATTTAGAATTTCTTGATGCAAAATTGTACCAGTCCCCAGAATTAGGTTTAAAATTAACTGCAACAGAACATGGCGATGCAAATTCACGAACTATACATACTGAAAACAAAATTACTATCCTTTTAAATGATGCCTTGCCAGCTGAGATATCAAACAGGGTGTTCACTAAGCGCTCTTTGGGTTTATTAATAAGTGAATGGCCGGATTATTATGCTTCGATGAAAGATCGGCTTAATAAGTAAAATTCTGACAACGCAGATAATGATTCGGTTCAATAATTTGTGATTTCAAAAAATAGAATGAATACCTGGATATATTTATATGGAAAAGCCAAAGCCACCTAGGTTTGTGGGTACAATCGAAGGGATTGAAAGAACCCCCGAACAAAAAACGGTGGATGAGATTGTTACAGAGCTTTTAAGTGTGTACGAAGAGTGTGAGCAAGATTTAGAAATATTGTTAGCGGGCCTTAAGAAAAATCACAATACTTGGAGCGAACCTCAGTTTACGCAAGCAAGGGTATTGGTAGAGAGAGTTTTTAAAGCCACTAATACTAATCATTATCGCATACTCAAAAGTGATCCGCGCTATAGTGCCCTAAACACAGAAGCACAGAGGTTATTGTGGACAAATTTTATAGCTCAAGTTGATAATTTTTATTATAATTTTCAATATTTGGCCTATTCTATAAAACCAAAAAATTTTCGAGAGGCGTTGAGGGTTATGAAAAGAAGCTTGGCTGCAGTGGTCGCTGAATTAAAATAATTTGTATGACACATATTCCGAAAAAACAACAAATTGATGAACTTTTAATCCGTGGGGTAGAACACGTCTACCCCAAGCCAGAATTTTTGGCTGCGCGTTTGGCCGAATCGAAGCCACTCACGCTCTACACCGGCTACGATCCTACCGCTGATACGCTGCATATTGGGCACGGCATCTCACTGTTAAAGTTGCGTCAGTTTCAAGAGCTCGGCCACAAAGTGATCATGCTTATCGGCGATTTCACCGGTATGATCGGCGACCCTACCGACAAATCAGCCGCTCGCAAAAAATTAACGCGCGAAGAAGTGTTGAAAAATTGCGTGAAATATAAAGAACAGGCGGCCGCAATTTTGGATTTTGAAGGGAAAAATCCAGCTGAGATTAAATTTAATAGTGAGTGGTTGGGAAAAATGAATTTTGCGGATGTGCTCGAACTAGCGGCACATTTTACAGTGCAGCAGATGTTGCAGCGCGATATGTTTCAGCGTCGGTACAAAGGGGAAGTGCAGTGCCCTCATTGTTCCGAATTATTTGTGCCGAGTTTTTTATTGGAGAATTATACAATAACAAAAGACCCAAAACTCGCGGAGTTAACTGCAATTGGGTGGGGTATAGGCAAAGGAGTAATTGTTGAGAGGTGCACAAAGTGTGAGAAAAACATTATTTCCGAGGAAGATAGAATAAAAATTGTTAATTTTGAAAAAGATAATAAATTTGAAGAAGCGCGAGAGTTGGTTAATAATAATTACGGTCGCTATTTTCGTTACCCAAAACCAATTTATCTCCACGAATTTTTATACCCGCTCATGCAAGGTTACGACAGTGTGGCCATGGACGTTGACGGCGAAGTGGGCGGCAACGATCAAACCTTCAACATGCTTGCTGGGCGTACCCTAATGAAAGAAATGACAGGTAAAGAGAAATTTGTCCTGACGGTAAAATTGCTGGCTGATGACAGTGGCAAAAAAATGGGCAAGAGCGAAGGAAATATGATAGCTCTGTCCGACTCGCCCGAAGATATGTTTGGCAAGGTAATGCGCTGGAGCGATGGCATGATTAAGCCCGCGTTTGAATTATGCACCCGCGTACCAATGGCGGAAATTGACGAAATCATGGCGGCCAAAAATCCGCGTGATGCCAAGCTGCGTTTGGCGTTTGAAATCACCAAGCAGTTTTTAGGTGTAAAAGAAGCTGAACAGGGTAAAAAGAGATTTGAGGAGGTAGTGCAAAAAAAAGAAATACCAACTGAAAACATCGAAGAATATAAGCTTAGTAGGTATAGCGATGGTGTTATTTTTAATGCTGATATTATTTCTGTTTTACTCTATTCAAATTTGTGTTTAAGTCGAACTGACGCACGTCGACAGCTAGCAAATGGAGGAGTCTATGTTAATGGTAAGAGAGTAGAGCCTTTTGATATTGCCTTTAAAATTAAACCCGGCGATGTTGTTAAAAAAGGGCCGCATTCTTTGCGCAAGATAGTCTAACAAAATTATGGTAGAAAAATAGCTAAAAAATTCATATGATGGATACGTTCAAACAACACATTGTCCAGTTACTGCAGAAGGCCGGCCTCCCCGACGGAGTGTCCTTATCCGTACCTACTAATCCAGAGATGGGGGATTTTAGCTTGCCGTGTTTTACTCTCGCTAAAGAATGGAAAGTGTCCCCGGCCGAAGCGGCGCAGCGCGTAGTGAATATGCTCGAAAAATCGGAGGCCGAGAAAGACGAATTGTTGCAGGATTTTTCGGT
>CAZPCV010000042.1:0-9562 GCA_964585245.1 uncultured Gammaproteobacteria bacterium
ACCCGTATTGCGAGAGCCACAATCTCGCGTAATAACCATTATACCATGGCCACCCCTACTGGGACTTACGTATATTTTTAGTATACAGACGATGCTATCATATAAATAATCAAAAATCAAGCGTCGTTTTATTATTTCAACATATTGCTTACCACCACTTCAAATGCTACTATGACAACATTAACAAGCCTAATCTAGGCTCTCCATGAATCCCCCACCACAAAAAATCCTCTTCTTATCTATTCCTGCCGGTTTGGGCCATGTTCGCGCGGCCGAAGCACTGCAAGCAAGCGCCGAGCAATTCCACCCCGAAATTGTGTCGCGGCATTTCAACCTCGAACACTACTCCCCTCTTCTAATCAACACCCTCATAAACCTTGTATACACCTACCCCGTCCGTTACCTTCCCAAACTCTATGGTTTCGTATACCGGTTTGACGATCGTAGCCAAGCTCCTTTTTCTAGTCTTCTGGACCGCGTGATCACAAAAACCTTACAAACAGCACTAAAACATCTGATTCAAGATATCACAGATTTTGCTCCCACCCGAATTATTACTACCCACTATCTACTCCCCTTTTTATTAAAAAACAAAATTTCTTGTCCGCTTGATGTAGTGGTGACAGATTACTATGCCCACCGCGTCTGGCTACACGATAATGTCCGCACCTACTTTGTGGCCAGCGACGAGACCGGCGAGCGGCTGCAGCAAAACCATAAAACTACCATTACGAGCGGCATTCCCATCCATCCGGATTTTTTAAAACCATCAGATGCAGCACTCCTCAAACAGCGCTTTGGGATGGACCCGGTTGCCCCCACTATCCTGCTCTTATCTGGCGGTAATGGACTAATAAATACAACTATTTTTGCGCGTCAGATTTTACACATTTTACCAAACGCCAACTTAATTGCCATAACCGGCAAAAATTACAATCGCTTATACCATCAATTGCTACAGCTTAAATCTGCCCACCCTACGCTACAAGTTTTTCGTTTTGTCGATACTATTGCCGAGTGGATGGCGGCTGCGGATATTATTATTACCAAACCAGGTGGCATTACGGTGAGCGAAGCTCTGTACCTACACAAACCACTTATTATGATTAACCCTATTCCTGGCCAAGAAGAAAAAAACGCTGAATTTGTAGAAAAAAAGGGTCGTGGAATATTACTTAAACAACCCGTCGAACTTAAAAAAGTTTTGCCAAAAATCATCGCTTCTACCTCACCTGCCCCTCAAAAAAAGGGTATACCACCCAACGAAATTATTCTTACATATATATAAAAACCGCCTTCGTACCTAGGCGGTTTAAACAATACTTAAAATCCGGTAATCGGTAAATTAAAATTACTCACTAGCGAAGTACTTTGGCTTGGAACCCGGGCAACCAGGACTTGGTTGGCGTGTATCCTGTTTCGTAATTACTATAGACCAAGCCATTAAATACAAACACTGTAATTCCATACGCCAACAGCACTACTGCGAGACCAATCACGCAATTGCGGATAGTCGTCTTTGCCTGCAAAATCGGTTCTTCTTCGCCTCCGGCCGTCATCCACAAATAGCCGGAGTAGACCGTGAGGCCCAAAAATATCGTTCCCAATAATCCTAGTGCGGCGGTAATAATTTTTGCTACTATAATCCTGGGGTCACTGTTGCCAAGGCCACTCGGCTGCCCGGCTGCACCTAATTGCGCGTTGATATCAGAGCTAAGACTGCTTTGCGAATATACAATAGTAACCGGAAACAAAGAAAGAAAAAGCCCTCCAGCCACTACACACCCTGCTAGAAATTGCTTCATAAAAAAACTATTTAACACACACTTCGCCCGACGGACACGACCCATTCCCCATAGCGCAGCCAATTTTACCCGTTTTATCATTTGCGAAGTCGACCGCTTTAATGCATTGCCCCGGACAAATAATTGGCACATCGCCATTACAAGCGTTGCCAGATTGAACTGCTTTCCCGCTGTCACCAACCACAGTAGGGGTTCTGGGCGCACCGCCGCCTACCTGGTCGGCTCCGGTTGAGCTGGTAATTTTACTGACTACAAAAGAAGTAAGAGCGTAGGCGGACAGGCTGATTGCTAACCCTATTATGGCAGCCTTGATAATTTCTTTACTAGCACCAATTTCACCTTCATCGCCGCGCGCCAGCATCCAACGGATGCCACCATACACGGTAAGAGCCAAAAACGCCGTACCAGACAACGACAGCATTACCCGAATAATTTTACCCACAGTAGTCGACAATCCTGTTTCTCCAGACGACGTATCGTAGCCTGCGCCGCCACCAATCTTTTGTGCCAAGCCCCCATTTTCAAAACCGATGTTAGGCGCTGCCGCCACAGGAACTACAAAGAACAAAGTCAATCCGATAATTAAAGAAAAAAATAAATGCTTCATAAAACTTTTTAAATTAACCTAGCTATCCTTTACACAAACCTCCTGAGGACTGGCGCAATATCCGGCAGCATCAGGCACACCATTGTCCCCAACCTTCCAAGGGCTGCAGCGCCCCCCAATTACCGAGCAGTCCTTAAGATTATACGGATTTGAAGAAACTCCGCCCCCACTTCCGCCACTTAACTTACTCCCCACAAACGCTGTCACTGCGTAAGCCGACATTACAATCACGAGACCAATGATGGCCGCTTTGATAATTTCTTTACTGGTGCCGATCTCGCCTTCGTCACCACGGGCCAACATCCAACGGATACCACCATAAATAGTAAGCAGCAAAAAAATAGTACCAACCACCGATAGCGCGGTTGTGACTATCGTAGTGACGCTCCCCGTGAGATCCCCCTGCAAACCGACTTTGGTTTGCGGCCCGACCGCTTTATCTAGTTGGTTTAAACCAGCACCAAATTGCGCCTCAGTTGCAAGCGGGAACAGTAACAAAAGCAGATACAAACCCAAGATTCCTTTTTTTCTCATACAAATAAATTACTTACAACAAATCCCTGGTTGACCAGGCATGTCATTACAAACACCTAGTGGGGTGCTATTGCAACTGTCTTTTTGGCAAGCTCCACCCACCGCAGTGCATTCCGCCTGTGTTTCTACCAGAGAAGTAACCGAAGAGCTAGAAGTGCCTGCCCCCAATTTATCAAACACAAATCGCGAAATTGCATATGACCCCATCACCACAATGAGGCCAACCACAGCCGCTTCTAAAGTATCCTTGGCCTTGGTCGTGCCATCGCTGTTGCCACGCGACAGCATCCAAGTGAGCCCCGAATAAAAAATCAACAAAAAGAAGATAATCCCTAGCAAACTAAGTAGAATGGCCACCACTTTACCCACCAATTGAGGAATGCTGCTAGCTCCGGCCACTGTTTTGGGAACTAGTCCCCCGGTAGCACTTTGGGTACTCCCCAACCCATACTTATCACCCGCATCAGCCAAAACAAAATTAACACCTGTCAGCAAACAGGCTGCCAATACAAGTGTTAATATAAGTGATCTACGCATAGCGGAAGTTATTAAAACAAGAAAATAATCTGCTGTTGAGGTAATTTTTTTCCCGTACTAATAACGATTTATACCGCTCGGGGGAGAAATAACTTCTCCCCCGCGGCAGCATATTGTAAGACTAGACTGGTTGCGTGGTCGCTGTAACCAAACTAGAAACTACGAAGTTGGCGATAGCGTAGGCCGACAAAATAATTGCCAAACCAATAATACCACTGAAAATCATTTTTTTCGCTTCTCCGACTTTGTCCTCGTTGCCTCCGGCTGTCATCCATGTGAAACCGCCTACCAAAATGATAACGACGGCGATGATACCGAGCAACCCCATGGCTACCTTCAAAATACGAGCAATCGTGATGCGGATATCGGTACTAGCCAACCCGGTGTTGGCGCCGTACTGAATGCCTAAATCACTTTCATTGATTGGTTTTACCGGACCAGCGATACCCGGCACCTGGTTTCCGCCTTGTGCAAGCGTCGCGACTGGCATAATAACGCTTCCCATCAAACACAAACCCGTTGCGAAGCTGACCAATACTTTTTTCAACTGTGTCATATCTTCACCTCCTTCCCATGATAGAGTTGTTTTTTCATACTAATTTTACTGCTTGAAATTATTTATTGAATCATCACCGTATAGTATACCATAGTACCTTTTTTCTGACTACTATACCGTGCTTTTACGCCGCCAATAAGGCAAAATACTGATTAAGCAAGAAATAACTGCCCAGGGCCAAAAAAACCCCAAGAGCGGCATACAACATCGTCATGGCCCCCTCTTTTACCATATCCGAATTACCAAAGGATGTCAGCCATTTAATTCCACCCTTAATAAAAAATACGAGCGCCACCGAACCGAGCACGCTGAGAGCGCCTTTTATGATAATACCGATTATCGTAGTTATTTCTACCGGGCGCGTGCCGTCTGCGGTGGGGGCCAACGGGTTGTCCAGACACTGTCTGCCGGGCGGGCAGTTAGTCGGTTTTGCCGCTACTTCACCCGCTGGTGCCGGTTCGTTAGTAGGAATTGACTTTGGCATTACCAAATCAGCCGCACGAGCGACTCCTGGCAACCATCCCACGCTGTAGACTATACAAAATATAATCAATAATTTCTTCATAAGTACAAGAGGTTATAAGCTGCCGGTAGTGGTAATTTGAAACACCAACCGAACCAACATATAGCTGGCCAAGATGGCCGCCACCCCCAAACTGGTCCATACCACCATTTGCTGGGCCTGCTGTGTTTTTTCGCTATTTCCGGCAGCCGTCATCCAGATAAATCCGGCAATGATATACAGCGCCAGCGATACACTGCCAAGCAAAATGCCAAGCGGTATCCCAATAAAGCGACCAATAATTGCACTGCCTAATTTGTCGGCCGGCACGGAATCGAATTGAGGAAATTTATTTAACACCGCAACCTGATCTCTTAAGTCACTAAGTGTACCCACTTTTTCTGCAGCCAGTTGTTGTTTGGCTCGTAAATCGGCCGCTTGGGCCCCCTCGTACAACTGACAAGCCGCCAGTCTTTTCCCGTCTTTGACTAGCTCTTTCATAGGGAATGGCTCAAATCCAGTATCTGCACATATAGGCAGGGCGCTCATCAAGCCATCGGTAAATTTTCCAGTATCTCGAAACTGCCAACCTTCTACCGTCTGAGCGCAATCCGACAATTTTTTTTTGTTTTGCGGATCTGGTTTACAACAACAATAAGAGGATTTTGATAACCGAGAGGGGCCCAGATTGTCCGCGTTGTAAGTCATTTTTACCAAAATCTCTTTCACATCCTCTATCGCCGCCGAATCACCATCCAAAATAAACGAACAATTATCCGGTGTGGTAAAATTTAATTTTAAGGTTACCCGTACCGGCTTGGGTTGTTCAAAAACACTTGGGGTAAGAGAATTAGTAAATACCAGCAATGGCAAGCCTTGGGCCTTTTTATAAGTTTTAAAACTATAGTTAGTGGTGAGTGATAGTGTTCCTTGGTTCACCGTCACTTTCCCCGCGCAGACACCCGGACATTGCTCCAAGTTCTCCGAGGGACTACACGGTTCCGGATTTTTTAGAGCCGCAATACCCGAATCGTCTACCGAAAAATTAACCTGCATGTACTTGAATACGGCCGCATTAACTGCACCTACCGGAAACAGTAGTGACAAAACGAAGAAAAAAGTAAGTGATTTTAAAA
Source organism: uncultured Gammaproteobacteria bacterium (assembly GCA_964585245.1). Classification (GTDB taxonomy): domain Bacteria; phylum Patescibacteriota; class Patescibacteriia; order Magasanikbacterales; family GWA2-37-8; genus CAZEDL01. Next base: position 5,678 of record CAZPCV010000042.1, read on the forward strand.
ACTTATGACACATACCATTATTTTAATCTAAACTCACGATCAATCCCAACCACTTGCCCCACAAACGTAACCAATAGATACCCGCCAAACGCAATCAGCAATCCAACTACCACCGCTGTTAAAACTTCTTTGGCTTGGGTAATTTTTTCCTCGCTTCCTTCGGAGAGTACTAATAAAAACCCGCCATACACAAACATTACGAGCGATACCCCACCGATAATCGAGAATAAATAGACGCTAATCTTAATCGCTAAGGTAACAAAAATGTTAATATTACGGCAATCGCCTTTGACGGTATCAGCTAAAGCACAATCCGGAATCAGCTTGCTTACCACGCCCCCGCTACTTGTTGCGCCCAAACTGATTTTTTTAAGCTCGGTCGCCTTTGCCTCATTCCACGTTTCTACACTTTTCTGGCACATTTCGGCACTGTCTGAAAATTTACAGTCATAATACCGGCTGTTGCTTACCTGATTTAAAAATTTATCGGTCGAACAATCTGCTTGGGTAGCAGCTGGGAAGCATTGGGCGGAAAAGTTACTTTCTTGCTCAATATTTTTTGCGGTCAGTTTTCCAAGATCATCAAAACAAAAACAGCGTCGCACTTCCTCGGCCCGGACTATTTGTGCCGGCAATAAACCCAAGGTAATTACCACTAATAACACTGCCAAACCACCAACGCTTTTTGTTCCTCTCCAAAGATAGTGCGTCATAAAGTTTGAGAAATCTTCGCGGCCGCGCGATTTAAAATATCCTGACGCCATTCGAGAATTCGATTTTCATCTGGCGGCGTTTGCAACCATTCGCGGATCATATCCCGCACTGCCCGGCTGGCACTTTCATAGTTATTCCCGCGGTACCAATTGTCTGCAATCAATAATTGACTAACAAACGGAGCCAGTGCGGGATTTTCGGATTGTTTTTTAAGATAGCTGCGCAAGGCGGTGGGGCGGTTGGTATCAGTTAAATACGTTTCGGTCGCGGCGGAATGAGTCAAAAAATTAATCAGATTCCAGGCGGCCGAGGATTGTTTCGATTTTTGTGTTACCGCCAAAGCGTAATAATTAGCAACGTTCACCGGATGCTCCGGATCAAGCTGCAACAAAGGCAAGACTTCTACATTCAATTGGGGGGCACGTGCCTTGATCTGCGGATAATGATAACTATACCCAAAGAAAAAAGCGACTCCACCATTTACAAAGGTATCGAGTGCCGAATCCATGCTTTCGTTCCAGGTATACGTATCCCGCGTCGGATTGGCGAAATCCGTATAAAAATTCATCACCGTCATGGCTGGTGTTTCGGCTCCATTAAAATTACCGGCCAACGCATTGAAAGCTGGTTGCCCAGTAGATTTGGACATGAAAGCAACTCCGCTTTGTTCAAATAAAATATACAATAAATCGTCACTACCCGAAATATTACTACCCGTGCCTAGAGCCGCTCCGGCCTGAGTTATTTTTCCGTCTTTCTTATCGTACTTAGTTAATTTTTTTACCGCCTCCTGAAACTCTGTCCACGTTTTGGGCGGCTCCGCGATGCCGGCTTTATCTAATAAATCTTTGTTATAGTAGAGTGCCATCGTATCGAGCGACAATGGCAATCCATATACCGCCCCATCAATGACCACGTCTTTTTTTACGGTCTGCACATATTCTCGGTCAATCTGGAGAGTGTTGGGCAGCTGCCTCGTGACAGTATTCACAATGGTATTTGTCCCAACCGTTCCCTGTTCTACCCGGATGGTAGTATCAGAAACGCTGGCGGGCATGGGGGATAGCTTCGTCTTTAACGAACGTAAACTCCGGTTAGAAACAGAAATTATATCCGGACCTTTGTCTTCGGCGAGCGCCTCTACCAAACGTGGATAAAATTCATCAGAGCGTAACTGTCGCAAATTCACGGTGACATAGGGCCGATCGGCGCGATAGGTCGCGATCATTTTCTGCAACGCGTCCACATCGTCAAACATAGTCCAGTATTCCAACACGACCGGCTTAGTCGCTGTCTGTTGCGACGAAGACAACCCTTTGCAGCCAAAACCGGTCGTTGTAATCAATAGCACGCTTAAGGCAAGCACGGTTGCGTTAAAAGCGATACGCATACTATTTCGTATTTTCATAAAAACATGAAAACACGAGAACATTAAAACAACCACAGATGTTTTAATGTTTTAATGTTTTAATGTTTTAATGTAGATATTATATCACACTCTTCAAATACTTCCTAAACTCTTCTTTCAAAACCGGATCACGCAATGCAAAATCGACGTTGGCCCGGAGCCAGCCGATCTTTGAGCCGGTATCATAATAAATGGCTTTATCAACTTCGCAGGTATAGACCGGACGACGCTTCATCAGCGATTTGATAGCGTCTACAAGCCAAATTTCGCCACCTTTGCCGGGTTCCAATTTTTCCAAATCGCCAAAAATATCCGGGGTTAAGACATAGCACCCGTGGGTAGCCAAATTAGACGGGGCTTCTTCGGGGCTGGGTTTCTCGATCAGGGAAAAAATTTGAAAAATATTTTTTTCGATATTTTTTACTTCTGCAATACCATACTTCGACACGTCAGATTTCGGCACGCGAATACCCGAAATCACCGGGTCGCCGTACTTCTCGAATACTTCGATACACTGTTTGGTGCGAGGTGGGGTGGAATAAATAAACTCATCCCCCCATACCACTACGAACGGTTCATCACCGACCACATCTTTGGCGCACAGTACCGGTGTGCCATTGCCATACGGCCCTTTTTGGCGCACGTAGATAAAGTTGGCCATATCGGCGATGTCTTTAATTTGCTTGAGCTGATCGTCTTTACCCTGCTTTTTGAGCCAGCGTTCCATTTCGTAGTTATAATCAAAATGATCCTCTACCGCGCGTTTGCTGGCGCCGGTTACCATAATAATATCAGTAATGCCAGACGCGACTAATTCTTCGACCACATATTGAATAATCGGTTTATCAACAACCGGCAACATTTCTTTGGGCTGGGCTTTGGTGGCGGGCAAAAAGCGAGTTCCGAACCCGGCTACCGGAATAACGGCTTTACGAATCTTCATAAAAGAGTGGTTAAATCAAGTAGTTAGAGTATAGCAGCCGTTACGGTAGATTTCAAATTATGCCACCTCTGCAGATCTTGCTTCCGGAAAAATTCTATGATACGATTTGTTCCGTTCGGACAGCTTTACACGCTAAGATACGCCCAGGTGGTGAAATTGGTAGACACTCAGGACTTAAAATCCTGCGACTTCGGTCATGCGGGTTCGATTCCCGCCCTGGGCACCATCAATTCTTCTCTTCTTCTATTTTAACTGCATGAAAAACTCAATCTTACTCATGTTTTTAACTATTCCTGCCCTCATATTGCCGGGCTGTGCAAGCCGGCCTTCTGCCCCCCTCTCCGACACCACTCCTGAAGCCACTACAACCACCCCTTCTGCTTCCCTTCGTGACATCTCTGATACTGACCGTCTCAAAGCCGCTGTCTTTGCTCACATCAACAAAAAAACCGCCGGTGACTGGGACAAGGTATTTGCTATTACCAAATTTAATCCCACTCAAACCGCCGCTATTGGTACTTGGCAAGCCAACGACACGTGGGATTGGGTCGCCTACAAAAAACCTAATAATGATTGGGCAGTGCTTGTGAGTCTGGACGGCTTTAAGTGCCAAGAAATAGACGCTCTAACACCAGAATTAGAAGACTTCTACCACGATACCATCTACCGCTTCGGCAAAAAATACTGTTACTAGCTCTAAATTCTTCCGGTTACTCGAAACTCTGATAGACAAAAACAACCCCGATTCAGTCGGGATTGTTTTAATTTTAAGAGCTAATTAAAGTTTCGAGTTGGTAAATTGGTCTGTTCTCTTGTAACA
>CAZPCV010000043.1:0-9020 GCA_964585245.1 uncultured Gammaproteobacteria bacterium
GTTTTAAAATGTCGTTCATAAATTAGTTTAGGTTGAATAATTGTTTAAAGAATGGCGACGGCTCTTTCTTTGCCTGTGCCCCGGATGTTTCATCCTCTGGCCCAGTAGATTGTGCGGTCGCTGCTAACGCCATTTTGGTAGGCGTCTTGTTTAATTTTTCCGTTAAAACGGAAATTTCTTTTTCCTGAGATAAACTCAGGTCGAGGAGTTTTCGAACGAATCCGACTACTGCCCCGGGCAAATCCGTAGTTTTTTCTTCCTGGTCAACGACCGCAATTTTAGCCTCAATCAATTCCGGTAAGGCTTCGGCCGTTTTCTTAGAAAGCACTATGGTTTTTGCGCTTTCCTCCGACGTGGTTGGCTCATTCGGTTTCGCTTCGGCTTTCGGTTCCTCGCTCTTTGGAGCTTCACCGCTATCCGCGGCCGGAGTCTCGCCGGCCTTTTCAGCTTCTTCCGAGGGAGCGCTACCCTCGCTAGTGGTTTCTTGGTTAGTGCCCACGGCGGCCGGTTCATTCGTTTCCTTTTCCTCATCACTTCCGTTTTCAGTAGGCGGCGTAACCTCTGCCGCTGGTTTTGGTGTCTCTGGTGCTGGTGGTTGATTCTCAACTGGAGCTGTTGGGGTAGTTTGGTTTTCGTTATTTTTTTTGTGCATAAAATTTTTAGTTAAAACTTCGTTAAAGTAGGCTTTTACCGACTTAGCTACGCTAAATAGGGCGTTGCCGTTTGCCGGAGTAGTGACGATAGAAATTTCTACAAGATCAAGCGATTTAATCACTCGCACGATGTCTGCGTCCCAAATACTATCTGTTTCAAAATTGAACGGGTTGCCATCTTCATGTTGCAAATCAGTTTCAAGCGGAATATAGCCGATACTCATAGCCCGCATACGTTCCTCTTGCACGTCCCGTTTTGTTTCTTCTTCCGAAACAATGGCTTTGATCCATAACCCTTTATCAGTGATTTTGGCTTCAATAATTTTCCCCGCTGGGCGATCAGGATCATGGGAGCGCAAAAGTACCGGGTTTTTCATGAACATTGTGAGCGCTTTAGCAAAAGCGGACGGCTCGACAATATCGCGATAACGATCAATGTCGGGCGTCGACGCAAAGCCCTCAATAATTACATCGCCTTGTTCTTGAGTGACCGATTTAACGGCCATTTGAAAATGAAATGCTTTATGCATAATAGTTTTTTAAAATTAGATTGGCTTATTTTGCGTGTCGACTTGTCGGTATCCGGTATCGCAACGGCAGCGCGGATTGCTTTCCCGGGGAGCGAACGAATCGCCACTTTTAAAATGTTCATCAATTCCGATCCAGCCCATTGATTCGTTTGCTTTGCACTCCTCAGTCACGCTACCGTCTTGAACTGTGATCCAATATTTTTGCAGTAGCGCCCCGGTTTCGGCTCGGTACTGATCTATCATTTCCTTGCTACCCACCCCGTAAGCATGGCCCACGTTGTTTGTGGCTATCAGTTCGGCCCTAGAGCGGCTAAATACTCCAGCATCTCCTTGCTCTCTGATTTTGCGGGCGGTTTCTTGATAGCTGGCCCCGCTTTCGGCGGCATCGGTCAGCAGCTTAATAATTCGCTTCTTTGTTTCTCGCTTAATACTGCCACGAGCTTCCGATAAATGCAGGTCTTTCAGTTTAGACAGGTACTCGACTGCAGGTTGATTCACTAGGCTAAAATCAATGCCAGATGTACCCATGTCCATTTTTACGTATATGTTTTTTGCCCCTCGTTTGTAGCTTTGTTTTGATATGTTGATTATTTCGTCGGCAACTTCTTCATGAAACGGTAGGCGGTTTGCCAGGTCTTCTGCTTCTTCTTGGGCGGTCTTGCGTTCTAGGCGTTTGATCCCTTTCGTTGGTTGTAAAAACGGCAATTTTTCCGCTTCCGTTACTATCCATGCTAATTGCTGCTTAAAACGTCTTACTAGTCTATTTTCCAAACGTTTTTCGAATGTACGCCGGGCTTTGCTGTCGTTTTGTTTTAGCGCACCGGCTTTGTGTTCGATATAGGCTCTAGCTCTTGCGATTTTTTCCTGTGTTAGTGTTGCCATATAAATATCGTTCAGCGGTCCGCTCTACCATTTGTAAAGCTTTTTGAGCAGCTTGCTCATCGACGATCGCAGGTACCCCATTTGCCACTTCAATTCCTATGTCTTCAAGCGGTTTTACTCCAAGCCCGCCATAGATAAGTGGTTTATCGACCCATTCGCCATACTCGTTTGCGTCATACGCTTCATAGCCACGCAGTTCCCGCACTTCATTGATGGTCAAAATACCAAGCTGTAAATCTGATCGAGTGCTCGCCTCATCCCATTCCCGACTATCGAATTTTCGCGCATTGAATACGAGCCTGATTTTTGTTATTCCGATAGCTGGGAGCAGCTGTTTATTTATAAATTCTTGTAGACTTTCTTGCAGAGGGATAATTGTTCCCTCCCAAAATTTCTGCGTCTGTTCCTGGCCGTTGGCATAATTAACCTGATCGGTATAGTTGAGAATAGATTTTGGCACACCAAAAACAGCGCAGACTTTTTCAGTAGTGAAGCGGCGCAAAACATTAAACTCCATGTCTTTTTGAGAAATGGCAAGCTGCTTGATTTCCTTGACTCCTTTAAGGGCGATTGATTTGTGGCGGTTTTCAGAACCTTTAAGCTGCTTTCGTATCATGTCCACCGCTTCGCGCTGCTGATCTTCATTTAAATTCTCGTCGAGAATATATTGCGCGGCAGGCTGAGCGTCGTTTTCAAAAAATGCGTAATTACTTACGAGCGCGGCCAGGTCAGTGCGAATATCCCAAATCACCGGCTCTAGTGGAGACAGGCCAAAAACAGGACTGTTCGGGTCCCGTTGAATCTTAAAGTGTAATATTTCGTCAGGTTGGAACTCCTGGGTCTCGGCTTTGACTTTCTGTACCCAGCGAAGAATAGTTCCGTATTGATCAGTTACTACCGATAGCGTGCGCGGATCGACTTGCTGAACCCCCAAAAATTGACCATTGCCCGCAGATTTTTGCAGCAATAAATAAGCGTTCCCAGCAATATGGGAATCTTGAATCAGATCGCTTTTAAGTCTGCGGAAGGTTTTGTTAGCCGTTAAAATGCTTTCGGCCTTTCGAACTTCTTGGAGATCGGGATCTTTGCTTGAATCAATGGCGTTTTCCCAAACATACCCGGCAGAGCCAGTGTTCTCGCACAGTTCCCTAATACAAGCAAAAATATCACCATGATTCCTCCATACAGTAAAAAAACTGTCGGTGCTTATTCTTGCTCCCGTCAGAGATACGCTGTTTATTGGCTGTGATATTTCACTTCCAAAAACATTATTGGTAGGTTGCGGGGCCAATAAGCCGCTCGCTTTACCTAGTAAAAACGCAAATCGCGCTCTAATTGTCATACGAATTTAATCCAAGTTAAACACCGCAAAGGATGTTCTTGGCATTCGTGCGACTTTAAGCGCGATCGCAGATGCTAGAATTGTATCATCTTTTTTGCCACTCTTGGCTTGCCGTTTTCCTGTCTCGTCAGTTATGAACGTCGTTATTTGCCCCTTTAGTATAGCAGAATTTATTTTTACTGTCTTGTTTAAGACAAGATCCTCGAACTGATCAAGGATAACATCGCGCGTATCACTGCGTTGTTCCCACCCTAATTTCTTTGTTTTTCTGTTTAACTTTTCATCGAAAATAACCATGCAAAATATGTTAGGATAGCGCAAATCTACCAAGCGCTGGATCACTGTGTGACCATGATTATTTCGTTCGGGAACGGCCAGAGCAGTATTAAAAAATCGACCGAGTTTATCCACAAGCGTTCCGAATTCTACCGGGGTAATTTCATCACTGGTAAACTCTGCAACCTGCTCCAAAGTAACACGGTCATACACTTCTGCGACGCTATCATCCCTTTTCGCTCCCTCGGCCGGATCTGCACCGAGAATATATTGCCGTCCTGGTTTTGGCTCTTGCCATAATTGGACGTTATATGTTTTCTTTCGCATTTTCCCGCTCGACGGGTCGCGGCTCTCAATCTGAATAGGCATCTGGCGCATCGGTTCTTTTGTAGCCATGCCCTGTACCGCTTCCTCATCAAACGCAAGATTGCCAGCAAACAAGAATGCGTCCTCGACGAATGTCGGGAACTCTTGATTCATCAGCTTTTTTTGTTCTGCCTTTTTCCGTCTCCACCAATAGAGCTGTGAGTCGTTTAAAATAACGCCATACTGTTTGAAAACCTTAGCTTTGAGTTCGTTTTCTTCTTTGGTTGGTTTAAAGTCTTCGGGTGGGCGTAAAGTATTTTTTGTTTCTAAGAACCAGGGGAAAAAACGAGCAGTATACCCATTCTTGCCCATCATTGCCTCGTCATAACCCTCCTGGAAATAATCGCCGACGCCGTTTGCGGTGCTCTCGATAGTAATATTTGTGCCGTATTCTACGTTCGGGACAGACGCCAAGGAAGCGCGTATCTTGTCTTGATCGCGGATGTGAGCAGCTTCACTAATATGCAGGTTATTTGGCGTGCCGCCGCGGACGTCAAGGGCAACATAGATAGTTGAATTTATCCCCTCAAAAACAAGCTCGTTTTTGTTATCGTATAGGGCTTTTGGTTTGTGCCACTCTCGCCCGTTTTCCAACACAAAGATATTGGGGCATTTGTCATAGGCGAGCTTTACGATACGGAATAGTTTTTGAACGTCGTCTTTTTTGTGGGCGATAATTCCGCTATTGGTATTTGGAACCATTATCGTATCGTCTAGGTACACGATGAGCCAAAAAGTTGAAACGCCTTGCTTACGCCCTTTGAGATCAAACTCTCTTATTCCTCGAAAACCTTTTTTACTCGCTTCGTTAAACAAAATTGTCTGCGTGCAATTAAATTTTAAATTGACCAGCTTTTTATGCTCGTCTCGGATTTTATAAAAGCGCTGCAGCCGCCATCCTCGATTCAGAAAAGTATCCTTGTCATGCCTTGTTACTTGCATATTAGTGCTGGGGTACTTGTTCCGTCTCGTTTGTTAAAGGCTGTTCGATGTCTTCTTCGTCTTCGACTACTTCATATTTCCCCTCCTCTAGGTCCTCCAGGTCTTTAGCGGAAAGTTTTTGCTCTGTCTCTGCAACAACTTTCATATCGGCAAACTCGGCCTTGCGTTTGCGCTTGATATACTCCCATGAATCAGGGACGCTTTTTTTAACCGTTAGCGCAGTTGCCAGATTGGCCCGCGCGGCAATAACAAGATTTTCCTTCCATTCTTCTTTCTGCTCCAAAAAATCGGGGTTTTCTTTGCAGTAATTATAAAGAGTCTGTAAAGCAATACCCGCATAAATACACGCCTCTCTGTCTGAACAACCAATATTGAACGCTTGGGCTAAATTTTGTAGCACCTGCTTCGTCATAACCGTTGGTCTACCCCGCTTGTCACGCTTGATATATGGGTCATGCCCCGGCTCTTGTTCGTCCCAGGCTCCCCCCGGCGCGGAACCAAGAAGCGCCAGCGCTTGCTGACGTTCTTCTTTGGTTAAAACCTGACCAGTAACGGCTTCTTTTGGCTTTTTGTCTTTATCGTCCATATATTTAGATTTTTAGCCCAGCGGTAGGATTATTGATAAGGATGTCTACACGCTGCTCGATTGATTTTAAATTTTTCTTCCGCGGCGGGCAGGCTTTGCCTTTGTTCCAGGGCTCCCTTTTAACTTCGATTCGCTCCTGTCCGCAGAGCGGGCAAAATTTGACTGTGTCGGTGTTATACTTGGCCCGGCAATCCTGGCAAATTTTGTACCAGGGTTTATCCATAGTGTTATGGTTTAGGGAAGTGATGAAGCGATAATATAGTTGATCCTTGGGGCGTTTTTCTTTCTTCTATAGTGTCCTTTGAATTTAAAGCCGCTATTTCATGGTCAAAAATTTCTATTTGTTTATTTTTCTTTCGATTACACATCGCTGCAACTAATAAAAACATCCCTCTTTTTGCTCGTTTCCGCTCCTCGGCTGCGGCGGTGAGGCGGGCGGTGGTGAGTTCTTGACGGATGAAATTTTTAATGTCTGCTGGGGTTGCGTATGTTATTTCCTTACTTCCTATCCTAAACTCTCCTTGAGAATTAAATTTTTCGTCAAACATCTCCTTCCAACTCTCAGGTTCTTGGGGGAAAGATTCATAATGCCAAGGTTGCGGCGGGAGCCCATATTCAGGACAAATACATTTCTTCTCTTGTGGGGTTTGAGAGGTCATAAATTAAAAATAATTATTTGAGTTATTGTTTCCGCTACTTCCACCACTAGCCAAGGCACAAACGATTATAACAATCATCAATAATCCACCTAAAAATCCAAAACCTACTATTGCTAGAATTGCATTATCTGATATGCCCGTTTCATTTGCGGTAGTTGTACTTGATGTCATAAAACTATTTTTTTGAATTGTTTAGCCCATTTTTTAAGGCGAGTGATTAAAGGTTCCCGAGACATAAAAATTATAGTTTTACATTTCGGGCACTCGATAGAAAAAAGCGGATCTGGTTCATAGGCCCAAGTTCCAGTTGTTATTTTTTGTGGCTGTTTCATATAGTTATCACTTAGAATTCGGTTTTTTAATTTCGGTAACGCTTACTTTAATTAAGCCTGTTTTGAGCGGGGCCAGCTTTTTGAACGCTGCCGAGGATAAGTCGATAAGGCGCGGCGGGCAAGTATCCCGCTTTCTTTTGTCGCACCGCTCTGGTCCGTAGTCATTCACCCGCACATCGACGCACAGGGGCGGCCATGCGGCAAATTGCACGTTGCAGACTCTCAGCATGGTTCCGCGGGCAAAGTCTCGGCTAGCGGCCGTATAATTCGTTTGGGAATAGTTCGGTTGCCCTTTTAAGTCGTAGTCATACCAGGCAGCTAGTCCGGTCATAATGCGTTCTAGCTTTATCTCGGATGTAGTGTTTTGCGCCGTGGTCGGTGTCGAGGCGGCAGCTTCCGGGCGGCAGGCAACAATGCCGAGACATAGAACCAGTAGGGCGAAAAGCGCAATAATGTGCTTAATAGCCATATTTTTTAATAGTTAATAGTTACATCTACCCTCCCCTGTCCGGTGGGTGTCGGGTTAAAGTCGAAACTCCCGGCCAGGGTTTTATCATTCGCGAATAGGGCGTCGGCGATACTGCCAAAAACATTTTCAGGATCAGGGTGGCGAAGATCTTTCCAGCAGATCATTAGCGTCATCAGTGCCTTTTTGCCCTTTGGAATAATTAGTGGCTTGCCGGTCATTAAAACGTTTGTGTCGTAGATTTGCCGATGTAGGGGCTGCAAACGATCCATAAATGCCTTCTGTACGTAAAACTTCCATTCTGCGTATCGTTTAGCCTTTGGTGTCCATTGTTGCCGTCCTGTCATTTTTAGCTTAGGAATAGGATTTCCGAGAGGATCTTCCTGTGTTCCGAAAATAGAAAATTGAAAAGTCATATTTGGTTGGCTGTTCTTATTTCAGGAAAAAGACTTGGCTGGTTTTTATGGACCGATAGGGCTTCGCGCCGGCACGGACGGCATAGGCCATCGGCTGCCCGGCTACGCTTGAAACTATTTCGTCGGCCTTTGCCGCATTTCTCGCAGGTAAAAACGAATAGCTTTCTTTCTTTTGTAATCATACAAACGCATTATTCAGGCTACTTTGCAGGTTCGGCGCTTGTGTCCGGTTCATTTTTAGCCAAATTGTTTTTTTCGATTTCGGAAACTGTGGGTTTTACTGGCTCTGCTTCTTTTTTGGCGGACTTCTCTTTTTCGGAATTTTCCTCTTTCTCGGCCTCAACATTCATCTCGTACAAAAATTTGATATATTCCTCCGAGCCTTTGATCGCCGCTTGTACGGCGCCCAGCTCTTGACCTTTGGAATTATTGAGCATGTATTTGCGCTGCAAATAGCGTTCGTTAATTTTTTGCCGCTGCAGAACATTTAACTGCTCCACCAGCATTTCTTGAACAATTCTAAGTTTGGATTTAATTTCTAACATACAAAATAATTCAATTATTAAATTGCTTCCTGTTCCCGATGTTGTGCCCTTTGGCAGACCGCGCACTTCCGCGCGTTTTGTCTCTGGCGGCGGCCGAAGTCGCCAGGCTTAAAAAGGGCACAGCCGCAGAAACAGGAATTTTGATTTTAAAACTCGATAAAAAACTTTATTTGTTCTATAACCTCATTTTTTCGCAATCGTTTTCTTGCCTCCTTAAGCGCCTCGTCAAAACTATCGGCTAAAAGGTTAAAGCTACGAAATCCAGGGTTGTAGCCTTCTTTTTTGGTTTCCAATGCGGTATTTACTATCCAGGCTTTTGCCGTCCTTTCAATTTTATTTTTGTGATGTCTTTTTTGAATTGGTGGGTAAATGCGAGGCATATAGTTATTCTTCTTTTTTAAACGTAACCGAGAAAATTGGCAGCACCATTTGATTATATTTACCCTCCAGCTCGATTTTTTCCCCCTTGGTGTACTTATCGAGCAGAATATCTCTCAAAAGCTCTTTATCGGTCTTAATTTCAGTTTTTAAGGCATCCAGCTTATCGAGTTCAGACTGAAAGTCATCGTTAAGTGCGGTTCGGATCGCTTTGAGTTTTTCCTTGCGTTCCTTTACCTCCTCGGTGAGAAGCTGATAGTTAGAATCCTGCATATAGGCATCTTCGAGCATGGTGCGCAGGTCTTTGATCTTTTCTTTATTTTCAGAGATGCGATTGAATATTTCTTGTGGATTTTGCATATAAAATAATTAGTTAAATTTTTGCCTCCCCGGCGATTCGCTTTGACGCAAGCGATACATAGATTATTTATTTTTCTTTTCAACGTGAGATGAAATTTGAGTAAAATTTTCATTTTCTTCTAATTGTTCCATGGCTCCGATGCCAGCGTTGATATTTTTTTCTAAACTTTCTACCGCTTTCTCGAGTACATTCTTTCTTGTTTCAAGGAAACTCACGGCTTTTCTCAAGTAATAAACCTGTTCTAGCAACCAACCGCGCTGCTCTTTTAGCCCTGAATTTTCTTCAA
>CAZPCV010000044.1:0-9019 GCA_964585245.1 uncultured Gammaproteobacteria bacterium
AAGCCGTTACCTATAGGCCCGCTTCTTTTGTTGGTAGAAATGCACTTAAATACGGAGGAAAAGCGGCTTGGTATTTGGGTAAAGGTGATCAAAAGGTCAATTTTTTCAAACGCCAGTGGGCTGGTTTCCAACAATGGCGCCATGACGATGGTTTTGTACCGGTGCTTAGAGAAAAATGGGAGAAAGGTCAAAAGGGGGATAAAGTAGATGCGGAGGGGTATAAATTAGACAAAAACGACAAAAGAATACAAGAAAAAGATGATAAGGGCAATCTTAGGTTTGAGTATGCTAGAAAGCAGCGAAAAAATGAGGTTACTGGTCAAATGGAGGATACCGACGAGTTAGAATATCAATTAGGGAAAGATGGGAAACCCATAAGACAAAAAAGAAAATTCGATTCTTTGCAGCGGTTTTTAAACCAACGGGCAATGTCGGATATTTCTAGCGCCAAACTGCTGGAAAAAACTGAAAAAGATAGGGATGTCACCATTGATATTGCTAAAAAGAGAACTAAAGGCACTCCTGTTCATTTTTTCCAAGCCAAAGCAGAAAAAGGTGTCGATGCATTAGATCGTGTCCGTCAGGGTATTTTAGAAGGTGAAGAGGCTCGTTCGTCAGCTAAAACAGCTGAATTTAAGCCTCTAGGTAAGAATTTATTGTTGGGGGGTGCTCGTATTCAGTTTGGCGAGGGTGGTGAAATTAAATTAGGAGCAAAAGTAGCAGAACAAATCGCGGCTCACAAAACCAAAGGCAATCTAGCTTCGGCAACTGAAAAAAGAATCGAAGAAGAAGCGGAAGAACACTATAAGATGGGAGCTGGCAAGAGAGATTTTGCTCAAACAATTTTTCAAGAAAAGAAAGCTCATCATGCAGCCGAAGTATTGGATAATTTAAAAACAGCACTTACTCGTGATTTTAATAAAACCAAAACTGGCCAAGAGATGACCAAAGCCGAAGCCGAAGCCAAGAATGTAAAAGAAGGTTTTCAAGCTGAAGAAGAATTACGTATCATGAAAGCACAATTTGAGATCTTTAAAGAAAACAAAAACCGCTTTAACGATTTCTTGAAGCAGGCTGGTGGTGACAAACGTAAAGCCTGGGAATTAATCGCTCAAAATCAAAATTTGATGACTGATCATAGTGGTCATGGGGCTCATGGTGAGCATGGTGCTCATGCCCCAGAGGGAATGTCGGCATTTTTTGCAGCCAAAGCTATCGGTGAACGTGACCATGAGTATAGTTTTTATCAAGCCAAGAAAAGAGAAACCGTTGATTTGGCCGCTGAGACTTTGATTTGGAAAAAGAGAGGTATGTCTATTGCCACTACTGCTGCGCAAGAAGGCATTGTAGAGGGCTTAATGAAGAATATCCGTAACATGGATCAAAGAGCCACTTTGGGTGCTTTTCAAGGATTTTTGCAAAGCGTTGAAGAGAGGAAGAATGAGGATGGGACCTATGGGGATGATCGTGATAAATATTATTCGGAATCGCTCATTCGTCATATGTATGAAAAAGGATGGCCTGATGATGGTGTGAAGGTGGCGTGGGAAACTGCTTTACAAAAAATGGGCGAGGTTTTTAAAATGAGCGAAGATGAGACCAAAAAATTTGTTAGCAATATTGCTGATCGTGCCGCCGCCGGTAAAGCTAAAGGTATTAACAGGTCAAACCAGAATCAAGTAGTTGGATTTTTAGGTGAACATAAAATAGATTCAACATTGCTTCAAAATATAAGGGAAAGAAATGTGAGTACAGAGCTAGATGAAGTTCGTGCACGAATTAAAGTTTCGGTTGAAAATAATCCCGCTCTTAGGTTCATGGGGATCGAAACTGTTGAACAATTAGAAAGAGCGATTCAAGATATTCCGAAGGATGAGTTTGATGATTTAAAATCAAAATTAAAATAATATACAAATAATTATAGTATGAAAGCATCACATTCCCCCGAACACGGCTCGCACGGACAACCTGACCAGCACGCGCACAGTCAGAACAGTGACACCGGTACACATGGGCACGATCAGCACGGGCATGCAGACGAACACGGACATGGCACGGCCGCTTCTTTTACGATGAATTTTCCTGATTTTAGACCGGTAGGCACTTTTAACCCAAAAGAAGACACTATCCCTCCGAGAGAAAATAATCCTCGTTTTGCCCAAGTTGAAAATGTTGACAGTGGAAAAGACACTCTAGGGAGTATCCTGGGCTGGAAGAATGCCACCATGACTCATGCAAAAATTCAGGACGTGCTTTTGATAGGGGCCACCGGACGCGATGTTGAATTTATAAAAATGAATCAACGAGTGCGCCAGCTTTTAGATGTGGACGAAATTTTTAGTAATAAAAAAATAGCGGGTCTCGGTACAATTAAAACATATAGCAGTATACATGGTCCTAACGCAGTGGGGTTGATTTATGAAGATTTGGCCAGAAGAAACGATCTTGCAGCGTCAATTGTTGATCATGAGGGTCGAGAGACTCATCGGTTGGATTTGCGTAATTTAGTTCAACTGCTCGCAATTAAAGAATTTAACAAGGATTGCTTGGGTAAATACAAGATGGCGGATGAAAAAATAGAAGAATTGTTTTTTTCCGGAGAAAAAATAGAAGTTGAAATTATCGATACTGCGGGTCAAAAGCACATTATTGACTTAAAGGAAAAATGTCCAATTGATCAATTGTATGACCCAAATGATCCCAAAGGGGCTGTTGATTTTAATTTGTATACAAAAAAACTTTTGGATTATCAATTGGGTCTTCAAGGAATGGTAGAGCACAAAGAAGATAAAGGAGCCAACTGGATGGAACACCATGCGCAAAATAGCGGTCAGGCGGTCAGCGCTGATATTAGAGTGTTGGACAAGATTAAATCCGAGCTTGCAGGACAGGCTGTGTTTGAAACAATTCGCTGCAATATTCCAAACGGAATTCATCTTGCGATTCAAGATGGACGCAGCGAAGTAAACAAGAAAGACGCGGCGTTTTTGGCCAAAACAAACCCTCACGAAATAACTGACTATGACGAGAAAACTGGCATGGGCGTGTTTGTATATTACGATTTATGTAACAAGCATCGCAGCAGGATTGCAGACTACAAAATACATGGTGGTGGTAGTTCGCGCATTTGGGGGGCGGCAATTGGTCAGCAAAAAGACGAGTCAGCCTATATTACTTCTGAGACGTACGAAGGTGAGACGATAAGTGTAGTGCATATTGGAGGGGAAAATCGCGAAGGAATAATTTATTCCGCTTTACACAATACGTATGATTTGTCCATGCGTGAAGGACGAGGCTTTGAACTTACCGATGAAGAGGCGGATGACAAAATTTTAACTGATATTATTGCTCCGTGGCTGTCTGCTAACAGTAAAGATTGGAATATGTGTTTGGCTGCTTCGGTTGGAAGTAAGGTTACTTTTACTTCGCTTGAAGCTCTTCAAAATTCTGGTGCTGATTGGGCCAAACGAAAAAAACCTTTTTGTTTGAGGATTAGATGTCTTGATTTAAAAACCGGAGAAATAAAGCCTCAAAATTTTTATTCGTTAGACAAACTTATTGAGTATGTTAAAGAGCGTATACGCAGAGGACATATTCCGGGAGTCCCTACCAATTTTAATCTATCTTCGTTCGAAGGTATAAGCAAAGAAGACGCAAAAACAATGGAAGAAAGCGCATTGCCAAAAGATGAAGTGGAAGAAGAAATAAATAAAGATAAAATCGAAACTTTGTCTCCAGAAGAGCTGCAAAATTATTTTGTTTTGTTAAATTTAGTTTTTGAAGATAAAACAAAAAAAGTTTTAGCTAAATTTAAAGATGAAGGTGTTTTGGCGATGATCGACCCTGAAGGGACGCCTATTTATTTGGGCGATTATTTAAAACAGGCCTTGTTAAAATTACCATCCAAAGCTGAAACTCTGTTGCAGCAAATTAGTCAGGGCGAAAAAGATCGTCAAAAGGCTGCTGAAATCATTGTTGCTAACTTACGTAAGTTTTCAAATCGTCTTCAAGGGGAGTTATTTAACAAGGCAAATAAAGGAGAAAGGACGAAAAAAACAGTCGAAAAAAAATAAAAACGTATTCATATGGCAGAAATATTTTCAGCCAAAGCAAAATTTACTTGGGTATTAAGTGATCTAAAGAATCAGGTCGTAAACACCCCGGATGTTCAAAGAAAAATAAATTCTTTGCAAATAGCCCCCTGGGAGGATGCTTTGTTATATCAGGTTTTTCCTCCAAATCAGACCGGATCAATAGACGTAGACGAGTACTTGCATACCCTTGTCGTATTACGGGGTAATGACCCGAATGACGTGTTAGTTCCCTTGCCAGTCGACAAGCTGGAAGATTTTAATTTTTCACGAACTTCTTTTCCCGACCCTGATTTTCAAACTTCTTTATTAAAATCGCTGTATGTAATTTTAAAAGAAGGGGATAATAATCAGGCCATCCTCTTAATGCGTAGGCTGGAAGAAGACGCAATATCAAAATTTAGCGATCTAAAAAAGGATGTTCCTGATGAAATGCTCGCACTCTATAAAAGAGTTTATATCATTTTGTTGGTAAATTTCTTTTACCTTTTACCGGATGATATTCAGATAAATTTTTTTAGTACTGATTTAGCGGTTGAAGCCATGCGACTCGGATTCAATTTGCACGAAGTAGTTCGTCGTTTTGTTGACGAATATTCTGATTTCAAAAATAGACAAGAAGCATGTTTAAATTTTTCGGGTGCTTTGGCAGTAAACGACACAGTGGTTGGTCAAAATAATCAGGGGCAGCCAGCCTCTGTCAGATACTGGTTAGATTATTTTCGAACCATGTCAAAAAGTAAATTTAGTGGAATGGATTTAGTAAATTTTTTAAATGACAAAAATTATACCGGTCGTTTGTCAGGAGAAGATGTAGAAATCGTGCGTCAATTATTGGAATTATATGTGCATTTAGTAAACGGTTTTTTAATGTTACCGCCGGGAAGTCTTGAGCTTATCAACCCTTTAGTAAATCAATTAGCGAGTGTTCCAGAAATAACGCTACAGGAGGCGGAAAATGTTATAAACCCTAAGATGGAATGGGCAGAGCTTCTGTCGGTGCCTCTGTCAAACGAACAGCTAAATTCTTTAAAAAGTTGGATAGAAGCGGAGGATCCACAGGAGGTTAAAGAACTGTTTAAGAAAGAATTTAGTGTTATGGACTGGAAATCTGAGCCGTTCTTAAGCAATTTATTATTAATTAGCGAAATTTTTGAAAATATTTTTGGTGAAACAGTTGGTCCGCTAATTTATTTTGATGAATCAGCTAATAAATTTGTGTGGAATGAATAAGGTGGAGCAAGATCATATATAGTATGGCAAACCAATCAAGCAATCAGACCATTCTTATCAAAAAATCCGATGGCACGACCGAACGCATTAGTTTGGCTGAATTTAAATTGCGTCAGAAAAAAACTGTTTCTTCTACGCCTGTTGTAACTACCCCCGTTACATCAGCCCCTACCCAAGTAGAAGCTGAGGTAAAAAATGATGAGCGTTCCATGCAATTAGATAAGGTAAATAACCGCTCGGTCCAAAACGATACTGCCCCCAGAGAAAACAAAACACTGCCCCCAACTCCTGTTTTTTCCATTCCTAAAAAAAATATATCCGCTCCAACTACAGACCTAGCCCCCTCAGTGGATGTTTCTTCGTTGTTGGAGGAAGAGGTTCCGGTTATTGCTGCTGATACGGCCACTAGCCATCACCGTCTAGAACAGGTTGACGAAATTGTGTCGAAACTATCTTTTACTATTCCGAAAGAATATGTTAGCCGTTTGCGGGCTCTTGTCCAGCTGCGTCTAAAAGATATTCGCAGCGAGGTTGAAACTTTGGAATTAGCTCAAAAACCATTTGCCGAAGGTGGTTTAAATTTAACCCAAATTCAAGCCAATGAAATAATTAAGGCCTGTGCCCATCCTGCCGAAGAGAAAGTAGTGCCTAAAGTTTTGAGGAAGGGGAGTGATGTATCAAAAGATGTGGGTAGTGATCTGCCGATGGTGTATCTGTCGCCGGAATTGCCCAGTATCGCGACTCCGCATAACGCTTTTAAACATGCCGCTGTCACCGTTTCCACTCCGAAAGAAAAAGCAGTCCAGCCTTCTTTTGAACCGACTAGCATAGTGCGCACCACGCCTCTCTTAGAAACAGAGCAAATCAAAACAGAAAGTATTTTACCAGAAAAAAAGAAGTTCTCTCCGCCTCCCCTAGAAGAAAAATTCATACTGAATGCGGCGGCCAAAATAAAACCAATGGCTCACGATATTGTTCCTCCTTCCGAACAAATGGGGCCGGTCGAAGAAATCGCTTCATTTACTACCACGGATTTCCGTCGTTTATCAGCCAACCCTGTTGAAGCGGTGTCGAGACTGGCACAAAAAATAATCAACCTGAAAGAAGAATCAATACTTTTGTATTTCGAGGCTCTGGAAGCTTGGAAAAAAAGCCCTTTATACCAAGAGTACAGTCATGCTCTTATGCAATCTCTCAATGACAACACACCATTAACCAGAATGCTGCGAGATAAAAAAGCGATTCAAGTGGCGGAAATTAATGCGTTAGCGGGTTTAGAAAAACAATTGCATTAAGGTATGGATCAATTTGTCGTACCACAATTTATCGACGTCGAGGATAAAATTTTTGGTCCTGTCACTACGCGCCAATTTATTATTTTACTCATCGGCGGCCTATTTGTGTTTGCGGCCTTCAAATTGGCCGACACAGCTTTGTTTATTTTGCTAGCGCTCTTAATCGGAGGTTTTTCTTTGGTGTTGGCCTTTGTAAAAATTAACGGGCAATCGTTCCACTATTTTATTTTAAATATCGTCCAGACGTTGCGCCTGCCTAGCCGCCGGATCTGGTTTAAAAAGTACGAACCTGCGGAATTGAAAGAATTAATTAATGCCATGAAGATCCCCGAAGTAGAGCCGCCCGCTCCGCACAAGACTTCTTCGTCACGCCGGATTCGGGATTTGTCACTCATGGTCAATACGGGCGGGTATTATAAAGGGGAGTAACTATGAAAAACAAAGCTGCAGCTAAACAAAAAAACGCACTAGTATCTGCCCAACATCATCTGCTGATTGGTGAAATTAAAAATGATACGGTTGTCATGAAGGATGGTACATTGCGGGCGGTACTCCTGGTATCGAGTATTAACTTTGCTCTTAAAAATGAAGATGAGCAGAATGCTATTATTTCTGCCTACGTGGGATTTTTAAATTCCCTCGATCATCCGCTCCAAGTCTTGATTCAGTCGCGTAAGCTCTATATCAAGCCTTATCTCGATAATCTGCTCGAAAAAGAACGGGAACAAGCCAACGAATTATTGCGAGCCCAAATTGCCGATTATCGCTCGTTCGTTTCCGAGCTCGTCAGCCTTAGTGAAATCATGAGCAAACAATTTTATGTAATCGTTCCGTACGATCCGCGTTCCAATAAGCAGAAAAGTTTTTGGTCGCGTCTCAGTGATGTTATTAATCCGGTATCTCTGGTAAAATTAAAAGGCGAACGTTTTTTGAAACGCAAGTATGATCTCGATATGCGCGTGCGTCAGGTAGAAAGCGGTTTATCAAGTATCGGGCTCTCGGTGGCGCGTCTTGATACACCGGCGCTGATTGAATTGTATTATTCTACATATAATCCCGATATTGCTCTCACCGAGCATTTGCCGCCGTTAGAACAAATTCAAGTCGAAGAAACCTAAACTATGGCCTTCAAACCAACTTTTATCAAAAAAGATGAGATAACCGCCAGTAAAAGCCGCTTGGCCGCCGAACAAGCCGAATTGAAAAAGCGTGCCAATAGCGATCTGGTTACCCTTGAAGAAGAAAAAATTTATCGAGAAGGGGTAGTAGCTATTCGGGATTTGATTGCTCCGGCTGCTTTTAATGTTGAATCAAGTTTTTTGCAACTAGGTACCGTTTTTGCGCGAACTATTTTTGTCGTATCCTATCCACGCTATATTTCGGTAGGATGGAGTTCGCCGATTATCAATTTGTCGCTGACCATGGATATCAGCATGTTTTTTTATCCTATTAATTCTGCCATCATTCTTAAACAACTAAAGAATAAAGTCGGCGCGTTGCAGGCGCAATTATCGGCCGATCATGACAAGGGTGCTCCACGTGATCCGTTGCGCGAAACGGCGCTCCAAGATATTGAGCAATTGCGTGATAGTCTGACCCAAGGTGTAGAACATTTTTTTCAATTTGCTTTTTACGTTACGATCTACGCCGAAACCAAAGAACGTCTCGATCAGATTTCCGAAGATATCGAAGGCATTTTCGGTGCCAAACTCATCAATAGTCGCAAAGTTCTGTTCCAAGCTGAACAAGGTTTTAATTCTACCCTGCCGCTCTGCAACGACGAGCTCATGATTTCGTTCAACTTAAATTCTTCGCCGATTGCGGCTTCTTTCCCGTTTATTTCATCGGAATTGACGTCGGACAACGGCATTCTGTATGGAATTAATCGCCATAATAATAGCTTGATTTTGTTTGATCGTTTTTCTCTGCAAAACGCCAACATGGTCGTATTCGCTACGTCTGGTGCCGGTAAAAGTTATGCGATTAAACTCGAAATTTTACGCAGCCTCATGATGGGTGTCGATGTTATTATTATCGACCCGGAAATGGAATATAAACACCTCTCCGATGCGGTGGGAGGCACGTATATTAATATTTCTCTATCTTCGGAAAGCAAGATTAACCCATTCGATTTGCCGCGTCCGACTGGCCAGGATATTTCCGTTGAAGATATTATTCGGGGCGCTGTCATTACCGTGAAGGGCTTGCTCCGGATTATGTTCGGTGGGCTTACGCCCGAGCAGGATTCGGTGCTGGATCGTGCTCTTATAGAAACGTATGCCAAAAAAGATATTACGCCTGATGCCGATCTCGCAGCCGTAGAGCCGCCGATTATTCAGGATCTCGAAGAAATTTTGGAAGGCCTCGAAGGTTCGGGGGAATTGATTATCAAATTGAAAA
>CAZPCV010000045.1:0-8010 GCA_964585245.1 uncultured Gammaproteobacteria bacterium
CGTGTGTTCATTGCCGCCATTATACCAATCGATCGGCATCCAATAATCAATTTTACTTCTGTCCCAGCTATACCCCTTATCTGTATGCATCAGATACGCTAAGAAATACCAGCTCGATCCGGCCCAGTTTGGCATGGTATCGGTTTCGCGCTTAGCTGCTCCGCCGCAGCGCGGACAGGTGGTATTGACCCAATCGGTCATAGCTGCGAGCGGTGATTCGCCTGTGTCGGTGGGTTCGTATTTTTTCACCTGCGGGAGTTTGAGTGGGAGCTGATCTTCGGGTACAGGAATCCAGCCGGAATTCAATCGCTCGCCTTCACCTTGTTCTTTGTTCCTTGTTCCTTGTTCCTTGCACTGCATACAATATACCAACGGAATCGGTTCACCCCAATAACGTTGGCGCGAGAACACCCAATCGCGGAGTTTGAAATTTATTTTTCTTTTTCCAACCCCTTTTTCTTCGAGCCAGGCGATTAATTTTTCTTTAGCCTGCGCACTTGATAAAGTATTCAAAAAATCAGAATTAATAGCGGTGCCTTCACCCGTAAAACACCGTTCCTGCTCATTAAAAGCACGCTTAATAAATTCTTCTTCACCATAACTTTCCGGATTACTGGCAAATTTAACCAACGCTTCCCCTACCGTCATCCAACTTTGGATGTAAACACCTCTATCTTCGGCGCTTAACTCTTTTACTTCCTCATCTAACAACTCAATTAAATAACCTTGAATAAACCTGTGCCGAAAAACTTTTTTACATGCCGCGTAATAATTAGCTTCTAACTGACCAAGATATTCACCGATTACAAAATGTTGGTATCCAGTTTCTTCTTTGACTTCTCTTTCTAGGGCCTGCTTGGCATTTTCATTTTCTTCATAACCACCAGCTGGTAAACGATATAATTTATTTACTGTATCATAAAGAACCAACACTTTTTTATCCTTGATAATAACTCCGGCGACTCCATCTCTCCTAGTTGCGTCCGGACGACGTTCACCCACTTTTTTAACCAAGACTTCTTTCAATAACAATCCATACTTTTTCGCAAACTCTAAGTCACGCTCATCATGTGCCGGCACGGCCATGATGGCACCGGTGCCTACTTCACCTAACACATAATTCGTAATCCAAACCGGTAACTCTTGGCCAGTAACCGGATTCAGTGCGGTCACGCCAGACACTACGCCGGTTTTTTCTTTCTCCTCGCGCGAACTAGCCGCCCGCGCGCGTTCTTGCAAACTGGTATCAATATATTTTTTTACCTCGCTACTTCCCTGCCAACCTAGATCCAGCCATTTTTTGGCCAGCTCGGGTGATACCGCCAAAAAGGTCGCGCCAAAAATCGTATCGGGGCGCGTGGTAAATACGGTCACGCTATGTTTACCTGGCTCTTGCCCGGGTACATTGAGTTTAAAAATAATTTCCGCGCCTTCGCTTTTACCGATCCAGTTTTCCTGCTGGGCTTTGGCTTCGGGAATATAATTTACTTGTTGTAACCCGGACAACAACTGTTCGGCATATTTCGTGATCGCGAGCATCCACTGTTCTTTGTCGCGTTTTTCCACTGGCCCGCCACAACGATCACACACACCCCCGGCGGCTTCTTCGTTGGCCAGGCCGATCTTGTCTTTGGGGCACCAGTTAATTGGTTGGCTCGTTTTGTAGGCGAGCCCGGCTTTATAGAATTGTAAAAAAATCCATTGGGTCCAACGGAAATATTCGGGGTCGGTAGTATCGACGACTCGCTCCCAATCAAAACTGTAGCCGAGGCTCTTGAGCTGACGGGTAAAAGTGGCGATATTTTCGGCTGTCACTTCGGCCGGAGGACGGCCGGTTTTGATGGCGTAATTTTCGGTGGGGAGACCAAAGGCATCGAAACCGATCGGAAACAAAACATTATAACCTTCCATGCGTTTTTTGCGGGAAATTACGTCCATGGCGGTGTAGGGGCGCGGATGCCCTACGTGCAGACCAGCACCAGACGGGTACGGAAACTCCACCAGGCTATAAAATTTCTGCTTAGTTTTATCTTCGGTAACGTGGAAAGTATGATTTTCTTCCCAGTATTTTTGCCATTTGGGCTCGATTTGTTTGGGGTCGTATTTATGCATATGCAACGTACTGTACTAAAAACGCGATTTCTTAGCAATATAAGGACTAATACCAGCTTGACAAAAGTACATTATTTTTATATACTGATTTGTTAAATTGGCTGAAATTAGTCAAAAACTAGTTATTGATTATTTTTAACCCGTTCAAAGGAGGAAACATGACTGCCGAAGAGGTTGCTCTGCTCGCATCTATGGGCACAGGAATAATCGGTTTGATCTACGTATTAGAGCTTGTAGGCTCTTGGATCGGAGCCGGTTTGGTGTGGTTCGACACCCGGCCACGCCCCCGCTAGAGCGTCAGGGAATTCGCCCCACTTCGGCCAATCCCTTATTACTTTCTATTCCCCAGAAAGTAATAAGGGATTTTTTATTTAAACAATTCTAACACCTGCGGATGCAGAATCTTATTCGCCATCACCAAATCCCGTTTCCCACGTACCCAGGGGTGTCCTTTACTATCTGTCACCACCACCCCCGCTTCGGCGCAAATCAATAATATTTTTTAGAAAATCCTACATACAGTAAAAACTATTTTTGGCACGTAGTACAAAAATGCGTTCCCCGCCCGGCTGCCTTAATTTTTTTGATACTATCAACACGACAGGTGAGGCATTTTTCACCGGAGCGTTCGTAGACTTTTAACAAACGACTAAAATTTCCCTTGTTGCCATCGCTGTCGACATAATTATTAAACGTCGTACCGCGAAATTCGATGGCTTTTTTGATTATTTTTTCTGTGGTCGTAAATAACTTTTTTATTTCTGCGTGTGTGAGCGTAGAGATGCGCCGTGTCGGCAGAATTCCGGCGGCGTGGCAAATTTCATCGGCGTAAATATTGCCGATACCGGCTATAACCTGCTGATTTAGCAACAGGGCTTTCAATAGTGTTTTTCTCTTTTTAAATAGAGCCGAGAATTTTTCAAAGGTAAACCCCTCTGTCAGAGGCTCTATTCCAAAAGCCTCTACTACCTTTTCTTTGGCTACTCTATCAACCAGTTTAACGTACCCGAACCGCCGCATATCATTGAAAAAAAGTTTACCTTCATTTTCAAAAGACAGGATAACCAGCGTATGTTTATCCGGCAGCTCGGTAGACAGTGTAGTAAAACTATGGCCTCCACCGATTGTTTTGCCTTTCTGGGTATAAATCAACTGCCCGGTCATCTTCAAATGAACGAGCAGGAAATAATCAGATTGTCCAATTTCGATAATCAATAATTTTCCTACCCGTCCGACTTCGGCAATCTTTTTTCCCGGCAAAAAACGAGCCAGCTTCTGACGCGCCGCCTGACCACCTGCTACTTTATCCGAATTGAGAGTAGCACCCATAATCGTACAACCAATAATTTTGCGCCGCAAATCCTGGCGGATTGTTTCTACTTCGGGCAGCTCGGGCATATATTGTTAGCAATAGGCGATAAAGCAATAAGCGCTAAGGCAAAGATGATCGTGCGACTTAGCGCTCTACTGCTTATCGCTTAGTGCTGGAAGGTCATTTAAATCAACCTCGATCTTTCATCGCTGTCGCAATCCGCTCAATCGCGAGCACAAACGCAGCAGTACGTAAATCAATACTATACTTTTCTTTGATACTCCAAATGGCGTCAAAGGCATTCACCATTATCGGCTCCAACTTCTGCAAGACTTCGCTTTCGGTCCAGTAGTAATTGC
Source organism: uncultured Gammaproteobacteria bacterium (assembly GCA_964585245.1). Taxonomy (GTDB): domain Bacteria; phylum Patescibacteriota; class Patescibacteriia; order Magasanikbacterales; family GWA2-37-8; genus CAZEDL01. Next base: position 3,784 of record CAZPCV010000045.1, read on the forward strand.
TGGCATTTTGTACCTGTTCAAAATATGACACGGTCACACCACCAGCATTAGTAAGAATATCAGGCACTATCGTAACGCCTTTTTTAAACAAAATTTCATCAGCCTCTGGGGTGGTAGGGCCGTTCGCCAGCTCGGCAATAATTTTGGCTTTGATGCGATCTGCATTCGCGGCCGTAATCTGATTTTCTAGAGCCGCCGGAATGAGAATATCAACCTCTAATTCAAGCAACTCCTCGTTCGTAATGGCGCGACACGGGCCGTCGGTTTTAATTTGTTCGAGCGTACACACACTGCCCCCGCAATAACAGCCCAGCATACCACCGCTCTTTTTGATTTCTTCGGCTTTGGCTGGATCAATACCATCTTCATTATAGACACCACCCTGCGAATCACTGATAGCTACAATTTTATAGCCTTCGGCATGTAAAATTTTGGCCGCATACGAACCGGCATTGCCAAACCCCTGGATAGCCACGGTAGTTTTTTGCGGGTTTAATTTCAATCGTTTGGCCAACGCTTTGATAACATACACGCCACCTTGCGCGGTAGAAAATCCGCGTCCGGCCGAGCCGCCGAGCGATAAAGGCTTACCGGTAATCATGCCTGGCGCTTTGTGCCCAGTGAGCGTTTCGTATTCGTCGAGCATCCAGGCCATAATCTGTGGCGTGGTATACACGTCCGGCGCCGGAATATCCTGATCAGGCCCCAGATATTTATAGAGCGCCCGGATATACGCGCGACTCAGGCGTTCGAGTTCGCCCGTAGATAATTCTTTGGGATTAACAATGATACCACCTTTTCCCCCGCCGAGCGGGATTCCCACCACCGCGCATTTTACCGCCATCCAAAATGACAGCGCTTTCACTTCGTCTTCGGTAACATTCTGATGATAGCGAATACCGCCTTTATACGGCCCGCGGGCGCTATTGTATTGGCTACGAAACGCCGTGAATACTTTCGTTTCGCCATTATCAAGGCGCAGCGGCAGCGAGACCGTGAGCAATCGTTCCGGCTGTTCCAGGCGAGCATGGATCGCTGCCGGCAAATGCAAGATATCAGCGGCTTTGTGCAGCTGGGTTAACGCATTTTGAAAAGGAGAAGGCATAACAAAAGACAATTAAAGGTATTAACCAATAACGTAAACACAACAGAAGAACCCCCTCTTTAAAGTTTCTGTTCTAATCAAAGAAGTAAGACGAGATTTCAGGACCGACTATCGGAACATCCACCGAATTAAACGAGTCAATCCCCACAACACCAGAAGTATCGGCCCCCATACCGGGATAAAGATGACGATCCAAATGACTGTATTCACCGCTACCTGTCCGGCGGCGATCAGCGCGCGCAGAGCGGCTTTCAGTACGACTTTCGGCTGCCAGCGCTCAGACGGATCTGGTGTCACGGGTAATTCCGAAGGATCAGCCGAGATGTATACCGTAAGAGTAGAAAAACTGGAACTTTGTTGCAAGTATTTCACTTGCGCTTGCATCGATTCAATTTCCGAGCGGACGCTGGTGAGTTCACGTTGTACGCTTAATATATCGGTAATACTTCCAGAACGCTTCATAAGCTCGAGAAGCTGCGACTCGCTTGCTTGCATATTTTTCAAGCGCGCACTGATGTCCACGTATTCGCGCGTGACATCCTGTCCAGACGTCGTTTCGCTCACGACGGTGCCGTAATATTTGATTTCCGTGAGCGTCGCTTCAAATTTATCGGCTGGAACTTTGATCGTGACGGTGCCAAATAAGTCGTTCCCCCGTTTTTCGAGACTGCTGTTTATCACTGCCCCGCCGTGCGCGGTAGCATACGTGGCCACAGCCCCAGAGGCCCAACGGACATCTTTGGCTTGCAGCGAGAGCGTGCCGGTTTTCACAAGCAGCCGCTGATTGGCAGGCACTTCCATTGCACCGCCCATGCCTGGCATCGGGGAAGGAGCGATCATTTTTGCATCATACTCATCGACATCTCTAGCCACCAGAGGAATTCCAGCCGAAGCCGATCGATCGCTCATACCTGTAGCTACCATCATTTCCGGAGCAACCATGGACACCGCAGCGTTTGAGCCATAACTCTTTACCATTTTGAAACTAAATACCATGAAAGCGATTGTTCCAAAAAATCCCAACGCTATCACGCCTAAAACTACCGCCAGTATTTTGCGCGTGGTTGTAGTCATAGAGTTAAATGTGCTTATTAATTAATTCCTGCAATTTTTCTTTTTGAACACCACCTACTACCTGGTCTACGGCCGCGCCGTTTTTGAAGATGATAAACGTGGGGATGCTCAGCACATTGTACTGGCCGGCTGAATCGGGATTTTCATCCACGTTGCATTTGCCGATTTTGATATTTTTTCCTTCGTATTCGTGTGCCAACGTTTCTACGATCGGGCCCATCATTTTGCACGGCCCGCACCAGGGTGCCCAAAAATCTACCAAAACCGGCATAGTTGAGTTAAGAACTTCCTCACTGAAGTTGGCATCGGTGATAGTGTATTCCATATGATTTTTCATTAAAACATTAAAGCATGAAAACATTAAAACAATAACCTTAATAAATTAATTATCTAATGATTTATTAAGTGCAGATATTTCTGTCCAGAGCATAGCACCAATTTCGTCTATTTGTTTAGAAATTTTTTCATATATTTCTCTAGAAATAAATTCTTCTTGCCAAGAAAAATAAAGCAGATATTTAGTTTCTTTTAATGAACCGTAAGCGGTTTCTAAAAAATTAAGTTGATTACCCTTTTTAAAACGCGCATACCCTTCAATATAATTTAAAACGATTGAGAGGGCTGCTCGTTTTAATTGGGAAGTGGTGATATAAATTTCTTCTCTAGGGAAAAAGCGACTTATCTGAAATACCTCATGTACAAATACATCCATTTTAACTTTTAAACGGTCTTTGTAATTATTACTCACACTAACGGATGTTTTAATGTTCTGGTGTTTTAATGTTTTTATGTTTACGACAACACCAACTTCTTTTCTTTCTTTTCTTCCTTATACGCTTCGATAACATCCCCCACTTCCACCTTAATCTTGCCATCAAATTGCACACCACCTTCATGGCCTTCGCGCAGCTCGTTGACCGACTGCTTGCCACTCTGCAGAGCCGAAAGTTTGCCGGTACCGATAATTTCTTTGTTGCGCTTGACGCGAGCTTTGGCGTCTTTTTGTAATTTGCCTGATTCCACTCGCCCGCCGACAATCATAGAATTTTTGTCACTGCGGAAAATCGCTAATACTTTCAGGTTGCCGAGTTCTGTCGTAATCAGTTCCGGGTTAAGCATTTTTTCGAGTTCATCTTTGATCTCGTCGAACAGATCATAGATAACCTTGAATTCTTTATACACTACTTGATTTTTGTGAATCATTTCGAATGCCACCGGGGTAGTCGTGACATTAAACGCGCAAATGGTGGCACCAGCTGTACTCGCGAGTGTGACATCGTCGGCCATAATATTGCCGAGGCCCTTACCCACTACTTTCACACTGGCCTCATCATTTTTAATACGCTGCAACGAGCCGATGATCGCTTCGAGCGAGCCGAGGGTATCAGCTTTGATTACAACATTCAAAGTTTTTTTGCCTTCTTCTTCGGTGCTGTCGGTAGCAGGGGCGGCCAGGCTTTTTTCCGCGCCGGTTTGCTGGGTATATTTACTGCGGACATCTACCTGAGTGGCGCTGCCGGCTTTACTCAAATCCAGCACGTCACCAACCTGTGGGGCAATTTTGAAGCCCAGAATTCGGACCGGGGTGCTGGGTCCGGCAGCCTTAATCGATTCGCCGCGATAATTTTTTAGCGCACGGACTTTGCCGTATATTTCACCATTTACTATCAATTGATCATTGATTTTGAGAGTACCGGTTTGTACTAAAATAGTAACGACCGCGCCTTCGCCTTTGTCGACGCGCGCCTCGATGACAGTGCCGGCAGCCGGACGATCTGGGTTGGCCTTGATGGTATCTTGGTGCATTTCGGAAACCAAAATCAGCGAATCGAGCAATTTATCAATATTGGTATTTTTCTTGGCTGAAATTTCGACCATCACGGTGTCGCCACCCCAAGCTTCGGAAATAATATTATGCTGAGACAACTCGCTACGAACACGTTCCGGATCAGCACCGGTTTTATCAATTTTGTTGATAGCTACCACGAACGGTAATTTGGCCGCTTTAATAATGTTTATCGCTTCTATAGTTTGTGGCTTAATACCAT
>CAZPCV010000046.1:0-7949 GCA_964585245.1 uncultured Gammaproteobacteria bacterium
TAGAACGCTTCCTTGCCAAGGAAGAGGTCGCCGGTTCGAATCCGGTCTGCCGCTCACGAAAATATAATAGCGGGATGGAGCAACTGGCAGCTCGCCGGGCTCATAACCCGGAGGTTATAGGTTCGAGTCCTATTCCCGCAACCAAGTAAAAAAAGATTCCGACTAGCGGAATTTTTTTGTTTTTGGTTAAAATGTCGCAGTTTTAGGCAATTTTAGTATTCTGGTTTTTAATCTTTTTGATGGTTAGGTTAGCCTGTAACGCTGCGGTTACCGCGCTTGCTCCAGACTCTAATCGGCTGGCAGCTTGGTTTTTATTTTCCAGCGTCAAAATACCAAACCCGACCGGAATAGTATGTGCTAGCATGACTTCGCGCACCCCGTCGGCCGCAATTTGGCATACATACTCAAAGTGAGGGGTGTCGCCGCGAATAACCGCGCCTATAGCGATCAAGCAATCGTATTGTTTGGTAGCCGCCAATGCTTGCAATACTACCGGGATCTCGATACAGCCGGCGACTGGAATAACGGTAATGTTTTTTGTAGGCACACGGTAGCGATCCAGTTCAGCTTGGGCCGAGTGCAGTAATTCTGCCGTGATATCTTGGTTGAATTGTGCCACCACCAGGCCGACGCGGAACATGCTCGCGTCAAACGGGGGGAAGGTGCCGGTAAGACTGTGCTGCATATTAATTTTGTGAAAGTTCGCGGTGATAGTACTGTTCGTAAATCTGCCAGAACGAAAGGAATAGTGCGGCAATAACAGGGCCAATGATAAAACCGGAAATACCGAACAGGCCAATGCCGCCTAAAGTGGAGAAGAGGATTAGTAGCGGATTCATTTGGATATCTTTGCCCACCACTATTGGGCGTAAAAGGTTGTCTATGGTGCTGATGAGGAGCAGTCCGACACCCCCTACAATCAACCCTCCGCTCGTGTCACCGGTGAGGAAGAGAATCACGCTTGCCGGTAGCCAAATAATAGCGCAGCCAATGCCGGGTGTAATTGAGAAAAAAGCGGTTAAAATACCCCAAATCAGGGCGCCTTGTACGCCGGCGATAGCAAAGGCAATTCCAGCAATCAAGCCCTGAATACTGCCGATAATGAATACGCCTTTGATAGTAGCAATTGCGGTGGATGTAAATTTTTTGTACAAAAGTACTTCATAACGATCGCCCAAGGGACATAGGTACAATATTTTTTTGAGCAATTTTTCGCCGTCGCGTAAAAAGAAAAAGAGCGCATAGAGCATTAAGACGAACATTCCGGCAGCAGTAAATGAATTTTGGGTTAGATTGGTGGCTGAAGTAAAAATGAAAGTAAGAACGTTTTTGGAGACATCGGCAATTTTTTCACTTACCAGACCCTCGTCAATTTTGATGCCGGTAATTGCTTGGCTTTTGTGGAAGAAGCCAATAACCGCCTGGACAGTTTGATTGATGCTGCCCCGATTGTCGTTCAGGGTGCCATAAATTGAAATTGATTCTTTGACAAGCAGGGTACCGATGGTGGCAATTGGCAGCAAAATACAGACCGTAATAATGATTAACGATAGAGAAGCGCTTAGATTGGGGCATTTAGTCCAGTGATTGATTTTTTGGTATAACGGATAAAAAAGTATAGCGATGACAGCCGCCCAGAAAAGCGGGTAGCCGAATGGCTGGAGGAGTGAAAAAAATAACAACGTTACCAGCACGAGCAATCCTAAGAACAGGTAGTTTTTTATTTTACTGAAATCCATATAAATGAGGGTTACGTTAGTAACGTGCTTAAGCTGGGTTAGAGGGGATTGTATCAAATTGAGCCTTTTTCGCAACTAGGAGCGTGCGAAGATGGGCAAGAGAGACGACTTTGAACGCAATGATAAAGAAGCTATAGCTAACGACTCCCAGTAATAGAGACAAAAATAAAGGAAGAGCTCCGGCCAGCTTGAGCGCCCCGGCCATGATAAGGCTGGCAAAAGCAATTTTCCCCAGCGTCAGGAAGGGTGGAGCGTTTTTGGTGGTTTTGATAACAATATAGGCCAATCCTAACCCTGCGTACCATTCGGAAAATATCGTCACACCGACTGCTCCCCATACCCCCCAGGCCCGAATGCAGACTATATATCCGATTGTACTGAGAATTGCGTCCGAAAAATAAATCCACAGTGCTTGGCGCTGCTGGTTGATGGCGAGAGCCAAGTAGCCAAAGGTAAGCGAGAAGCAGATGCCGATAATAGAGAGGCTTAGATATCGTAATAAATGACCAGCTTCTGCAAATTCAGCCCCGGCTACAAATCGCATGATTGGTTCGTCGAGCACAAAAATTCCGGCAATAGCCGGGAACAGCACCGCCGCGACCAGGGTGAGGCTAAGTTGGAAATAGGTTTTGAAGGCATCCCATTGCTGGCGCGACCAAGTGAAGCTGGCGAGCGGGATCATTACGCCCATAATGAGGGCCGCAATTTGAATGATAATATCAAGTACGCGGTAGGCGGCGCCGTAAAGCCCCACCGTAGTTTGGCTAGCGTACAGCGGCAGAAGTACCCGGTCGCCTTGCAAGTAAAAGCCATTACAAATGACTGAGAGGGCAGTGGGCCACATGCGTTGAAAAATAGCGCGTGAAATTTCTCGGTCAAAACACCACTGTACCGGGCCATGTTTTTTGATTAAATACAGTGTAGAAATTAGCGATGCCACTGTGACAGCACCCATGGTCGCGATGAAGCCGGTGTGGGTAATGGTAGCCAAAAGCACACCGCCAACAAGTGCTACCCGCCCTAACACCTCGCTGATTGCTTGCTGGTAATTTTGTAATTTGGATTGATAATACCCAATAAATACTTGGCCGATAGCCAGAGCAAAAAATGATACACTGGTAATGGCGACACCAACTTTTACCGGTGCGGGATAGGGAAAAAGAAGAAAAATGAAAGGAGCTACCCCCAGGAACACAAGGGCGGTTACAAATCGCCAGCTAAAGAGTGTGTTAAATAATTTTTCTTTATCAAATGCCGGTTCTGACAAGAGGCTTGTGGTCGTGAGGATAAAACCAAAATCACTGAGGATGCCGATAAATTGCAAAAACCCCACTGCCGTAACATACCAGCCGAATTGTTCGAGGCCCAGACTCCGGGTCATGAGGGCGACCGCAGCGAGCCCTAGGGCGGTACTAATAATTTTACCACCGATTTGACTAATGGTGTTTTTGGCAATGAGATGAGTGGACATGCTTAGTCTTTAAAGTGAGTTTCAAAATACTGCTTGAAGATGGCAAAGAAATCGTGTTGATCAAGCTCGGTGAGCGTGTGATTGTGTTTAAGCTCGTGTAACACGTCGTGTATTTTGTTAAGGGATATTTTGCCGTCATGGGTACGATGAGAAAGTATCGCAGCGCTGACTACCTCTTTCAGATGATGGGTCAAATTAGGTTTGGAAATAGTAGAAAATAAATGATGTAATTCTTCGGTGCTAAGAGGGTGTGATTTCGTAGAATAAGTGGAGCCACTAAAGTAAGAAGAAAAGAAGCCCATAGAGTAGTGATGAGCAAATTAAGCAGAATAAGTGCTAAGCAAGGTAAGTGACAGGCTGTTGGTTTAGTGCTTGATCTGCTTACTTTGCTTAGTACTTAGTACTGCACTAGTATAACATCCGTTGTTGGTATCGGCAACGCGTGGTATACTGAGTAGCACTATGCAAATTATTTATAGTCAGATTAAAAAAATATCCGCATTCGTGTTGGCGACCTTGCTTTTAATTGTGGGAGACGATTCATTGGCGGCAATTAAAGCACCCTCTTTTCGTGATTTAGGGTATCAAGGCGAGCTGATCAGCCAATCGCTGCCGGACAGCAGCAGTTTTAAACCGGGAGAGAGCCGTACGGTAGAGTTTGTTTTCAAAAATACCGGCACTAAAACATGGGCGGCTAGCGGGAGCAATCTGGTCTCTGCCTATACCGTAGATCCGAATTATCATGTGAGTGAGTTAGCGAGCAAGCAATGGTTAGCGCCGAATCGACCCGGAGCGATCAAGAGCAAAACTTCTCCTGGACAAACGGTAACCCTACCGGTAATTATAACAGCTCCGGCTAAGCCTGGTGTGTATCAGGAAGATTTTTATCTGGCGGCAGAAAATAAAACGTGGATCAAAGGCACGCATTTTTATTTTATTCTGCGGGTGGCGGCAGACAAAAAGACCGCAGGTTTGCCGAACATGGGGTCGCAGAGTCGTGCTGACACTACCTCTACGGCAGCGGTGAGCCTGGCCAGTTCTACGCCGCCTGTTGCCCCAGAAAACACCGCTTCTTCTAGCCTGGAGGCAGCAGGTTTTTGGGATGACGCCGCTACCGGCACTCGCATTCTGGCAGCAGAACCTTCGATTAGAGTACGTTTGTTTACTACTTCAACGCCGCTTAAGTGGCGGTCAGATTTTGCCTATCAAGTACTTTCGGGTACCAGTACTCTTTTGACGGTTGAGCCTCAGACTACCGTTAGTATTAGTTATGCAAAAGGGTTGTATTATGCCAGCACGCCGGATACTACCGTTACCAGTACCTTGCCGTTGCAGCTTTCGCCGATTGAGGCGCAAAGTTATTGGTCCTTACCGGAGTATGAACGCAAAGTGGCTGGGCGTACCGGATTGAATTTTGATACGTATCGGGGAGGCATGATTGTTGCCTATCAACCCAAGAGTAACGATCTGATGGTGGTGAACGAATTGCCGCTGGAACAGTATATGGCGGGGGTAACCGAAGCATCTGACGGGGTACCAGCTGAATATGCCAAGGCGCTACAGGTAGCGGCGCGTTCGTATGCGTGGCAGCATATTCCTGCCCCGGGTGCACTGCGCACATTATTTGATGTCTACGCGACCACGGTGGATCAACTTTATTTAGGATATATAGCAGAAATTAACCAACCACGGATTGTATCGGCTACGGTGGCTACAAGTGGGCAATTAGTCACGTATGCCGGCGCACCGGTGGTGACGCCATACTTTAGCCGCTCGAGCGGCACCACGCGTTCGTGGAGTGCCGCTTGGGGAGGCACAGACAAACCGTGGCTCGTACCTGTAGCCGCTGTCCATGATAGAGGGCTTGCCCGTTTGGGGCACGGGGTGGGGATGAGCTTGCGTGATGCGATGTTGCGCGCTGGAAATGACGGGTGGAGTTACGATCAGATTTTAAAATATTATTATACCGGGGTCACTGTGGAGAGGTGGTATTAGGAAAAAGTAAAAAAACATCCCGCTAAAGCGGGATGTTTTTGGTTCTAACCGGGAATATACCCTTTTTGCGGCGCGTGGAATTTGCGGTCATATTCTGCCAGCTCCAGAATTTTTTGGCGTAAATGATTGGGGTTAGGGATGCTTTTTAGATGGAATTTGGTGACGGCGCTGGCATCTTGAATGATCAGATCGCCATAGTTAAAAATTGATGGAAATAATCCTTCGACTTCGGAGGTGGCATCTTGCAAACGAAATAAATCCATTTCCGAAATCGTGCGGTTAAACAGGTTTCCTTGGGTAATTTCTATTAATCGATCATTCGTAATAATGAGCAGGTCCAAGTAATAGGTAATAAAATAAGAGTAGAGGAATAGGGCGATAGATAGGTAATAAACACTAAGAGCCAGAACCACCACAGTCCAAACGGCACTGTCATCGAGGAGGCCAGGAAACAGTGCGTCAACCAGTAATTTCAAGACAATCGGTACGAGCGCCAGGACAAAAAATAAAATTACATACGGAATAAAGGTGATCCAGTGATGTCGAATCAAGAGCTCGACTTTTTCGTAGGATTTTTGGTGTATAAAAGCGGAGAGTTGCATAGCCAGGGTGTTTTAGGTGGTTGGTTTAGATTAATCGGTAATTTTTAAAAAATTCCACTAATCCAGCGAGTATCCCAAATTACTACCGTGGTGTGCCAGTCGACCGTTTGGGCGAAGTTCCAGGTCAGAGACAGAATGAATAGACAAAAAATACTTACGGCTACGGTTACGAGTGTGCTGGCGATAGTAATTGTACCGGTATTGATTAGATGGGCCAGGTCGATCAGAAAAAAGAGTACGAAAATGACAAGAAAGATCAGGTAGAGGTAGAAAAATAACGATAATTCAACGATGAGCATACAATTACAGTAGTGTTTGTGGACCCGGTTTTTGCAGGCCCAAATGTTCGTAAGCGCGTACCGTAGCGAGGCGGCCCCGCGGCGTGCGCTCAATAAAGCCCATTTGTAACAAGAACGGTTCGTACACGGTTTCGATTGTATCGGTTTCTTCGGCAACAGCTGCGGCAAGAGTGGATAATCCGGTCGGCCCGCCGTTGAATTTTTCAATTAAGGTACTTAATAAGCGGCGGTCAAGCTCGTCGAGGCCGTGCTGGTCGATGGCCAGTAGTTGCAGCGCTTTTTGGCTGACGGCTTCGGAAATATGTCCGTTATTATCGATTTCGGCTACATCGCGCAGGCGTTTCAATAGGCGGTTGGCAATGCGGGGGGTGCGCCTGGAACGAGTGGCGATGAGGGCTGCAGCCGCTTCTTCGAGGCTTACGTTAAGAATACTGGCGTTGCGTTGTACGATAGTTTGAATATCGGCTTCTTCGTAAAAATTGAGATGGAAAGTGTGGCCAAAACGATCGCGGAGTGGCGCGGATAGTAGGCTTAGTTTGGTAGTAGCGCCAATGAGGGTAAACGGGTTGAGCGGCATGCGAATTGTGCGGGCAGCCGGGCCTTTGCCAAGAATAATATCCAGGGAAAAATCTTCGAGCGCTGGATAAAGCACTTCTTCGATGGTTTTGTTCAGGCGATGGATTTCGTCGATAAACAAAATATCGCCGCGCTGAAGATTGGATAAAATAGCGGCCAAATCACCGACTTTTTCTAGAGCGGGCCCGGATGTGATCCGCACATTCGCGCTCATTTCTTTGCCAATAATATGGGACAGTGTGGTTTTGCCTAAGCCAGGATTGCCGTATAACAATAAATGTTCCAGCGGTTCATTGCGTTTTTGGGCCGCCTGCATGGCAATCGACAGGTTTTGTTTGATTTGGGCTTGGCCGACAAATTCTGCCAAGCGCCCGGGGCGCAGTGAATTTTCGAGCACCACTTCTTCGGGGGCGCTATCGCTTTGCACCAACCGGTCGAGATCAGAATTTTGATTTTCTTCAATCATAATGGTAGCATTGTAGCGTAGAATAGCGTGATTGGCAATTTAATTTTATTTAAGGAATCTTCTTCGTTCGCTGTGACTCACTACGAAGTGAATTTTCGTGCGAACTCAAATTCATATGTCTTTTGAAGCAGAAAACGAACGGCGGCGTAATTTAACCGAGGGACGCGAAATTGGCGTAGAAGCCAACAAAGAAAAGCAGGCCGAAGAAATGGAGAAAAAAATGGGGGCCAAAGAACGCGCCGAAAAAACCGTGCGCGAAGTACGCAGTGCCCAGCAGCAGGCCCAGCGGGTGATGGGCAGTATGCAGCAGGTAGTGAAGGCGGTGGCGGCCATCCGGGCTCAGCTCCAATTGACGACCAAAGAGGGTGACGATATTCCCTCCGTAGCGCAGGATCAAAAAGTGTTGGATCAATTGCAGAAAAAAATGTTTGATCTCAAAAGCCAATTGGGAGATTTAAAAACCGCTCTGACACAAGAAAACGTTCGTGATTTAGAACGGGAACACCCCGAATGGAGCGCGGAACAAGTAACACAAGCCGTACAGGCGATGACGGCCGAGTGGGTAAAACGCCTGGGGCTCGAAGAGTAAGTATTTAAGGTGTTTCTAAATCAATTTTGTCATAGGCAAGTTATGAAGGCTTTAATCAGCAGCAGGCAGTAAAGCAACAAGCGTTAAGCACCTGAGATCTGATTAAATACTCTGCTTAACTCTTTACTACTTAGTGCGTAGTACTTGTTTTAAACGCTATGTCATTTACCATGTATCGCGATTATCTCTCGTATCTCAGCCGGATTAAACGG
>CAZPCV010000047.1:0-6578 GCA_964585245.1 uncultured Gammaproteobacteria bacterium
CTGCTACGGATTGCACACGTCCGGCCGATAAGCCGCGGGCTACTTTGCGCCACAAAAAAGGCGACAAATTGTAACCAACCAGGCGATCTAAAATACGTCGGGCTTGCTGGGCGTCTACTAATTGCAAATTTAACTGTCGTGGGTGTTCCACCGCGTGGAGCAGGGCGTTTTTGGTAATTTCATGAAAGGTAATCCGTTCCGCTTTAGTGGGATCAATATCAAGAATGTGGGCCAGATGCCAAGAGATGGCTTCTCCTTCGCGGTCCTCATCAGTTGCGAACAGGATATGGTCAGATTTTTTGGCCGCGTCTTTCAATTCTTTTACGACTTTCAATTTATCGCGATTAACGAGATAGTGGGGCTCAAAATTATTGTCGACATCTACGCCGATTTTACTTTTGGGTAAATCACGCACGTGGCCAAATGATGATTTGATGATGTAGTTGCGGCCGAGGAACGCACTGATCGTTTTAGCTTTGGCTGGAGACTCGACGATAACGAGTGTTTTCATGTGAGAAGAAATTTTTAATTTTTAATCGAGATTCAAGAACGATCAGCGCAGGGTCAGAAATGGTGGGAGAAAAGATGGTTTCTGCTTGGTATTTGATGATTTTAGGGTAGTTTGACAGGGCTGTCAAATGAATCATATACTATTTGTATTATTTTTTATGGAAAAAAATATTCGTTTAATTCGCATTGCCTTGGGAGTAGTGGTGCTGGTATTTGCGGTCTCTCTCTTGGTACAGCGAGTGATTAAAAATAAATCGCTTTTGTCTTCGGCTGTTTCCGATCAGGAAGTGATGGATACCGGTGCGGCTGGCCCCCTCAAAATAACTACTCCGAGTGAACGCCAGGAGGTATCAGCGCCGGCCGGATTCAGTGTGGTCGAAGATGACGAACGGGGAGTCTCGGTGCTTAAACAGGGAGATACGATCGTGGGTGAGTTGCCCAATGGGTGGGGAACGTACAAAACGAAAGCCATTCTCGTAACTGATGCGGCGATTTATCTGGCGAATTGTCCGCGAGAGGTGAATGGGTATATGTTGTTTGGTGTCTGCCCGCGGCGAATTTTTCAATTGAATCGAGCTACGAACGAATTGCGCAACACCGTAAACGGGGCACGAGGAAATCTGGATATGGCCGAAGATATTTCACCAGACGAGACCAAGGTAGCGCTGGGGCGGAGCGATAAAGCCGGTAGCGTGGCGCCGCTTATGGTGGTGGTGCGCTCGATTGCGGGGGATACCGAACACGTATTCCCGGTCGCAAGCGGCTACAATCAATTGGGTGATATTCATTTTTCTCCGGATGGAGAGAAATTGGCGTATGCGGTGGCGCTCGGCCGCCCGCGTGATGAGGCGGGTGCGGTGTTTATGATTGATTTAAAAACTGGAGTACAAAGCCAAGTCGCAAAGACGACTACCGCCAACAGTTATTTTCGGATAAAGGGTTGGAAAAATAACCAGACTGTTAATTACGAAGAGAGTGGGCTATAAAAGTGACCAAACCATTTAACGCCGGCCTTGCCAGGCGTTTTTTAATTGACTGGCAAGAAAGAGGGAGCCGGTAATGAGTAATGTATCAGCTGGTTTTACTTGTGTACGGACAAAAGCGAGCGCTTCTTCCGGATCAAGGAAAATATGTCGTTTAGTTCGGGGCAGATATTTTTTCAAGAGAGCGGCTAACAGGCCGGGATTGAGAGCGCTCCGATGTTTCTCGGTAGTAAAACGCGTACAAATAATGGTATCAGGATGAAGGGTTGCTAATTCTGTTATCATCGACTTAATATCTTTATCACCAGCAAAGCCGATGATAAGCCAGAGTTTGGCAGATTTTTTATACCGCCGATAGGGGGCGAGCGAGCGGACCGTAGTTCGGATCTTGTCGGGATTATGGGCGCCGTCGGCAATTACGAGTGGTTTCTTATTTATTATTTCCAGTCGCAGTGATAACTTCACCTGACGCAATCCCTTGGTAATACGTAACGGAGAAATTTCCAAGTGGGTTGCAACGGCCGCGGCTAGAGCGGCGTTACTCGACTGGTGCGGTTGTTCAAATAGAGTGTTGGTAGAAAAAGTGTTTACGTGGGCAGGTGTAACACGGATTAAATTAGCCGTGTGTTGTTGGCACGCTTTGGCGAAGACCGCGCGAATGGCAGCCGAGGATTCGGCGGTAAAGACTGGAGCCGAGGTAGTGATAATGCCCGCTTTTTGCCAGGCGATCGCTGATTTGGTCTTGCCTAACACCGCCGTATGATCGAGCCCGATTGTCGTAATAATTGCTACATCCTTGTGAGGAATAATATTGGTGGAATCGTAGCGCCCACCCAGGCCTACTTCCAGAATGGCCCAGGTTACTTTTTGCTGGGCAAAATAAGTCAGACCCAGCGCGGTCAGCACTTCAAAATAAGAAGGCAAATCAGCGCCGAATTCTGTTAAGTAGTTTTCTAGGGCGCGTTTTATTTTTTGGACCAACGCAATAAAGTCTGCGGTCGGCATTATGTTCCCCTGCAGGCTAAAGTGGCTGCGCGGGCCATTGAGGCCGGGCGACGTAAATAATCCGACCCGGCGTTTGTCGGCGCGCAGTATAGATTCGAGCATGAGACAAACCGAACCTTTGCCGCTCGTGCCCGCAACGTGAATATAATGGGGGATACGTTGTTCCGGATTGCCCAGCAGATCCAGCAGCTTTTGCATCCGTTCTAAAAAATGTGTGGGATTGGCGCGATCTACCAGATATTCCGGGCGGGCAATCTGATGCAGGGACAGTAAGAATTGTTCAGCTTGAGGGAGGTTCATAGTTTGGTATATCTCATGCCGCCGATACTTTTGATGAGACCTTTTAATTCCATGAGGGTTAGTTGGCTGCTGATTATATTTGAAGGAAGAGCGGTAGTTTTTACGATCAGATCAATTGATGTTCCTTCCGCGGACAACGTGTTAAAAATCAGTGTTTCGGTAGGGCTAAGTAAAGAAGCACGAGGCGTCTCTACCAGTTGGCGCATATTTTTTAATTGTAAGCCCTCGATAATATCATCGACTGAGGCAGTGAGTGTCGCACCGTCTTTAATTAGATGATTGTTACCGGCGCCGGTAGTGTTGGTAATGGAGTGCGGCACGGCGAAGACTTCGCGGTTGTAATCAAGAGCCGCTTTGGCGGTAATGAGGGCACCCGATTCAAGCGGTGCTTCCACTACGAGCGTGCCCAGGGTAAGGCCCGCAATCAAACGGTTGCGCGCAGGAAATGAATATTGAGTCGGAGAAAATCCGGGAGGATATTCAGAAATGACCGCTCCGCCTTCTTTGATAATGCGTGCGGCAAGAGCGCGGTGAGAGCTAGGGAAAATATGGTCTGTGTCCAGCCCCGAACCAAGCACGGCTATAGTTTGTCCGTGAGCTTTGAGAGTGGCTTCGTGCGCTATACCATCGATACCTAAAGCGAGGCCACTCACGACTACAATGCCACGCAGGGCCAGAGCTTCGCTTAGTTGTGCCGCCACCTGCGCTCCGTACGGAGTATGCCGCCGCGTGCCGACTACTGCTACGGCCGGATTCTCTAAGAGAGACTGTAATGAGCCGCGCACAAAGAGCGTGTGAGCAGGATCAGAAATTTCTTTTAATAGCCGGGGGTAGCCAGGCTCGGTGATAGAAACAGTGGTAATACCGTGGCGCTCCAAATTAGCTAATAGGGTTTCGGCGGGGCTCTCTTCGCGCCACCTGATGAAAGCGTCAGCAATAGCAGGGTCAAGCCCGGCAGCTACCAGCTCGGCCAGTTCGGCCGACCACAAAAGGCTAAGATCGCTAAAATAAGCAGCCAAGCGTTCGTAGCGACGGTAGGTAATTTGGGGGAAATGGGCCAGGGCTGCGTGATAATTCATACTTATGCAATCACAAACAATTCTTTTTTCTTAATTTTAGAAATTAATTCAGGGCCAGTAGCGGTGCACCGCACTAAATCCTCTAAACGTACTCCGCCCCAGCGGGGAATATAAATCCCTGGTTCAATCGTGAAGACGGAATCGACTTCAATGGTATCTTTTGAATGTAAAGAGAGTATTGGTCGTTCATGCACCGCAAGGCCAACTCCATGCCCCAAGGCATGGCCAAAATATTTTCCATATCCTTTTGTTTCAATATAATCGCGGGCGATCTGGTCTAGTTTGGACGCGCGAACGCCCGGCCTTACTGCTTCGAGCGCAAAGCGCTGGGCATCGTACACTATTTGATAAACAGTTTTTTGTTTGATGGTTGGGGTGCCGAGGCTAAGAGTAACAGTTTCGTCTGCATGATACCCATGATAGACACCGCCAAAATCTATCGTTAATAATTCACCACGTTTAATTAGTTTGGCACTTGCGACACCATGGGGCAGAGCCCCACGTACACCCGACGCGACTATCGTATCGAACCCGATGCGCTCGGCACCATACGTCAGCAGTAACGTTTCGAGGCGGCGGCGAATTTCGAATTCGGTTCGACCGGGTTTGATTTCGGGTAGTACTTTTTTGAAAGCGTGTCTATTAATTAACAACGCTTCTTTTAAAAATTCAATTTCGGGGCGATTTTTTATGGTCCGTAAATAAGCGCTATCTTCGTGAATGGGGATGAGGGTTGCCTTGGACAATTGTTTTTGGAGCTCCGTATAGCGAGCGAGGGTGGTGTCGGCAGCAAATAATCCTAAGCGAATTTTTTTCCTGTTAGTGGCCAAGAGACGCTCAATAATTTTGGTTATCCCTTCTTTAGTATCTACTACTGTGACGTTTTTCGTTTCTTTCTGGGCCTGAATTAAATAGCGAAAATCGGTAAGTAAAAATAAGTGAAGAGGAGTAACTAATAAACAAGCGGTCGTGCCGGTAAAGCCGGTGAGATGCCGAATCGCAACGAGATCAGTGATAAATAATCCGGTAAGAGAATTGGTCCGAAATATTTTAGTAAGCATAGGGAGCTGCTAGCCACTCTTTAAGAAGTGGTTCGCTTTGTACGATCGTATCAGTCAGGATACTTTTTTCTGTGATGGTAAATTTGCCTAACACAAAATCACTGGTTTCTAGTAGTGCGGTTGTGCCCGGCGGCGCGGCGATCCCCAAGCGCAGGCGGGCAAAGGCTTTGCTCCCGAGCGTAGCGATAATTGATTTAATGCCGTTGTGCCCGGCGCTGCCCCGATCGGTTTGCCACCGATATTCGCCGAGAGGGATATCTTTGTCATCATGTACGACCACTATATCGTTGATAGCTATTTTATAGAAATCCTGTATCGCTCGCACGCTCACCCCGGAGTCGTTCATGAACGTTTGCGGTTTTACTAACAGCGCTTTCTGATCATGAATAATGCCGGTACTGATGAGAGCGTGAAAATTTTTATTAAGCACAAAATCAGAACAGCCGTAATTTTTTGCATAATAGTCCAAAGCCAAAAATCCCGCGTTATGGCGAGTAGAGGTATACTCTTTGCCCGGGTTACCCAGACCGACGATAAGTTTCATATGAATACGGGACGCAGAAAAATTGCTTATATTAAGCTACGCGCTTTTTCATCTTCGTCATTTTGATAATGATCGGCGCCGCGAAAAAGCCAAATTGTTCGCGCAGACGATTCGTCAGATAATGTACGTATGAAATGTGGACCGAGGTTTTGTGTTTAATGAAGATCTCGAACATCGGCGGGTTGTTGCGGATCTGCGTGAGGCCGACAATTTGCGGGTGGCGTACACCCAAACCACGGGTAGGCAAGTGTTTTTTGGTAGCGGCACGCAAGAAATTTTTCAAGGTTTCATCATCGAGTGTAATTTGCCGTTCTTTTTGGGCGCGTTCGATCAGGGGGAAGATCTGGTGCACCCGGTAACCGGTTTTGGCACTGACGAGTACGATCGGCGCGTAATTTAAATGAGGGAATTTCTTGTAGATGTGTTCTTTGACCTGATTACGGAATTCATCATCGTTGTCGCTGGCTTCGTCCCACTTGTTAATTACGATAATCACGCTTTTGGTATGCTCTCGCAAAAGCCCGGCCAGCTGCTGATCCTGATCGGTCACCGGCTCGGTAGCGTCTAGTACTAATAATATTAAATCAGCGCGATTGATGGCAGCAATACTTTTATCAATGCCCTGGCGCTCCAGTTCGCCCGAGACTTTGGTTTTGCGTCGGATACCCGCCGTATCGACAAAGAGTATGGATGTGCCGTCTACCTCTACCAGCGTATCGTGCGGTTCGCGAGTGGTGTGCGGCATCGAGCTCACAATTACTCGGTCTTCGCCGATGAGTTTGTTGAATAGCGAGGATTTGCCGACATTGGGTTTGCCAACCAGTGCCACTTTCAGCGGCTCGGCTTCGTCTAATACTTTGGGGCGCCGGGCACCGGAATTAAAATGTTTGAAAATCAGATCCAACAGGTCGCCCACACTGGTGCCATTCGCGGCCGATACTGGTAGTGCTTCGCCCATATTTAATTTTTGCCATTCACGGTCAAAAACACGGGTACGGGTGGCCGGGTTGTCTGATTTATTGGCTACGAGGAGTACCGGTTTCTTGTTTTTGTCAGTGCGCAAGCGTTTGGCTAATTCGTATTCCTGCGGCAAAAT
>CAZPCV010000048.1:0-6380 GCA_964585245.1 uncultured Gammaproteobacteria bacterium
GCGGCGTTGGAAAAGCTGTCGGTATCGGTAATAAGTCCGGTCAAGAGCGAAGTAGCGACTTTTTTGTTCAGTTTGGCCTGTCCGATTTTGAAAAAACGGTACAAAATTTCGGTGGTAGAAGCGGCGGTTGGAATAACCAGATTGAACTGACCGAAATGTTCGTTGGTAGCGTGATGGTCGATATTGATCACGGTGGCCGCGTGATTTTTTACCAGCGCCTCTACTCCTGCGTAACGCAGATCGCCCGAATCAACCACGATGATCGTGTCGACTCCGGACAGAGCGAAAACTTCCGGATTGGTAGTCACTCGTCCACTATGGTGTAAAAAATTCCAGCGTCCGGGAGGAAGTGCGGTAGCACAAAAAATATGGACTGTTTTTTCTAATCCGTGTAAATACTCGTACAGCGCCGTAGCCGCTCCCAGGGCATCGCCATCAGGATTCTGATGGGGGATGATGATAATCACTTTGGCCTGCTTGAGATGATGATGAATTTGCCTGGCTATATGTTCCATACGCCGATCGCTCGTTTAAGTTTTAGGCTAGGCTTTAATAACAGCCCGATTAAGACTGATTTTGAGTAAGTCCAAAAACAAACCATTATAGGGAACTTATTCCCAATTGTCAAGAATAGTGCTATACTATGCTGACTATGTATCTCAAGCGTTTAGAAATTAACGGCTTTAAATCGTTCGCGCAAAAAACGGTCCTCGATTTTTTACCTCCGAAACCGGAAGGTTTTTTTACAATGACGGCGATTGTGGGCCCCAATGGCTCCGGAAAATCCAATATTACCGATGCGATCCGCTGGGTAATGGGCGAGACGAGCCTGAAGAATATCCGCGGCAAAAAGAGTGACGATGTGATTTTTGGCGGTTCGGATGCCAAAGGCGCATTGTCGGTAGCGGAAGTATCGATGACGCTCCATAATGATGGCCGAATCCCTACTATTGAGTATAGCGAAATTATCATTACCCGGCGCTTGTACCGATCGGGCGAAACTGAATATCTGATTAACAATCACGCTGTCCGCTTGCTCGATATCCACCTGTTATTAGCCCAGGCGCAATTTGCCGAACATGCCTATAGTATCGTTAGTCAGGGCATGATTGACCGGCTGCTTACCGTGACGCCGGGCGAACGTAAAGATTTTTTTGATGAAGCGTCGGGGATCAAAGAATTTCAGATCAAACGCCATCAGGCCGCGCTTAAGCTGGCCCGTACCGAAGAAAATATCGCCCAGGCCGAAGTGGTGATACGCGAAATTGAACCGCGCCTTAAACTATTAAGCAAACAAGTCAAGAAATTAGAGCAGCGCGAACTACTGACATCTGAATTAACGCTTGCGCAAGAGAGGTATTATGCCACGCTCGCCACCAACCACGAAGCCGAGCGAGAACGCTTGACCCAACTGGTAGGGGAGACGGAAAATAAATACCGTTCGGCGTTCACCATCCTCACCGATATTCAAACCGAATTATCCGAGCTCGCGCGCGCCGAAAGTCGCCAGGATCATTTTGATGCCTTGCAGCGCGAACACAGCCAGGCGGTGCAAGCCCTCAACGATCTGGAGCGGCAATTAGTAATGTTAGAAGGGCAATTACATACCGAATATCGCGAAGCCGGCCAGCATACTCTTGCTTGGATTAGCGCCAAACAATCAGAGCAACAGTCGGCGCTTATGGCCCTAGAGCAAACGCTGCTTACCCTGCGTGCGGCCGCACGTGAAGCAGCCGAGGCACTGACCCAAGAACAGCAGCTGGTAGAAAAACTGACCAAACAGCGGGCCGAAAAATTAGTCGTTATTTCCCGTTTGGAAAATGCCTTGCTCCGTGGTGAATCCGAACAACAGTATCGTGAGTTGACCGGCCTCACTGCTATTCGCGCGGTACTCGAGGCGCGCCAACAGTTTGGCACTATCTATGGATTATTGGGTGAACTAGGTCAGGTTGAAGAACGCTATCGCTTGGCGCTTGAGGTGGCCGCCGGGCAACACTTGTCGTCGCTCGTCGTTAAAGATGAGACGGTGGCTCGTTTGGCGATTGAGTATTTGCGAGAGCAGCGGTTAGGCGTAGCGACATTTTTGCCGCTGACCACAATTCATGGTCGCTTTTTATCGAACGAAGAACAACGGTTGTTACAGGAATCAGGGGTGGTAGGGTGTGCTCTCGATTTGGTGCGTTACGATTCTCAATTTAAAGAAATTTTTGCGTTTGTGCTGGGCGGTACGATCATTATCGAGGATTTGAAAGTGGCGGAACATTTGGGATTTGGCCGTGGCCGTTTAGTTACTCTTGCGGGCGATGTAGTAGAGAAAAATGGCGTATTGCGCGGCGGATTCCGTACGCGGCGCGAACAGGTAGGTTTTTCACGCGCGGCTCTAGGTGGCACCACTAATATCGAACATGCTCGCGCGGAATTAGCGGCCGAAAAAGAGGCGCTCAAACAAATCGAAACTGAATTTGCGTTTGCTATTGGCCGCGTACGCAGCGCCGAAGAGCGTGCGCGTTCGGCGGAGACGGAAGTCCAAATCATGGGGCGCCAGATAGAACATCTGCAAGTAGAGGGCGCGAGCGTAGCGCGTGAATTAGCACTTCTTACAGCGAGCCCCGAAGAGCAGGGGGTAGCGATGGCTCGCCTCAGCACCGAAAAAGAAACTTTGTTGCTTAAAAAATCAGATCATGAAGCCGCCGTAGCGGCGGTAGCCTTAAAAATTTCTCGTTATAATGCCGAAGAAGAACAAAAGAAGAAACGGGTATTTGAATTGCAAGAGACCATGCAGCGTCAGCAAAATAGCGTGAATGCGGTGTTGGCGGAACGTAATGATCTGAAAGTGGAATTGGCTAAAGTAGAAACTAAATTTGAAAGCCTGACCCAGGAAGCTTGGAACGAACTCAAGATGTCTGTTGCAGCTATTCTAGAGCGCAAGCCTGCGTTATTAAACGAAGCTGAATTGGCGACCACTCTAAGTGACATCGAAAAATTACGGTATCAGCTTAGTTTGATCGGCGGCATCGATACGGAAGTGGTGAATGAGTATAAAACTACCAAAGAACGGTTTGATTTCTTGACTAGCCAGTTGACTGATTTACAAAATGCTCTTAATAATTTGACCGGCCTCATTGCGGAGCTGGACGAAGTGATGAAGAAAAAACGAGCGAGCGCTTTCAAAAAAATCCGTCATGAGTTCAGCCGATATTTCCAGATATTGTTTGAAGGTGGAACAGCCGACTTGCAAGAGGTGTACGGCGAGCCACCCAAAGACGACGAAGAAAATGAGGGGGCAATGCCGACCCCAGAAAACGCGGGGCAGACCGATGGCGTAGAAACAGCTCCAGCAGAGCCAAGCAAAAATAATAAAGAAAAAATCCTTACCGGGATCGATGTGATCGCCTCCCCGCCAGGGAAAAAGATCAAGTATTTAAATGCCTTATCGGGCGGCGAACGCACACTTACCTCGATTGCTCTAATCTGCGCCATTTTGCATCATAACCCGTCGCCGTTCGTGGTATTAGACGAAGTTGAAGCAGCGCTCGACGAAGCTAATACGCAGCGATTTGTCCGGATTATGGCCGAATTATCCAAGCAATCTCAATTTATTATTGTGACACACAACCGGGTGACGATGCACGCGGTGGACGCCCTCTATGGGGTGGTTATGAATAACGATGGCATGTCCCGGCTGTTTAGCGTAAAAATGACCGAGGCAGAAAAATTAGCCGAAACACCCTAGGAGTTGACAAATAAGGCTAATTATAGTATAAAGTAAGCGCTCTCAATTCGTCACTTCTTAGTTTAAAAAGTTAATTGTTAAATTGTCATATTGCTCAATTGTCAGTAAACGACAGGCAATGCTAATAATTTAACAGTTTAGCACTATAACAATTTGTCTATTTATGTTAACTATTCGCCTGCAGCGTATCGGCAAAAATAAAAAACCTACGTATCGTTTGGTCGTATCAGAAAAAGCCCGCGATCCACAGGATATGTATTTGGAAAATTTGGGTACGTACAACCCGCTTCTCAAAGAAAATGCTTTTCAGCCTAACGCGGAGCGTATCCAATATTGGATCAGTAAAGGCGCCGGTACGTCGCACACTATCCACAACTTGCTTGTGAACCACAATATTATCGCCGACAAAAAGAAGCAGCGCAGCGTGTATCTGAGCACGAAACGCAAAGCTAAAGTGGCTGCCAAAAAGAAAACGGATGCTCCAGCGGCGTAACTTCTTGACGCCTCTTCGTCACTTATTTTATAATACTGTCTGCAGTACTGGTGGAAAGTCACCTATGACCCACGCCCACACTGTCGACAGGCTGCGCTTAACAAGCAGATAACAGAATGTAGTATGGAAGCAGATCAAATGTTCGTTGAATCAGTCGTGAAAGCTATCGTCAACAACCCAGCCATGGTAAAAACCTCGCGTATCATTGATGAACGCGGCGTTCTCATCACGCTTGATGTTGACCCGGCTGACATGGGATACGTCATCGGTCGCCAAGGCCAGACTGCCCGTTCAATCCGTACGCTCTTGAAAATTGTCGGCGCCAAAAACAACGCGCGCGTCAATTTGAAAATCAACGAGCCAGAAGGTGGACGCGGCCCGGCTCCTCGCGCAGCGATGATGGCCCCTCCGACGATTGATACGAGTGCGGTAGACAGTCTCGGCATCTAGTCTTATAGACACCTAAACCGCCCTGTAGTAGTATTTGCTCAGGGCGGTTTTTTAATTAGAACACCGAAATATGATATTTGATGTCCTCACTATTTTTCCTGATCTGATTTATCAGTATGCTGATGATAGTATTTTGGGGCGGGCGCAAAAAAAGAATCTGATTCAAGTGCGCGCTCATAATTTTCGTGATTTTACTCTCGATAAACAGCACCATGTCGACGACCATCCATATGGCGGGGGGCCCGGTATGATTTTGCAGGTGCAGCCGATCTTTGATTGTTTAAAATCAATCGGTGCCATTTCCGAAAAAATAAGTGAAAAAAATTTAAAAATAAATAAAAAAAATAAGGGTCAAAAAATAATCTTGCTCGATCCGGCCGGAAAAAAATTCGATCAGCGTATGGCCGAAAAATTTGCCAAACTTGATCGGCTGGTTTTAATCGCCGGCCGCTACGAAGGCTTTGATGCGCGCGTTCATAAATTAATTGACGAGCGAGTGTCGGTAGGGGAATATGTGCTCGCCGGTGGCGAGCTGCCCGCCCTTACTATTGTCGAAGCGGCCGCGCGATTAGTGCCAGGTGTGCTTGGAAATCAGGAGTCGTTAAAAGAAGAAACGTTTGGCAGCGGTTCTAAAAAAACAGGCGGTGTTAAACGGGCGACTGAAGAAAAAATAAAAGAATATCCCCAGTATACAAGGCCGGAAAATTTTATGGGCTGGAAAGTGCCAAAAGTTTTATTAAGCGGTGATCATAAAAAAATTATGGAGTGGAGAAGTGGTCACTGTAAATAAAAATCAGGTTTATTTTCACTTATCCACATCCCTATCTCTTGACACTGCGCGATACTTAACCTATACTGATGACACGTTAAATTTAGTGTCAATCAAGGCAAAAAAGCAATTTCACAACCTATCAGTCTTCTAAGTCTTACATCCTGTTAAAGGAGTGTGACACCGGTACGAATCGGCCTTCACCTCTTGGGATCGTATTATACTGGAAAGAAAAAAGAGCAACTTCAAAAATGGGTTTCTCTTTTTTCTTTCTGAAAGGCGTTTTATCTAGACGCTGTCTAAGAAAGAAATGATCGTTGACAACACAAAAGGTGATAGAAACCACAAAAGTCTATCCAATCAATGTTGAATGTATCCTATTGTGATCATTCAACGAAACAACAAATGAATCCAAACTCGTTTATTTATGAACGAGGTTCAAACATCTTATTGAGAGTTTGATCCTGGCTCAGGATGAACGCTGGCGGCGTGTTTAAGGCATGCAAGTTGAGCGACGTGCTCTTTAGCACAGTGACAGTACTAAGTACTAAGCAGATTAAGCAAAATAAGTTTCGTATAACTTACTTTGCTTATAAACTTACTCTGCTTACTTTGCTGGCAATGTGCTAGAGAGTTACGAGCGGCAAACGGGTGAGTAACACACTGGTAACCTACCTTGAAGTCGGGGATAGCTCGCCGAAAGGCGGATTAATACCCGATGGACATGCGGGGACATAAGTCATTCGCATGTAAAGATTTATCGCTTCAAGAGGGGCCTATGTCTGATTAGCTAGTTGGCGGGGTAATGGCCCACCAAGGCTCTGATCAGTAGCAGGCGTGAGAGCGCGACCTGCCTCACTGGGACTGAGACACTGCCCAGACTCCTACGGGAGGCTGCAGTCGAGAATCTTCCCCAATGGGCGAAAGCCTGAGGG
>CAZPCV010000049.1:0-5826 GCA_964585245.1 uncultured Gammaproteobacteria bacterium
ATGATTTCCACCTCCACCCCCACCACTACTTTGTTCGGCTACCACAGCCACTTGGTTGCCTCCGCGGTCAGGTGGGGTACAGGTGCCAGTGGGAGTGACTTTTAATGTATGAGGGCCGTTGTCGCCCATCGGATTAGAGCACCGCACGGACAAAGAAGAAAAATTAGCCCCACAAACACTGACGATTGTGGCGCAGGTACTATCCCCAGAAGTTATAAAGGTGCTTTTATCAGCCGACTGCAACAACACTACCGAACCGGTGGTTACTCTAAAATCTATGGAATCATCATCGTTTACAGTGAACGATTCGACTTTGGTACTAGGGTCGACAATATAGGCTTTACCACTAATCGGCATCACAATCGACACCGCATTATCTACCGTGGTTACATCGTCAAAAGCCGCCCGCGCCGATGGCCGGGCAAGCAACAGGCTGACACTTACGACTAACAAAAGATAGCCAACAGACTTTCTCATAATTTTTTTACACGGTTACCCTCCTGATCTGAATTTTTCAAATTAGTGTTTCCAAACATCAATTCTATAATCCATGGCTGCCGGATCGGCATTATCATCATCACCGCAATAAACCAATCGCACCGTGTCATCAGCCAGAGCAAACCCGGTTAAGTTACCATTGACCCAGGCCGCATCATCTGACTGAGGGGCAACCGCCACCGTATCGCCTAGTTTAACTCCCGAAACGGTAACATTCTGGGTCGAGCAGGCAGCAGCATTAGATGCGCCCATGTTTATATTCACCACGACCACCGAAATATGTTTCGCAATATTTGTTCCGCTGTCGCCGATGACTACCCCTCCCCTTAACGTAGTGCTCGCTGGAATGGTAGTGGTAGCCAAGGTTACCGTGCCGGTAGCTACCAAATTACCCAGGCTGGCCGCTCCTCCAAAGAATGTCCCAGACGCATACACATTATTAAAAGCAGCCCCGAAAGCACCCAGGCTCGGCACCCCATTCACATCAGCCAATAAATTGCCGCGGAACGTGGCTGTGCCCCCCACGATCAGCGTACTACTCACCGCAGCGGTGCCATCGAGGGATAAATTATTTGCGTTCAGACTGCCACTTACAAAAGTGGCATTAAAACTGGCAGGGGTTCCACCCACGCTTAGGTACTGACTACTGGTGACAATCGTGGTGCTCACTGTACTAGACACCGAGATATTGGTGGCGAAAATAGTCCCAGAAGAGTAAAAATTATTAAACGCAGCTCCAAAAGCGCCAATATTAGGAATGCCATTAACATCTGCCAAAAGGCTTCCCCGGAATGTTACGGTTCCACCCACGATAAGGGTGCTGCTCACTGCCGCCGTACCATCAAGTGATAAATTTTTCGCATTCAAACTTCCATTAGAAAAACCAGCATCAGAACTAACTGGCGTACCTCCCACGGTCAAATACTGACTCGTAGTTACAATACTGGAGGATGCGGAGCCATTCAATATTAAATTCGTGCCAAATATCGTGCCCGAAGTATAGACATCTTTAAAAGCCGATCCATATGCTCCCAAACTCGGAACATTATTAACATCAGCTAATATATTGCCACGGAAAGTGGCAGCGCCCCCCACAATTAATGTGCTACTTACTGCCGCCGTACCATCAACAGACAAGTTTCCACTCAAATTAGCACTGCCATTTGTATAACTGGCGTTAAAACTCCGCGGAGTCGCGCCCACACTAATATAATTACTGGTAGTAACGATACTGCTACTAACCGTAGTGAACGTGACTGCCCCCGTAATGGTCGCACCACTACTTAAGTTCAAACTGGTACCGTAAATCGTGCCCGAAGAATAAATGTTATTAAAAGCCGAACCAAACGCACCAATATTTGGTATCCCATTCACGTCAGCCAGAATATCCCCCCTAAACGTAGCTGCTCCGCCCACGATAAGAGTGCTGCTCACCGCTGCCGTTCCATCCACCGATAACTTACCAGCCAAATTAAGACTGCCGTTGGAATAGCTGGCGTTAAAACTAAGTGGGGTCCCACCTACGCTTATATACTGACTGGTAGTGACAATAGTAGTGGTGGCGGCTCCGGTTACCGATAGCGTGCCGCCGATGCTAACATTATTTCCGATCGTCGTAGCAGCCTGGGCGCCAGCATTAAAATAAAAACTTCCCCCTAAAATTAAAACAGGCACAAGCCCTAACCAGGCATTAATTTTTTTTGACATACAACTCGGACTAACGTCTTAAGGTTATGAAAAATTAAGAACTACCCTATTTTTTAATAAGCGGAGCGGTGGTGGTAGGCGGGAAATGGATCACGTCAAGCACAATATCAAGAACCGGATCATACAAAATTGCTTGCGACGGGTAGACAACCACGCGATCACCTTTCTTGGCATATTGATAAAAAATCGGATTTTCTTTACGCAACGCTTCTGCATCCACTACCGTTGCGACGGTAACTTTGCCGGTCGGCAAAAAAATATGCTTGCCTAATTTTTTGATCAAATCGTTGATAGACGCATTACCACTCGCTACATCCACCACTTGCTGATTGAGTGCGTCCTTGGCAGAAACCACGATTTTTTCGCCCCCCTTTTCTCCCGTGGCATTCTGCCCAATAGCTAGGTCGGCTAATTTTTTACTTTTAAAATCGAGAATAAAAAAAGCCCCGACCAAAATTACTATTAAAATCAGGAGCAGAGCCCAGGCGGCATGACGTTTGGGTGAAGAAAATGGTTCAGAAGAAAAATTATGCTGCAACATGAAAATTTTTAATAGTACCTATTTATTTTACTCCGAATCCGCTCTTTTTTAAAGAAAACTCCGATAGTCTGTGTGGATAAGTATCCATACACGAGCTCAAAAATGATAGTTGCCAAAGTAATATAAATAAAATACTCTATAGACACTTTCTTACCTATGCCAAAAAAATATTACGTCCGGTTACTTGGCAGCTTTTTTTTCTTAGCCTGCCTGTTTTTATTACAACCTACACCTGCCGCCGCCCAGAGTACTAGCACACTCTACAACGCAGGCTTCGCCAGCGGATTTCGTTATTCGGCCAATCCGCTATTTACCAAAGACACAGTGATCCGCGTCTACTTCACTCTACAAAACCAATCGGCTGCTGATATCTTTGGCACAGTACGAATTTTTGATAATGATACGGTCATTGGCGATATACCTTTTTTAATTGTTGGCGACCGTTTGGTAGAATTATGGACCGACTGGACAGTGACGCCGGGTACCCACGCCCTACGGGCGACCATTGTAGATGCCAAAAAATCCGAAATCGGGCAGCCTGGCACCCCTATTATGCTTAGCTCCGCTTCATCGAGTATTGATGTACAAACCGTTCCTCCACCCGCCCCTCTTAAACCATCGGCAGAGGACGCGCGCGACCCCGCTTCTACGGAAAGCAAAAGCGACCCCAACACAATCATAGCTAGCGGCGTAGCCGAAACCAGCACATCTTCCGTAGCTGGAGTTCTAAGTCAAACCGTGGAGCAACTTTTGTCGCTAGCCCGTAAAAGCAACTTTTCTCAATCTGGTGCTAGCTCTACTGACTCCAATCAAATTACCAGCGAAACTAATCACAGCCTCAGCGGTCAATTCGAGCGTTTAATTTCCGCTTTTACACTGGCACTAGAAGCCAAAAAGAAAACTATCCAAACGGAACAAGCCGATGGCAAACCAGGACAACCAATTTTAACCGAACAAATCAAAGCTCTCGAAGATAAAACATTTATCAAAATCCCTGATAATAAAAAACCGACCAAAGAACTTGTTTTTAGCTGGCTTATTTCTTTGGTCATACTGATATTGAATACGTGGTGGTTAATGTGTATTATTTTCCTTATTGTTTTAAGAGCGTTATGGAAAATGTGGAAAATTGTGCGCGGCAAAACAGAAGAGGATTAATTTTTTAATGTATGGGAGAAACATTACGTTTACCAACAAACGAAGGCGGCACACTCCGATTAAATGGCGGGAACGGCACAATTCTTGATCCGCTACAAAATGAGAGTATCGAATTTATTCGCCTCGCCACAAAAGATGCAGGCAAAACAATTTTAACAACTGGTACCAGCGATGTGCCGTGGCCGCAGGATGGACAGGTAGAATTCCCATACTTCGACTCTCCACCTGACCACCGCTCTCTTCAGCCGGAAGCAACCTTGTCTAAAGAAGAAAAACAAAAAATTTCCGATCGCCTCTCCCAACGTGAGCGCTTTTTTGAACAAAGACAAAAATTTCTGACTACAAAAAATCCTAACAAAAATGTAGAATTAATTGATGCAGCAATCCGATTAACCGAGCTTCTACCGCTAGATGAAAACAGCCACCTACTGGCAGAGTATGCTGAAAGTCTCAACGGCAATAAAAATAAATCGTCAACAGCAAAACTCTCGCCAAAACCTCGTAACTCGCAAATCTTGGAAGCCGATGATATTTTTGATATTTCTTTTGATCCAGAATTTCAAAAAAAATCATTCGACTACCAAATAGCTCAACTAGAAAAAAAATTAATTCGCTCACCTTACTCTGATGTGGTAGAAAGCCCTCTTTTACGGAGCGCCCAAGAACGCGACTCCCAAGCAGTCGAAGAGCTGCTAGAAGAAATTTATGAAAAAATTGGTTTGATAAAAAAACTTTTAACCTCAATTGCGCAAACCGAAGCACAGTGGGATGAAGTCTCTAAACAAATTGCAACCACAGAGGCAAAACTAAAACGATTGTCCATTACAAATATTTATACTCTAAGAGACGCTACAGCCAATGATTCTCTAAAAATTATTGCCGTAAACGGATCAAACCAATCAACAAACCCTGGACGCTTTGCAGCAGCGCAGCAACTACTTGTACCACAAGAACCAAAACGACTCGCGCCTGGCGATTTAGAAAAAATGGAGCTAAGAATTGAACAAATTGATGCCATTTTTTTATCCTCGCGCGAAGAACGACACCCCAACCAAGCCTCGGTTGATGAGCTAAATAAAACCTTACGTCAAGAACGAGACGAGCTTGTAAAAAAGGTTTTTTCGGCACATGCTGACATTAAGTTAGCGGAATTAAGCTGGCCAAATGGGAAAATTGTTGACAAAGAAACACTCAAAAATGAGCTGTCTAATTTGCAAAACCAAGCCCGTCAAGCTGACCATGATCGGCTGGTAATTCCTCAAATCGAGCGGCGCATTTTTGATTTACAAGAAAGCCTGCCGGCATTGTTAACCTCTTTAAATAGTCGGCTAAACTACTCACAAAAACATGATCCACTGGCAGAATTTACTCTCACCATGAAATCGTTGCCGGAACTAAAGCATACCTCTGTTAAAGACAGGCGGGATGGTTTAGAAATGATTGCCACCTATCTGCACTGGCCTTCGCAGGCTTTACTGACGGCAGACATAGAGAAAATCAAAGTCGCGGCCGAAAACGGTTATGTCGTGTCTACCCCAGAAATCGAAGCATACCGTGAACAGCACGAACAACAGCTAAAACGCCAAGCCGAAGCTTTGGCTGGCGACGGTTTTAAACCATCGCTTACGGTGACCCCTCCAAAACCGTGGAACCCAGAAACCGGCGAAGTTGTTTCTTCGGCCATACACGAAGTAGCTTTGGACCCAAATAATGTACTTTTCTTTTTAAAGAAAATATCCGATTTTCGTCAAGCTAGAGAAACGTTTTTGCAACAGCTCGAAGCGCTTTCTGCCAGATATTTACTAACCCCCGACAGCCGTTGACGTAAATTAAAAAAATTGTTAGTATAGCCAGCGCTTACTAAACGGCCGCGGTAGCTCAGTGGTAGAGCGCAGCCCTGAAGAGGCTGGCGTCGTCAGTTC
>CAZPCV010000050.1:0-5532 GCA_964585245.1 uncultured Gammaproteobacteria bacterium
GTAGCACGGGCTTGTCGCCATTTTTGTCTACGCTTTTTAATTCTTTTTTATACAGTTCTCGATTGTTGGCGATGCTGTTGTTGGCCAGCGTCAAAATTTCGGCGGTAGAGCGATAATTGGTTTCGAGCTTGAATAATTTGGCCCCGGGATAATCGTGTTCGAATTGTAAAATGTTTTGGATATCGGCCGCGCGAAACGAATAAATACTCTGGGCGTCATCGCCCACCACCAGGATATTACCATGCACGGCAGCCAGGCGCTTGATAATGGCGGATTGCAATTTATTAGTGTCCTGATATTCGTCGACTAGAATATATTTAAATTGTTCCGAATATTTGTGGCCGATTTCGGACTGATTCAATAGCACTAAAAAATAAACAAGCAAATCATCAAAATCCATGGCGTTCGCAGATCGTTTGGCGCGCTCGTATTCGGTGGCCACGGCACTGATATCGCTTTCGATATGCTGCCAAGCGTTATATTTGCTATCGAGCACCTCGGCGATAGTGGTCGAGGCGTTGCGCGCAAAACTAAAGATGGACAAAAGCACTCCGGCGGAAGGAAACTTTTTACTGCTGCCGATTTTTAATTTCTTTAAACAATTTTTTAACAGCGCTTGGCTGTCGTCGCCGTCTAAGACCGTGAAATTATTCTTGTAACCAAGAAGCGGCGCATATAGTTTGAGAAGCCGAAAAGCGACACTATGAAATGTGCCGGACCACGGCAGTTTTGGCAGGCCAGTGAGCGCTTCTACCCGCTTGGTCATTTCGGCGGCCGCTCGATTGGTAAACGTGAGGAGCAAAATCTGCGATGGCGACACCCCTTGTTCCAACAAATAGCTGACTCGATAGGTGATCGTACGCGTTTTGCCGCTGCCGGCACCAGCCAAGACTAAACAAGGGCCGTCGCCCAAAGTGACGACGGCTAATTGTTCGGAGTTAAGTTCGGCGGAATAATCAATCATGGTCTTGGGGTCTTACCTAGCTTTTTTAGTGGTCGGGGCCGGCGTAGTATCCGCTGACGCATCAGAAGGAGCAGAGAGACTATTAATCTTGGCTATCAATTCTTTATTCCCTGGGTTAAGCACCAGGACTTTGCGATATAATTCCAACGCTTCCGCTTTTTTCCCTTGTCGCTCTTTGAGCACGGCGAGCGAGAATAACCCGTCGGAATGACTGGGATTAAGGTAGACCGCTTGCTGGAACAACACCTCGGCAATCGCTTCGTAATTCTCGCCTTTGCCATTGAAATAATAGCGACCGAACTGCACCAGATAATCAGCATTATTTTTGCCATAGGCAAAGCCGCGCTGCAAGGATTCCAGAGCCTCTTTGGTTTTACCCTGGGCTTCATACACAATCCCCAAGCGCACATACGCCTCTAAGAAATTGGGTTTGAGTGTAATTGCTCGGTTCAGATCAGCGATCGCTTCGGGATACTGCTTGTTGCTAGCGTGAATATTGGATAGGGATACCTGAATAATCGGATTAGCGGGATCCAATTCAACAGCGCGCGTTAAAGATTGTGCAATCCACGTAGCCGCATCGGGCGTCACCGAGGTGGCGGCAGTGTAAGCGGTCGAGAGCAGCTGCCAGCCAGCAACATTAGTCGGTGCGATCGTGGTGGCAGTTTTGGCAGATTGAATCGCGGCCGAGAGAGACAGATAGCTTTCGTTGACACGTTTTTCATCCTGGCTTAATTCTACTGCCTTTGCGAGCCACGCATCACCCAAATTAAGATAGAAGAACGCCCGGCTCCCATTGAGTTCGATGGCTTTGTTTAGCAGTGTAATCCGATCGTCGAGTTTGGCCGTAGTGCTTTTGGTATAGACTAGTTCAGCCGTTATAAAGCGGGTAAAGTAAATACCGAGCACGATAATACCTGTAAAAATCAGAATAAATCCAAACGACAGAATGAGCGCGTATTGTGGCGTGGTTCGTAATGATATTTCCTTGTAGCTAACCGGCGTACTTCCTAGCGCGAAACTGGCTGAAACCAAACAGGCTGCTAATGCCCAAAACAATACCAGATGCGCCGCACCGAGACTGAGGACACACACCCCCACCGCCAGCATGAGCCAACATACAGTGACTCCCCAAAAAATAAGTGGAGATTCATCGGGGGGTGTACTGGTAAATTCCCCGGGAATACTGTAACCGCCCAATTTTCTTATATCCTGAATGGTTTTAAACCAGGTAGCAAACACTACACCAAGTATAATAAGCATGATTCCGATCCACAATAACGATGACACTAGGCCGTTTTCGGTAAGCCAATCGAGCGCAGTACTCGCCGAATGATAAAAACGGCTGGTCCAAAAAGGCTCCAAATTCAGCTCGGCCGGGCGCAACAACGAAAAATTATAAATATAGGTACCAGGGCCCGTGCCAACAATGCGATTCTTCCAACTCCCCTTCACAAAGGCATCGTGGGCGATATTCCATGAATAGGTATACCCCAGATTTACTTCGGCCGGCCGGCGCGAAGTGAACCAGGCAGGTGTACCGAGCACAGAAAATAAAATGGCCCCTACCAACAAACCGAACGCCAGCGAAGACCACCAGGAGCGCAACTGATCAAGATAGGTAAGAAAAAATATCAAGGACAACGCTACTGCGACGGCCAACAATATCCATATAACCGAAAACCCGATTAGCAGTATCCCCGCTAAGCTCAAAACTAGCACTACTGCAGAGAGCAGTGTGACCGGCAACGAAGTACGGCGAATAGCAAGCATTGTCAAAGCCGCCACCACCAAAATAATTAAAAATAATCCCCAAACAGTATTAGAAACGGCCAGCGGATTAATAGCCAATAAACTGGCCGGAAGATTAAACCAATTGAAGGTGCGACACATAAAATAAAGCACCCCCACTAACCCCGAAGACAGGATAATCAACAGACAATTAAATACCTGACGCAGCGACACCACGTGCTGTACCAACAACCAATAATAAATAATAAACGCACTGAGCGCTAAAAAAGAAATTCCCAAAAAAGAGAAGTCGCCAAAAAAACTTTCGTAGGGAGAGAGTGACAGAGCACTCCCAAATAACATCGCTATCCATAACGCTACCAGCGGTAAATCCAGTGGGGTGCGACGCCAGGACAAGTGTTTCAACAGTACCGAACGGCCCAAAAAACACATGAGTGCGGCAAATGTACAAAAGTAAAAGGCTGTATATTTCGGCAGTTCGAACAATTCAGTGGTAGCCGGAGTAAAAATAAGCGGCACGACCGCGAGCGTGGCGTAAAGGAAAAATATCTCTAACCGTTTAAGTATTCTAGTGAAAGTGGAGTCCATACGGAGTATTTATGAGAAAAAAATTCTTTATGTAGACTATGATTCTTTTCTATTCAAGGGTTGATTCAAAATTGCGGTCATTATAACAGATACCACCCGTAGATGTAAAAATATGACCAGATAATTGATTTTTGAGCAAAAATACGCTAGTATTGGCGCAGATTAACTACTATGCCTACACGATTATTCTCGGTGCTCCACCAAGACAAACACAGCCGCGCCCGTACCGGTCTCATCAAAACCGATCACGGCGATATTTTGACGCCAATTTTCATGCCGGTTGGTACACAGGCGAGCGTCAAGACATTAGATCAAAGCGACCTAACAGCCATGAACGCTCAGATTATTTTGGGCAATACCTACCATTTGCATTTGCGCCCCGGCGAAGATCTGATCGCGGAACAAGGCGGGCTGCACCGCTTCATGAACTGGCAACGGCCAATACTTACCGATAGCGGGGGGTTTCAAGTGTTTAGTTTAGGCACCAAAAAACAAGGCGAAAAGAAATCTGATTCGCCAAATTCCCAAGGCCAATTGGTCACGATTGACGAAGAAGGTGTTACCTTTACGTCACATCTCGACGGCTCACGACATCGCTTTACCCCGGAAACGGCGATTGATATCCAAAAAAAGATCGGCGCCGATATTATTATGGCTTTTGACGAATGCACGCGTGATACGGCTAGTTATGATACGGCGGTAGCGGCGATGGAACGAACACATCGCTGGGCCAAACGTTCTCTTGACGCGCACTTGGCAAATCCTGCCCCTCATGGGTATCGCCAATTATTATTTGGTATTGTGCAAGGCGCCAAGCATCGGGATCTGCGAGAAGCTTCGGCCAAATTCGTGAGCTCGCTCGATTTCGATGGAGTAGCCATTGGCGGCGAGTCGATTGGTTATAATATGGCGGCCACGGCCGAAATTTTGGATTGGGTCTATCCGCTCTTGCCACCCGAAAAACCCCACTACGCGATGGGTCTGGGCTTATCCCCCGCTGATTTATTGGTGGCCGTAGAGCACGGTGTAGATATGTTCGACTGTGTCGCCCCTACGCGTCTCGCGCGCCACGGCATGTTGTATGTAACGCCCGATACCATTAAAAATCAGCAGCTCCCGGCTAATCGATACCGCTTGAATATCAAAAACGCCAGCTTTAGAAAGGATCTGCGACCAATTGACGAAACCTGCGCGTGCTCCACGTGTCAACAGTATACCCGCAGCTACCTGCACCATTTATTTGCGGCCGACGAACTATCGGCTCTGCGGCTCTCTAGCCTTCATAATCTGCATTTTTTACTGAATTTAATGAACAAAACAAGAGAGGCGATTGCCAACAATGCGTTTGCAGAACTTAAAAAAGAATGGATCATAGCTTGACAAATCCTATTTTTTCCGCTATATATAATGCACTTTATTCTATGTGGGATCCTGGGTCACTCCCGGGAGTTTGCACCACGTAACCAACACTTCTATGTCCAAACGGATGAAAGCGCTTGCGACCAAAGTCGACAAGCAAAAAGTCTACGGCTGGGATGAAGCCGTCAAATTAGTCAAAGAAACCAGCGGCGTTAAATTCGACGCCAGCGTGGAAGTTCATGCCAACCTGGGTATCGACCCAAAAAAAGGCGAGCAGCAGATCCGCGCCACCGCCACCCTGCCACACGGCACGGGCAAAAGTAAAAAAGTAGCCGCCTTTGTCTCTCCAGAAAAAGAAAAAGAGGCCAAAGAGGCAGGCGCTGACTTCGTCTACGGCGAAGAAGAAATCAAAAAAATCAAAGACACCGGCAAGATCGAATTCGATGTCGCTGTGACGACCCCGGACATGATGCCTAAATTGGCCGCAATCGCCAAAGTGCTCGGCCCGAAAGGTTTAATGCCGAATCCAAAAACCGAAACCGTCAGCCCACAAGTTAAAAAAATGGTAGAAGAATTGAAAAAAGGTAAAATTACCTTCAAAAACGATGATACCAGCAATATTCACTTGTCGATCGGCAAAATCAGCTTCAGCGAAGCACAGCTCAAAGAAAACCTAGCCGCTATTATCGATGTGATCAAAAAATCCAAGCCAGCCACCGCCAAAGGCACCTATATCAAAAATTTGATTTTGTGCTCTAGTATGGGCCCGGCGATCCGGATCAGCACCGAAGGTTAAAACTATACCTATTCTCAAAACCACCCTTCACAAATAAGGGTGGTTTTATTTTCCTCCGCCTTGGCAACCGCGA
>CAZPCV010000051.1:0-5429 GCA_964585245.1 uncultured Gammaproteobacteria bacterium
TCACCAGCGGGATATGAATTTTGATCAGTATAGTATAGTTCGAGGGCGGTTTGTAATTGTTTTAAATCGGATAGACGCTTAGAATCCCTTGCTTTTACACGAGCTGAACCTAGAGCGACAACAGCTAACGTCGACAACAAGCCAATGATAGCAATCACTACTAGTAGTTCAATTAAAGTAAAACCCTTCTTATTCATAATGTCACCCCCTTTCTTGTGAAATATAGTTACGCATCTAATTTTAGGATTTTTCTCACTTTATCCACAACCTCAGAGGGTTTAAAGTGGGCTTTAATTAGATAGTCGGCGGCCCCCAGCTTCAAGCCTTTTTCTACATCATCTTTTTGTCCAAGATTGGTCAAAAGTATAACCGGTATGCCCTTGGTAGCTGGATCAGTTTTGAGCTTTTCTAAAACCGCAAAACCATCCAACTTAGGTAACAGGATATCTAGCAAAATGATATGTGGCTGCTTTCTTTTGGCTTCATTAAGCCCTTTTTCTCCATTATCAGCAATACTGGTTTTGAAACCTTCCATTTCGAATTTCTTTTCATAAATATTGGCCAGAAAAACATCGTCTTCTACCAACAAGACCCGAATTTTGGACTTTTCTTTATCCATACATGCGTAATTAAAACTACTAATAATCATGTCCTCCTTACCCCTATGGCCTTATAAAAAGCTAAGAGGTTATGGACATTGTAGCGATTATACCAGATTACGTAAGGCTAAGCCAATAGCTACCGACATCCGCGGTCCAATTTGATGCAATAGCCCCTTGAGCGATTCCTGATATACCACTCTCCCCCATGGATCACCAATGTAACATTTTAGTTTAAATATGTCGGACAAATAACTTGATAACGCAGGCATAATCGCGCCACCTCCCGTAAGAATTATTTTTTCTGGACGCTTACCCTCGTTACCGCTCTGACGCAAATACAAATCGAAGCTATAACCGATCTCTTTGATAATCGGATCAATAATCGGCGTAAAGAGACTCATCAACCGCTCTGTAGAGACGCCAGGTTCTGCGGAACGGTTTAATTCAGCGAAGACATCATGCTTGAGCTGTTCAACTAGCGATTCATCCGTGCCCCAGACTGACTGCAAAATAGTATTCACGTTTTTGCCGCCTATCTCAATACTATGATGAGTCATTGGCACGGTTTGATCGATGATAAAAAAGTTGGTCCGCTCGGCGCCCATGTCGATAATCATCGTCAAAGCGCGATCACGCCCGACGAGCGCACGCGAGAGCGCCACTGATTCCGGCTCAAGAGCGCTTAATTCCAACCCAGCTTCGCGAAAGATTTTAGAATAAAAAAAGACCAATGATTTGGGCACGGCATTCACTAATATGGTTTGCATTTTGGCGTCTGCGGATCGGGGTAATAATTCATAATCAAGCGCGGTGTCTTCGAGCGCGTACGGTAGCAGTTTTTTAATTTCCGCCTTTAGGAGGCCGTCTATCTCTTCTCGCTTTACTACTGGCAAGTTAACAATCGTGTGGAATACAGCCGATACTGGCAAGCTAACAATAGCGCTTTTACTCTTTGTTTTGGCAGCCCGGCAGACTTCTTTGAGAAGAGTCGCATATTGGGAAATTCTAGGGTCAACCGGAGCGGCCGCATCTTTCGCCGACTCTTTTTCTTCGACTGGGGCAACCGACCGCTTCATAAGCAAGTCTTCGGGACGTTTTTCTTGGGCTGCCACCAAATGATGCACGTCTTGAGGAATTGAGGTTAACCCATACGTAAACAGCACTGGCCGCTGCTTTTGCTGCTGCAATTCAACGAGCTTGATCCCGCCCGCTCCGAGATCAATGCCGAGGTATGACTTTGGCTTGAAGAAAAACATAGTGACTTAAGTATAGCAACATTTAACAATTTGCGCTATGCGCAAAACTCAAACACAATGTTGATAAGTGCATAAAAATGGGCTAAACTATACCAGGCTTTGTTACTGAATTAATTTACACGGTATGGCACTCACCTTCTACAATACTCTCACCCGTCAAAAAGAAGAATTTATCCCCATTAAATCAGGCAAAGTTGGGCTCTACACCTGCGGCCCTACCGTATATAATTTTGTACATCTGGGTAATTTGCGCACCTATATTTTTGAAGATATTTTAAAACGCGTCTTATATAAAAATAATTTTAAAGTCACGCACGTAATGAATATTACGGATGTAGGGCACCTGACGGATGACGCAGATAACGGCGAAGATAAAATGGAAAAAGGCTCCCGCCGGGAAAATAAAAGCGCCCACGAAATAGCAGCGGAATATACCGAAGCCTTTAAGCGTGACATTAAAGATCTGAGCATCAGCGAGCCGGATACCTGGTGCAAGGCGACCGATCACATCAAAGAGCAGGTCGCTCTCATAAAAAAACTGGAAAAAAAGGGCTTCACCTATCCGACAAAAGACGGTATTTACTTTGATACTTCCAAACTGGAGGATTACGGCAAACTGGCAAATTTAAAAAATCAGGAATTGCGGGCAGGGGTACGCGTAGATATTGGAGACAAAAAAAATACCACCGATTTCGCACTCTGGAAATTTTCGCCGGTCTTGGAAAAGCGGCAGATGGAATGGGATAGCCCGTGGGGAGTGGGCTTCCCTGGATGGCACATCGAATGCTCGGCAATGGCCACCAGCTATTTGGGGCAGCCGTTCGATATTCATTGCGGTGGTATCGATCATGTTCCCGTGCACCATACGAACGAAATCGCGCAAAGCGAAGCAGCCAACGAAAAGCCCCTGGCGAATTTCTGGCTGCATGGAGAATTTCTCTTGATCGATAATGATAAAATGGCAAAATCAGGAGATAATTTTCTGACTATTTCCGTACTAAAAGAAAAAGGCATTTCTCCTCTCGCCTATCGCTACTTCGTGTTACAGTCACATTATCGCCGGCAACTTAATTTTTCTTTTGCCGCTCTTGAAGCAGCGGAAAATGGCTTGGAACATTTGTATAAAAGCGCAGTAAATTCCACTCTGGCCACAGAAAAAAATGGCGTGTTCCGAGAGGCTTTCATCGAGCATATTAATAATGATTTGGATATACCCGGGGCGTTGGCTTTAACCTGGGAATACCTAAAACAAAAAACCCTGAGCCAGGATGACCTGCTTTGGGCGGATGACATTTTTGGGCTGCAACTAAAGGAACATCTGGCCCAAGCATCTCTACAGGATTCTAACCCGTTACCAGCGGCTATCCAAGAACTGATAACGAAGCGTGACCACGCTCGAGCTGAAAAAAAGTGGAGTGAAAGTGATACGCTGCGCCACGAACTGGAAGCGGCCGGGTATATAGTGCATGATACAAAAGATGGAACGAAATTAACGCAATAATCTATTATTAAATAAAAAACAACGAAGAAATCGTTGTTTTTTATTATCTTAACACTATTTTTACATCCACCCACGTCGTTTGAAGAAAATAACCGTACCAATACCGCCTCCGAATAGGATAGCACACACAATCCAAAAACCACCCGGCGTATTAACAAATGGATTGCCCGGAGCATGGATCGCAAATAAGGCGGCCGCTAGAGTAAGGGGGAAGGTGATGACCGAAATTACGGTCAATGTTTTCATGACATCGGTGGTACGCAGGTTAATCAGGGATTCATTGGTCTCGTGCAGAGCATTGATACTTTCTTTTTGGCTTTCCAGCATATGCCAAATTTCATTGGTGAACTCTTTCAGAGAATTGATATACGTCTGGTAATTGTACAATTCCAATTCTCGGCCAGCCGACAGCACCAACCGATCAAGCACGGTACGATGCCCTTGCATTGAACGGCGGAAGGTGACGACATTCGTCTTGAGACGCAGTACTTCTTCGGCCATTTGCGCCCCCGGCACAGCGGAAAAAAGTTTGCGATCAACGAGAGTCATATCTTCGTTGATATGCATCAAAATAGGGAAAATGGCTTCGAGCAAGCGACTTAAGAGTTCGAAACACAAGTGAATAGCGGTGCCTTTGAAATACGCAGCTCGTTCGGATGGATCTTTTTTGCATTGATTAAAGAAATTTTCAATCGTGAGTAATTTATTGCTGTGCACCGTCACTAACAAATGCCGATTGAGGAAAAAATCAACTTCGGTAAAACCCAAACGCCTGGTGGCACGATCAAACACCGGAAAATGCAATATGATAAAATAATAATCGGACCGTTTAACGATTTTGGGTCGTTGGAAAGGAGGCAGACACTCGCCTATATCCTGGTCCAAAAAATTGAATTTTTTTTGTAATTCTCTAACCTCTTTTTCATTCTGGGAAGTAATATTAAGCCAGGTCAGGCCTTCGTGCTCAAGTTGATGAAAATTTTTCATACATCAGGTCTCCAAAGAACTATACGATTAATTTAGAAATATCTAATTCTAAGTATAGCATAAACGTAACCAAAAAAACAGCTTTACTCGGCTTGGACTTTTGCTAATTTAATGGTATACTGGCCTCACTATGGTAAACAACGAACTCAACGATACATTGCGACCGGGTGAAATTAATAAAAACCAAGAGCGCGTCCCGGGCAGCAATACGTCAAAGGGCGAACATGAGCCCACCAGCGAAAAACCCGAACAACGCCCTCCCGACCAAAAATCCGCACGAGAACGGCCGATCGACAGTAAAAAATCCTTTGCATTACCTAGTCTGCGCCGGCCCAAAAAAGTAATTCCTCCCACTCAGGATGAGGTCACTCTTAAAATTGAGCACGTTCTGGAAGAAGGCCTAAGCGATTCATACCGGCGCCTCTCCCCTATCGCGCAACAGGAATTCAAAATCAAAGGCGAAGAAACCGCTCTCAAGATCCGAGAAATGCTGAATTCAACCCATGTAAAAGTCAAAAAAGTGCTAGCTCTTATTCTAGAATGGCTGAAATTATTACCCGGTGTAAATCGTTTCTTTTTGGAACAAGAAGCTAAAATTAAAGCTGATCGGATTTTACAAATTATCGAGAAAAAACAAAACTAGCTCTTGTTCAACCCATTTTTAGAAACCATGTCGCTCGATGCTTTTATTACCTATCTCGTCACTTCGTTCAATCTATTTTTAGAAAATCAGATACTTTTTTTAGTTGGCCTCGGAATTTTGGGACTGCTCGCTTTTATTGCCGGATTATTTATCCTACGGGCTTTATTACACGCGCGCACCAAAACCAGCCGGGCTTTTCATAAAACCATCCTGCTGATCCGAGTACCCAAGGAAAAAAAGAATGAACGCCAGGATAACCAAGGTGGAGAAGAGAATATTAATCATACACGCGAACAAATCGCGATTGCCGAAGCGTTGTTTTCTTCAATTGCCGGCCTCAAGCCGGATCACGGATTTTTTAAATGGCTCTTCGGTCGCAACGAGCATATCGCTTTTGAAATTGTCGCTAAAGACGGAAAAATTTCGTTTTATGTCGTGGT
>CAZPCV010000052.1:0-5021 GCA_964585245.1 uncultured Gammaproteobacteria bacterium
GGACTCGAACCCTCAAGCCTTGCGGCATTAGCTTCTAAGACTAACGTGTATACCAATTCCACCACTTGCCCTTTGAGCGTCGCTATATAAACATATTATTTAAAATAAATCAACGACCACAATTAGCCCAATAAATGAAGGCGGCCCGAGGGAATCACGGGCCGTTATTCTTTGATTAGATTTTGGATCACTGTGAGCGCCGCCTCGACCTTCTGGTCGAGGGTCTCCATCACGGGGATGGAGACAAGGCGCGGGTGCCCGGCCCACACCCGACCGATCGCCGCATCCAGGCGCTCGGCCTCTGCGGCTGCCTCAAAACGCTCCGCGTTACCATCTCGCCCATATGCTTCGGGGCGAACACACGCAAGCGATTGTACACGGATTATTGCGTAGTAGCGCAGCATCTCTGCCAGCACATCCACGCCAAATCGTGCGGCAAATTCGACGAGTTCGCCGGGCAGATACGCGGCTCCGTCAAGGATGCCCCGATCTACCAACACCGCCACGCGGCCCATGGCCCCGGCTCTCGCCAAAGCTTCAGCCTCCGCATCGCGTTGCGCCTGGAAGACCGCGTCCTGAAACTTGCACCGCCATTCCGGCGTCCAAGGATTGGGCGGGTTATCTTGCAATAAAATCGTGGCGCGCTCGTGCACCACGACAATCCGATCTGAGAAGAGTTCTTCTGCCTTCCGAGCAACTGCAGTCTTGCCGCTGCTCGGCCCCCCTGTTAAACACAGGAGGAGCGGTTTTGTTTTTTTCATTCCCGATTCTCCTGGTTTTTCTTCAAAAAAATTCAAGGTAACCATTAACAGACAAGTATTATCCGTTAACTGCTACCCTGAATGAATTACATTTTAAAATCCCCTCTTAATTGCTTAAGAGGGGATTGAAAATACTTACCTGCCGCCGCGGAAACCACCGCCACGACCGCCAAATCCGCCACTGCGCTGCGGACGCGGACCACGATCAAAGGCTGGTTGTTCCTGGTAACCTTCTGGTTTCTCCAACAACTGCTTCATGCTTAAATTCACGCGGCCTAAATTATCGATTTCTTTGACTACTACTTTTACTTTGTCACCAAGTTTCAACACGTCGCTTGGTTTGTTGGTGCGGGTCCAGGCAATTTCACTTACATGCACCAGGCCGTCTTGACCAGGCAATACCTGGATAAACGCACCGAAATCTTCGAGGCGGACCACGGTGCCTTCATACTGTTCGCCAGCGGTAATTTCGTGGGTTAATTCTTCTACCCATTTTACCGCTCGTTGCATACCTGCAGAATCAGTTGACGTAATACACACACGCCCATCATCTTCGATATCAATCGCGACCCCGGTTTCAGCAATAATTTTGTTGATCATCTTGCCGCCTGGGCCGATCACATCGCGGATCTTGTCCGGATTGATCATGATCGTCACGATGCGCGGCGCATATTGAGATAAATCAGCACGCGGAGCCGGCAAAACGTTGGCCATGGCTTGCAACAACTGCAAACGAGCGGCTTTGGCCTGGCTAAAGGTTTGGGCAACAATTTCCCAACTCAGACCATTAGTCTTCGTATCCATTTGTAACGCTGTAATGCCGTCGGCTGTACCCGCAATTTTGAAATCCATGCCACCTGGGCCGTCTTCGATATCCTGTAAATCAGTTAACACTTTCCAGGCGCCACTGGCATCACTGGCAAGACCCATCGCAATCCCAGCGACCGGCTTACGAATTGGCACACCCGCATCCATAAGGGCGAGCGTTGAGCCACAGGTAGAAGCCATTGAGCTTGACCCGTTACTGCCTAACACTTCTGATACTACGCGAATTGCGTACGGGAAATCATTTTCCGGCGGCAACATCGGCTCGAGAGCGCGCTCGGCGAGAGCACCGTGCCCGATGGCACGATTGCCTGGACCACGCATAAAGCCGGTTTCGCCATAACTCGCTGGGGTGTCGTTATAATGATGCATGTACCGCTTTTTGCCTTCTTCTTCCATCGTATCGAGCGTCTGCACGTCGCCAGGGGCACCCAGAGTTACAACCGACAATACCTGTGTATCGCCGCGCATGAACATGCCAGTACCATGAGTACGGGGCAACAAGCCCACTTCAATCGATAAATCGCGAATATCCGTGAGCGCGCGACCATCCAAGCGGCGGTTCGCCTTCAAAATCTGTTCGGTAATATGCTTTTCAATATAAATTTTGACGCGTCCTAACACTACTTTCTTAATTTTTTCATCCAGCCCTTCTTTAGTCGCAAGCATTTCTTCGATCGCTAGGCTAAATCGATCTACCATCGCGCTGCGTTCCGCCCGGGTTTTTTTCTGACTATCAAAAATCCAATCGTCCACATGAGCTGCGACGAGCGCCTGTACTTCGGCTTCTACGGCGAGAAGAGCAGTTTCTTTTTCTTGCTGAGCGGCTGACACTTCTAATTTCGGTTTGCCGGCAGCCAGTTGAATTTCTTTGATAAAGGCAATAACCGGGGCCATTTCTTTGGCTCCGAACTGCAACGCCTGTACAACCGCGTCATCCGGCGCATCTTTACACCCTGCTTCTACCATCACTACTTTATCCGGCGTACCAGCGACCACGATATCGACATCACTCAGCTCGCGCTCGGCGAACGACGGATTAATTTTCCACTCACCATTCAGACGGCCAACACGCACGCCAGCGATTGGGCCGTTCCAAGGAATTGACGAAATGCTAAGTACCGTGGCCGCCGCAATGAGGGCCGGGATTTGCGAATCATTTTCCCCGTCTACCGACAATGCGGTCAAAATCACCTGCACATCGTTGCGCAACCGATCGTTAAATAACGGGCGAATAGCGCGGTCTACCAAGCGGCCGGATAACACAGCTTCATCACTCGGCCGACCTTCGCGTTTGATGAAACGACTGCCTTTGATTTTGCCGGCAGCATATAATTTTTCTTCGAAGTTCACCATGAGCGGGAAAAAATCAATCCCTTCACGGGTATTTTTGCTCATGACGACCGTCGCGAGAATGACCGTATCGCCATAACGTACGGTACACGAAGCGTTGGTCTGTAACGCAAAATGGCCGACTTCTACCGTCAGT
Organism: uncultured Gammaproteobacteria bacterium; assembly: GCA_964585245.1. Taxonomy (GTDB): domain Bacteria; phylum Patescibacteriota; class Patescibacteriia; order Magasanikbacterales; family GWA2-37-8; genus CAZEDL01. The sequence goes on from CAZPCV010000052.1 coordinate 3,076, forward strand.
TTCCGGCCACCCCAATCGAGCGACCATTGTTTGATATCCATACTAATTTCCTTTCCGAAGATGATGTACGAGCGACCGACCTCTACAAAAGGTCTAAGGGTCCGTACACCAGCTTCTTAAAATTATTAAACTGCTGCTTTGTTGCATGTGGCAACACCACAACTATTCAATAACTTTATATTTTAAGCGGCGCAATCCTTTTTTTTCGGCGCTGGTCGAGGGCTGGCGTATCCTGGCATATTGATTAAAAACTTTGCCTTTTCCAAGCTCAAATCCATAAAATCATCGGCCGCTTCTTTCAATTTACCCGACGTGGTATTGCCAAACGCCACCACCTCTACCTGCTTGCCCTGATTGCGCAGATACTCAATAAGTGGCAAATAATCGCCGTCGCCGCTCACGAGCACGATCGCGTCCAGGCTGGGAGACAGACGAATCGCATCGACCGCAATCCCTACATCCCAATCAGCTTTTTTTTCACCACCATAAAATATTTGGAGTGGCTTATCTTTGGTTTCTATCCCCAAATTATATAAGGCATCAAAAAATGGCTGCTCTTCTTTGCTTTCGGTAGACACGACATAGGCAATGGCCCGAATCAGCTTGCGGCCTTCGGTCGCGGCCCGCACGATATTGCCGAAATTAACTTTGGCGCCAAACAAATTCTTGGCGCTGTAATACATATTTTGCACATCAATAAACACCCCAACGCGTTGATCGGGGTGTTTGAGAGGATGGTTCTTTTTATTAGCCAATCCGTTCATTGTTCATTTCTTTTAAATCCATTACTTCTTCGTCGAGCATCTCATCTTCACTTGCGGTAGTGGCAGCACCTGGTTTAGGAATCGCGCGACCTCCTTTGATTTTCAATTTTTTGAGTATCTGTTCGCAGCTTTCTGGATTTTCTTTGCGTAAGTAGCGGATCAAACTACGACGAGTGCTGACTTTGCGCAATAAACCGCGGCGTGAGGAATGATCTTTGGAATGAAGTTTCAAGTGCTCAATCAGCTCATCAATTTCAGCGCTGAGAATAGCGATTTGCACTTCACTCGATCCGGTGTCGCCTTCGTGCGTCTGGAATTTTTTGATAATACTGGCTTTTTTCTTGGCATCTAACATATATGCGATAATGTCACCGAGCGCTCCCCGAGCATATTTCGAGAAGGTTCAGTCCTTACTAGTTATCCAAGCTGTTGTGGTCCTGGCAGTAAGAATGAATAAAGTATGCCCATCGTAGCCCAGTAGGGGGAAAAAGTCAAGGCTCGGTTAATAAACTATCCACCCAGCTTGTCCAAGGTAAAACGTGCAATCGCATAGGATGCCGACACGATACCGAGGCCAATAATAGCCGCAAAAATCGTGCTTTTGGCTGTACTCACCGCCTCCTCATTTCCTTGTGCGGTCATCCAACGAAACCCTGCATAGAGCATTAGACCAAAAAAGACAAAGGCCAAGACACCAAGTGCGGCTGTCACCACCCGCCCCACCATACCGGTCACGGTGTTGCTGTCGTCTTGTTTAAAACCAATCGTCTTACTCGTTTCGGTTAGGCCGTAATCAGCGGCCAAAGCCGCCTGAAATCCTGCCGCTATTCCACCGAGCAACACCAGAGAAAGTACAAAATTTTTTAAAAAACGTCTCATAAAAATTACTAACAAAAAGGATGCCAACATCTTAGCATACCTTGCATTGTCTGTAAAAAATCGCTAGAATGGGGGCATTTCAAGAATATAACTCGCGAGCCGAAGCGAGCGAGCATCTTCGTCCCCGTAGTTCAATGGATAGAACGAGAGCCTTCTAAGCTCTAGATCTAAGTTCGATTCTTAGCGGGGACACGAATATTCTAAACAAAAAAGAGCTTCTAAAGCTCTTTTTTTCTTAAATCCCGGCGGGGGTGGCCAACGGGAATTGAACCCGTATTGCGAGAGCCACAATCTCGCGTAATA
>CAZPCV010000053.1:0-4883 GCA_964585245.1 uncultured Gammaproteobacteria bacterium
TAGTTGGTTTGGGTTACAACGGGTTTCCGCGCGGCGTGAACAACGATGACTTGCCCTGGGAACGTGAAGGCGGATTTTTGGACACCAAATACGCCTATGTGTGCCACGCCGAAGAAAACGCCGTGTATAATGCGAACACCCAGACTAAAGGCTGCAAATTATACTGCACGCTCTTCCCTTGCAACGAATGCGCCAAGACTATTATCCAAAATGGGATTACGGAAGTGATTTTTGAAAGTGATAAATACCATGACGTAGACGCCTTTGTAGCCTCACGGCGACTGCTCGAACGGGCGGGGGTGGCCTATCGGCAGTATTTATCGGATTGGAGCGAAACACAGACTAAATAAATAGCACCTATGAAACTGGTCCTCGGCATTGTTGGCGAAATTGCAGCCGGAAAAACAACCGTCACGGAATATATACGCGAAAAATATGGTGCGGTCTCATTTCGGTTTTCGGACATGCTGCGCGATGTAGCCAAACGCGTACACCTCGAGCCAACACGGGCGAACCTGCAACAACTCTCTACCGTGCTACGGCAAAATTTTGGCGAAGATTTGATGAGTAAAGTATTAGCAGCCGACGTGTCTGAAGCCGCCGACCCACTGATTATTACCGAAGGCGTACGTCGCCCCAGCGATGTGGTGTATTTAAAAAATTTACCTGGATTCAAAATCCTAGCTCTTGCCGCCGAGCCACGTACACGCTATAAACGTCTGACGGAACGATCCGAAAACCCGGACGACCGCAGCAAAACCTGGGAACAATTTGTGGCTGATGGTGAACAAGAGTCGGAACAAAAAATTAAAGAAATAATGGCTGCGGCGGATGTGACTATTCAGAATGAAGGGACTAAAGAAGCACTGTTTAAACAAATCGATCAGATTATTAAACCTTTCATTGTATAGCCGAAACAAAATGTTAGATTGCCAGCAAACGATTGTAAAAAAACAATGTAACACTTTAACAATTTAACACTCAATCAGTGTGGTGATAAAAATCAAAAAACTCCACCCGGACGCCATCATACCCAATTACATTCACGAAGGTGATGCCGGTTTGAATGTGTATACGCTTGAGGAAGGAATTATCGGACCCGGCGAGCGGTGGCTGTTTCCGCTTGGGTTTGCCATGGAATTTCCTACCGGCTACGTGGCACTTATGAAAGACCGCAGCAGCATGGCCAAGAACGGTCTGCATTGCCTGGGGGGTGTATTCGACGCAGGCTACCGAGGTGAATATAATGTTCTATTGGTAAATTTAAGCGACATGCCCTACCGCGTAGAACGAGGAGATAAAATTGCTCAGTTAGTAGTACAACCAGTGGTAGTAGCGGAAATTCAAGAGGTGAATGAGCTGTCGGCGACTACCCGTGGTGTCGGTGGATTTGGCAGTACGGGGAAGTAGATTCCATAATTTATTTAACAAAATAAATAATACACTATGGATAAAAATCCTCGTGGCATCCATAATAACGACGCTTTTTTAAGCGACATACAACTGGCCGCTATCCGAAAAGATGCGGAAGAAAGAACGAAGGATCTCAATATTGATACGGAAGCTGCTGAGTCTCAGTTTCTGGGTGATGCCGATGTACAAGAAAAGCTTCCTCTAGCTAAACGCGAAACCCAACTATTACCAACAGTGGCTGTGGACGAAAAAAAACCCCCGCTAGGGCCCCGAGGAAAAACTCCGCGAGATTTTAACAGTCGACCCACACAGCTTTTGCCCCCGGTTTCTTTAGGTAAAAAAAGGAGCTAAAAAACTATGCAAAAATACCTTGATATCGTACGTACTATTTTAGACAAAGGCAAACCCAAAACTGATCGCACTGGGGTCGGCACCTTGGCTGTATCTGGCATGATGTTTCAGCACGATCTGGCTAACGGCTTTCCACTCCTTACTACCAAAAAAGTTCCATTTCGTTTGGTCGCGACCGAGCTAGAATTTTTTATTAAAGGCATTACGGACAAGCAGTGGCTCAAAGACCGCAACAATCATATCTGGGATGAATGGGCCAGCCCTAGCAAAGCTCCGTACGGACATGACGAAGCGGCCAAACAGCGAATGGCGGCCGAACGTGATTTAGGGCCGGTCTACGGATTTCAATGGCGGCATTTCGGGGCACCCTATAAAAACTACGATACCGATTATTCTGGTCAAGGCGTGGACCAATTACAACGGTTGGTAACGGCTCTAAAAACTAACCCCAACGACCGTCGCATGATTGTAAATTCCTGGAACGCAGCCATTCTCCAGGATATGGCGCTGCCACCCTGCCACTATTCTTGGCAAGTAACGGTGATTGATGGCCGTTTGAATTTATTATGGAACCAGCGCTCGGTAGATACGATGCTTGGTTTGCCCTTTAATATTGCCAGCTACGCCCTATTACTTCACCTCCTAGCCAAAGAGAGCGGGCTTAAAGAAGGTGTACTCACCGGCTTTTTGGCCGATGTGCATATTTACAATAATCATATTACCGGAGCCAAAGAACAGCTGGCGCGCGATCCGCACCTTTATCCCCTGCCGCAGGTAGTGACCGAAAAATTCAGTTCGATTTTTGACTGGACGGCCGAAGATACGCAAGTACTTAACTACCAAAGTCACCCCAAGATTAATTTCGACATTGCCGTTTAACTATGTCGGTATCCATTATCGCCGCTGTCGCTACTAATAATTGCATCGGTATTCATGGCAAACTGCCGTGGCATTTGCCCGAAGATTTAAAACATTTCAAAGAGTTAACTACCGGTAAAACCGTTTTGATGGGGCGCAAAACGTGGGAATCACTGCCGCCGCAATTTCGCCCTTTGCCTAATCGCAAAAATATTGTCATCACCCGACAAACCGATTTTATTGTTCCACCCACTGTGGAAGTATATACCGATATCGCTACAGCACTAGCTGCCCACCCTGCCGAAGAAGTGATGGTAATTGGCGGTGCAGAAATTTATGGCCAGACCATCGGCCTAGCCGACACGCTCTATATGACTCATGTGCATCAAACCGTGGCTGGCACGGCTTTTTTCCCGGAAATTGATCACACTGTCTGGCACGAAACCGAGCGCACCGATTTATTCGGCCTAAGCTTTGTCACCTACAAAAAAAATTAACCCAAAAATACCCAGGAGCAAAAAGGGGTTATTTATCACAGCGATAGTTCCGGAAATACATATTTAAAAACCCATATGTTCATCATGATCGACGGCATCGACGGCAGCGGCAAAAGCACGGTCATTAGTGTTTGGCAAGAATACTTAACATCCGCGGGGAAAAAAGTATTTGATTTAAAAACCTACTGGAAAGAACACGGTCACTCCCCCACTCTGGAGGATCTGCTTACGTACGACGTTGTTATTAGCGGCGAGCCAACTTATTGCGGGGTAGGAGCCGTTATTCGGGCAGAATTAATTCGCACTGGCAGCAGCTACAGCGCCCACTCTATTGCCGAAGCGTACGCGTTGGATCGGCTGATTTTATACCGCACCCTCCTATTACCCCTCCTGAAGATGGGAAAAACGATTATTCAGGATCGCGGGGTAAGCACCTCTTTTGCTTACCAGCCCGTAGCCGACAGCACCATCACAATCGACTACTTAACTTCGCTCGAAGGCAATGCTTTGGCACTAGAATACCGGCCCGACTATTTGATACTCCTGCCTACCACTCCCACGATTGCCATGAATCGCCTGGGAAAACGCACCGAAAAGCAGGACAACGTTATCTTCGAGCGGCTGGAATTTGCGGAGCGATTGTCCAAACGTTTCGCCGACCCCTCTTATCAATCATTATTCACAGCGCGCGGGGCAACCATCAAAGAATTGCCGGGAGATGCCGAACTTGATATACTTAAAAAAGAAGCGGTTTCCTTGTTAGCTTCTTTAATTTAATCATACTTCATATGCTCACATCCGTGCCTCAATTGATTATACAAAGCTGGAAATTGTATCGCCAACATTTTTCGGCTCTGCGCGGGTACATGTTCTGGATTTTTCTACCAACTTTTGTCTTGTCATTATCGGGAATTGCTGGCCTTTTCACCAGTGCCTTTCTGCCCGTATCAGAAATGATTATCGCGCTGTGCATCGGATTGCTATCTATTGCCGGCTCAATTTTTAGCATTTTGATCAGTTTGTCACTGACACGCGCGCTAAAACAAGCGGTAGAGACCGGCACCATCCCCTCTGTTCAGTCCGCTGTGAAAGCGACTTCACCTTACTTGTTAAGCGTGATCTGGGCTTCCATTTTACTAGGCGTCATGTTTTTTGCAGGTATTATTCTCTTAGTTATTCCGGCTATTATCTTTAGTGTCTGGTATATTTTTACCGCGTACACTGTAATCTTTGAAGAAAAACGCGGCTGGGCCGCACTCAAAGCAAGTAAAGACCTGGTCAAAGGACGCTGGTTTTCTATCACTTGGCGGATCGTAGCTCCGGCAATAGTTTTTTCCATCGCTATTAGTTTGGTATCAAACTTAATCAGCTGGCCATTGGTAGCTCTAGAGCCTATTTCCAATGGCAACTACATCAGCTTGGCTATCACGAGCCTTGAAGCTTTAAGCAGTCTAATTTACGCGCTAGTGGCGGCCATACTTGCTCCTCTGGCCAGTTTGCCTCCTCTATTGGTTTATTTGGAAGCCAAAAAGACCCCGGTTGCCACCATGACGCCCCCTGCCCCTGTCACTCCGGCCTAAAAACTGTTCAAAACCAACTCCTAAAATGCTCCTGCCAGGGGCATTTTAGTTTGTAAAAAAACTACAAAAATGATAGGGTACTATTGTTTTTAACTGCAAAATACCGCCTTCAGATACTAACTTTGGCTTAAGGTTATACGTATATGTCTAAACTTATTCCCATTATCGGATTAGAAATTCACGT
>CAZPCV010000054.1:0-4803 GCA_964585245.1 uncultured Gammaproteobacteria bacterium
GTAGCCGGGGTATTTATTTTAATCGCGTACGCGCTGCGCTTGGAACGTTATCTGGTGTTTGTTCCGGCGAGTACGATTATTGGATTTACGTTGGGCGTGGCATTTATTATCGCTTTCAACCAGTTCAATTTTGCTTTGGGTCTAACTAATTTACCCAAGCATGAAAAATTTATTGAAAATGTTATCGAATCATTCCGTCATGTTGGCGAAGCCTCGCCGGTGGCAGCGGTGGTGTTCGGTATTTTTTTAATTGCTTTGTTTGTTTTGCTCAAGATCACGCCGCGTTTACCGGGCGCGATTACGCTCGCTCCTCTGGGAATAGGGTTGGGGTATTTGTCGGAAACAGGAAAAATTCCACTGGCGCTACAAACACTCGGAGCTAAATTTCCTGACATGAGCTCGGCGATTTGGAGCAGGCCGCTATTGGCGTGGGATAATTCACTGATAGTAGCTGGCGCCACGGTAGCTTTTATCGCTATTTTGGAAACAATGCTGTCGGCCAAAATTGCGGATGGCATGAGCGGTACTAAACATGATAAACGAAAAGAGATGCTGGGGCTGGGGCTGGCCAATATTGCCTCCGGATTGATGGGGGGCATCGCTGCTACCGCCGCGCTGGCTCGCACTTCGCTCAATGTTAAAACCGGGGCGACCGATAAAATTTCGGCCACTATCAGCAGCGTGTCGATTGCGATAATATCCTTACTGTTTCTAGTTTACTTCAAATATATTCCGCTCGCGGTAATTGCCGCCATTTTGGTGTTTGTGGCTGTGCGCATGGTGGAAGCCGAGCATTTAGAGAGAATGTTCCGTGTCGATAAGCGAAGTTTTTTGCTGGCTTTGTTTGTAGGTGTCGTAACGGTGGTAGAAGATCCGATCGTGGGAATTTTACTTGGCACGGCGATTGCCTTGGTTTTGTTTATGGAAAAATTATCTAAAGGGCAATTTGAATTGGTCGTAAACGATGCCAATCAAAAAATTGTCAGTCAGATTAGCGGCGAAGAGCTGGAAGCGGTTACCAAAGATTCTGATACTATTGTGTATTCAATTAAAGGTCAGTTGGCGTACATCAATGCCCAAGCGCATATTGCCCGATTTGAAAAAGATTTAAGCGGGTATCGTCAGGTAGTGATTCGGTTGCGGGAATTATATTTCATAGATCTTGATGGTGTGGATGCGCTAGAAGAAATAGTAGGACTCATTCAAAAGCAGGGTAAAGGCGTGCTCATAACCGGTGTAAACCCCCTTATCGCGACTATGCTGCAAGAGAGCCCGGTGTATAAAAAATTATTGTCTCAAGGTAAAGTTTTCCAGCGCACTTCGGAAGCCTTGGCTACCTTGGGGTATAATCTGCAGCCGAATTATTCGCTGAAAAAGATGAAGTAAAATTTATAAGATTTAAATAAAAAACATCCTTTTAAGGATGTTTTTTGTGCGCCCGGCAGGAATCGAACCCACATAGACAGCTTCGAAGGCTGTTGTCCTATCCGTTGAACGACGGGCGCAAGTGCGGCGAGTGTAGCATGATTGGAACAAGAATTCAAGCATGTGTGACAAAATAAAAACGCCCTTTTAAAGGGTGTCTAATTTTTGGTGGACCGGCTGGGGATCTCACGCGTCGCTTCGCTCCTTCACGAAAGGGCTCCCGCCCTCTCGTGGGCTCTCCCCAGCAAAAGTGGGAAACTCCCGTTTCCCAAACCTTTCCCATTTCTATTTGCGCGTAATTTTTGGTGGACCGGCTGGGGATCGAACCCAGGACCTTGGGCTTAAGAGGCCCCTGCTCTACCAGCTGAGCTACCGATCCGTTGTCAGTGCTAAGTACTAAGCATAATAAGCAGAGTAAGTTAAGTTGATGGTTTACTAACTTAATCTGCTTAGTACTTACTCTGCTTGCTGCTTCGTTAAATAGGTCCGCCTGGTTCACGCTTGATAATGTTGATGGTCGGGCCTTTCCATTTTTTTATTTTTATGGCCGCTTCGGCGGCGTCTGTCTGGGCTTCTTGTTTGCTTGTGCCGGTGCCGGTCGCAACTAATTCTTTGTCCAGAAATACGCCTACTTTGAAATTTTTGGCATGATCGGGCCCTTCTTCGTGCAGTACTTTGTAGGTGGGGGTGAGGCCTAAAATTTCCTGAGCCGATTCCTGGAAGCGGCTTTTGGCATCCATATAGAGGCCGTGTTCCAATACCATCGGGAGGCGGCTAATGACCCAGCGAGTGACAAATTGGCGGCTCATGTCGTAGCCGTGATCGAGATAAATGGCTCCGATGACCGCTTCGATCGTGTTGGCCATAATATAATCGCGGGCTTTGGTGCCTACATCTTTGGTTTCGCCGTGACTGAGGAAAAGGAATTTTTCCATGCCGATTTCGTAGGCGATGCCCGATAACATTTTGGCGTTCACGAGCGCCGCGCGCCAGTTGGTGAGTTCGCCTTCGGGGTTTAAATATTCTTCGAAGATAAATTCAGTTACGATCAGTTCGAGTACCGCATCGCCCAAAAATTCCAAACGTTCGTTGTGGCCAAGCGGAAAGTCGTGGTGTTCGTTCAAATATGACCGGTGCACAAAAGCTTGTACCAGGTATTCTGGTTTTTTGAACGTGATACCAAGAGTTTTTTCCATCTCGGAGAAGTTTTTTTCTTTTACTTCGGGTAGTTCTAAAATACTAAGGGCCATAGAGAGAAGGCGTATCCACGTATGTCGTAGCCGATAATTTACTTCTCGGTTACGCGCTACGTGTTAAGCATATAAATTAAGTTGGTTCTGCAGGAAGAGCGGATTCGGCGGCGGCTTGGATAAGGGCCGGATTTTCTTTTATCAAATCATTATACATTGATCCCAAGACTCCGTTAATGAATTTACCTGACGATGGGCCGCCATAGCTTTTGGCGATTTCAATCGCTTCGTTAATCGCGACTTTAGGAGGGATATTTTCGGCAAATTTCAATTCGTATACGCCAATACGCAGGATGTTGCGATCGACAATAGTTATCTGACTGATCGGCCAGCTGGGGGCATAATGACTGATAACTGCATCGATTTCTGGTAAATGTTCAATGATGCCGTCGATAATTTTTTTGGTGAAGTCGATTTCTTCGAGTCCGGGGCCAAATTCTTTCAAATTATGTTCGATAATCGCCGGGAGGCCGGCCGTCGGTTGACCACGAAAATCCCATTCAAACAGGGATTGCATGGCGATGCTGCGACCGAGATGGCGATTGGACATATAAGCAGAATAAGTACTAAGCAGAATAAGTACTAAGCAATCCGGAACTTAATCTGCTTACTCTGCTTAGTACTTACTAGCTGGAAAGTTATTTGGCTTTTTTGGTGGCGCGAGCGGTTTTCTTTTTGACATCCAACACTTGACGGCCTTTGTAGGTGCCACAATTAACACAAGCACGATGAGGCAGCAATGGTTTTTTGCATTTCGGACAAGCTTGGACGTTTTGTTCGGTGAGCGCAAAGTGCGCGGCGCGGCGACGTTTGTCGGATGATGTACGACGATGACCGGGGAGACCCATATATTTTAAGAAGTTAACTAAATAGAAATAAGGGAGTAGAGAACACCCATAAACTATGGCTGAGTATAGTACAAAAAATTAGTTTTGGCAAGAGCTGGCTTTTGCGAAAGTTTTTAAAAATAAAAACCCCTATTTTTATAGGGATTTTTATATTTTTCAAATACAAGGCCGTAATAAGTAAATCGTTTAAAACGATCTACTATGCGGCGGCCTTGTATAGGTCCGCCAAGGCGCTAAGGAGCTAGGCCACCAATGTTTCTTTGTACGTTTATAAGCTGGTCCCGGAAGTAGCTGTATCGATTTTTCCAATGCTCTCGGCGCTGACGCCGAAATTCTTCACGGTTTATTTGGCTGGGTTGAGCACCGGTGTTGTGGTGCAAGATGCCAAAAGCCATGGGGCCACGATGATGACGCCACCAGAGCTCGATGAGAGGGCTATTCTGTGCTTGGCCCTGATGATGCAGCTCAACCGCACGACCTTCGTGCTTGTCCAATGGTGGTAGGCCCTGGCTCATGCGTAGAAGGTTTGTGTCATCGACTTCATAGGGGAGTTTTGTCCATTCCGGCAAGCTGACACGAGAACCATCGTTTTTGATGAGGAGTGCCAGCAGGCTTGCTTGAACGGCAGAAATGTCGTAACTCTCCAATTCGTTGTGGGGCAGACTCGTCTCGGACTCTGCTACCAAAAAGCAAATGTTGGGATCGTATGAGCCGGGGAGTTGGAACGGTTGGTTTTTGGGCGGTTGGCCAGGAAAAACAATTGTACCGGCTGGTGTCCCCGACGGAAAAGCTTGTGGTCGATTGGAGGGCAACAGACCTGGGAATAACTGGGGTTGCCCCGGAGCTTGGCCAGGCAAAATCAAACGCGGCCCCTGACCGCCAGCTCCTGGAATGCGCAGGGTTTGTGTACCTTGAAGCGGCGGGAGAAATGGGGCAGGTTCGCTCAAGCGTGGAGGCGGGGTTTGGGGGGCTTGAAGGGTGGGTGCCGGACGAAATGTGCCTGGCGCGAACGATCCTGGCAAGAACGGCCTAGGCGGCTGTTGCCAAGAGGGTAACCTGCCGCTGTTCCCAGGCGGCCTCGCCTCGAAGGGGTTTATCTCCGCCTCTGCCGCCCTTATGGGCTGGCGAGGCGGAAGCGGAATGGGTTGAGCAAGGCTGGTGCTGACCAAGGCAAAAATCAAGGCATTGATCAAGGCATGGGTCCAGCCGAATCTCATCGTCGTGGTCCTCCCTATCCGCCTTGTGCGGAATCATATTTTCAAAGATCAAACCACTCTTTT
>CAZPCV010000055.1:0-4780 GCA_964585245.1 uncultured Gammaproteobacteria bacterium
CTACTTCGCTCTTGACCGGACTTATTACCGATACCGACAGCTTTTCCAACGCCGCTACCTCCGCGGACATGATGCATGCCGCGAGCGACCTGATTCGCTATGGCGGCAATCTGCAGGTCGTCACCAACTCGACGCTAAAAAACAAATCCTTAAATGCCTTGCGCCTATGGGGGGTAGTACTAGAGCGCCTCAAAAAACACGAACCACTCAATTTGGCGTATACGTATATGACTCAGGCTGATCTGACTGCTCATAGTTTGAGTGATTCAGAAAGCGAAGGCATCGCGAATTTTTTGAATCATCTCGAAGACAGTAAAATCGCCCTACTGCTCAAAGAAACCACCGATGGCAAAATCAAAGGCAGTTTTCGTACCACCCACGACGATATTGATGTCACTATTCTGGCCAAAAAACTCGGTGGTGGTGGCCACAAAAAAGCCGCCGGGTTTACGATCGAGGGTACCATCGAAGATGTTCTCAATCGAATTCTTGCTAATTAATCGACAGAATTTTTTAAGAAAACAACCGCTACTTTGTAAAAAATTTTTGATTTGACATTTTTTTTGATAAACTATATCTAGTTTCATTCAAAGTCTTAGCTATAAAAACGAACCCGGCGACTAATATTATACAGCCGTACATGCCTGCAGCACATCTATAAGGTATTACAAATCGCATAATAAAATACTAAATTATGGAAAGTTTATCTTCTATAAGAAGAGCGCCTGACACACAAACCACCACCGCTCAATGTGATAATTTTGATTCTATAGACATATATACTGAGGATTGCGTTGAAACCATCCCAGAAAAATCACGTCAAAATTTTATTGATTACTTAATAAAAAATAAAAAGGCTTACTTGATAGGAAATTACGACTTACTAAATAAATGGGAAGCAGTGAATCATTCGGAAGTCGCGCTCAAAATTATTCAAAGCGGAGAGCCGGTGGAAGTTTTAAGCAATTTGGGAGACCTGGGCTTTCGTGGATTAAGTATCAGGGTTATAGAACAACTTTTTGAGGGAGCCCCAAATTTAAGGTGGGTAGAAAAAATTGCGATACATTTGGACTGTGTTCATCAAAACGAACATAGTAACGTAGCTAGACTATTCTTGTTAAACGCAGAAACAACTATATTTTTGATACATCATTTAAATAATTTTTATGATCTGGACAATGATATTTTGACCACGCTCATTGATCGGGGATTTGCGCTGGAAATAGCCAGACATGTACAACGATACCCATTAGAAACAAGAGTTGAAATAGCCTTTATTTTGCTTGAAAAAGGGCAGATTGACGTAGTAGACAGAAATTTGGACAGTCTTTTGATAGGATCTACTGATCATAACGATATTTTCTCAACCGATATTGAAGGTAAAGAAAATTTATTCCTAGCTATAACATCAACAATACGCAATGCAGATAGCGCTATTGAGCATTACCTGAAAAATGAAAGATATGAAGGATTATATGCATTACTTAAACTAGATCAAAAAAAACACAATTTAGATCCACAGGACATGAATTCACGGGCAAAAAAATTGACATCAGAACACAGGACAAAAAATGCTTCCTACCTATTAGAAGCTTCAAAATTATCAAAAAATTCAAGCGAACACGCCTCGCTTGGCAAACTACTAAGCGACGATACGCTAAACACGAACACAGAACCAGACAGATTGGAGAGAAGCATTTACGAACGCAGAAATCTGCCAAACGCGATCGCAGGTTTTTACCTGACTGACATGATAACAGTCGAGGTTGAACAGTTTAAGCAACGCCACCCAAACTTGAATCACGCGGATTTTGGCTCTTTTTTAAAGGTGCGAATAGATTTATCTGCCCTAGAGCACCAGATAAAACAATTCCAACATGGAATTTGGGTTTGGCTGAGATCGGAACTATTATATGTAGTATACAACACCGCGAATCCTACAATAAAATATTTTAAAACGAAATCAAAAAATTCGGACAACTTAAAAGCAATAGATGATTTCATTTTGCACGGAACCAGAGAAGAAATAATTCAATTTTTAACAGAAGTAGCTGCCAGCTCGCATGATAGTGATGCGCTCTCAAATAGCAACATACCCTTGGACGAAATTCTTTTAGGAAATGTCGGGTTTACCTATAAGGACATAGCAAGCTTATGTGGGGAAATGTGGAGAAGCGACAGGCCATCGACGGTAGTTCTTGACAGACTATTCCAAATGATTCATCAGGGGGGAAGCGTTTTTACTTTTGGAAGCGGTCGGATAACAGATGTGATTGGAGCGAGATGGGGATTCTTTAACAAGAAAGACATGGCTGTTTCTGTTGACGAAATTTATTCTGCAGCTCAAGAATATTGCCAACAAAACAAAGAGTTCGACCAACTTTATGAGCGCTACCAAAGAATTCTTTCTCAAGAACATCGCTTATAAGAGAACTTATCACCCCTCGATAATAGCATATTAGCTCCTTACATGTATAATCTTTTGTGGGCTCTGCCTAATAAAAATTTGGTCAAAATGTTATTCTAGCCGGCCAACGACGGAGTAAAATGTTTATATCTACTGACGATTTATTAAAAAACGGTAAAAAAGCTTGAAAAAAAGAAAAAAAAGAGTATGATACTTAAAATATTTGGCTAAAGAATAGTTTTTTAATTGATCTTTAATTCCTCTTGATATTCTTAAAAAATCAACTATGCTCGTCTTGCCAACTTCTTCTGAAATCAAATCTCAATTCCTCATCCCCACCGTTATCGAAAAAACCAACTACGGCGAACGCGCCTATGATATTTATTCTCGCCTCTTGCAGGATCGAATTATTTTTCTTGGCACCGAGGTAAATGATGCGGTGGCGAACGTTGTGATCGCCCAGCTCTTATTCCTGGAAAATCAAAACCCGGAAAAAGATATTAAGTTGTATATCAATTCTCCGGGCGGCTCCGTGACCGCTGGCCTCGCTATCTACGACACCATGCAATTTGTCAAAGCGCCTGTTTCCACGATTTGTATCGGTCTCGCCGCCAGTATGGCCGCCGTGCTGCTCGCTGCTGGCGCCCCGGGCAAACGCTTGGCTTTGCCTAATTCAGAAATCATGATCCATCAAGTGATGGGCGGTATGGAAGGCCAAGCCAGCGACATCAAAATTCGCGCCGAACGCATTTTGCGCATCAAAGAACGCCTGAACAATATTTTGGCCAAACACACCGGTAAAGGCTTAAGCGTAATTGAAAAAGATACCGACCGAGACTACTTTATGACTGCGGCCGAAGGGTTGTCATACGGATTAGTGGATAAAATAATCGAATAGTGTTATACTAACCAGTATAAGTTCACAAGATTCACGGGAGGGAAAACGGGAGTCTTTTTTTGCGTTATCTTAGCAAAGATAATAGAAAACGGAGGATATTTGGGCGTACTAGAAGCAAAAAACTGCTCTTATCCACATTACACCCTTGACAAAAAGCCAATAATCTGGCATACTAATGAGTCATGTTAACAGTGACTACGCTTGTTGAAAGCTACGAATGCTCAGAAACACAGTAACCGAGAATTTAATCGTTACAACTAGAACATCCACGTACGAATGGTTATGGGTAATTGAAATGGAAAATACTTCTCCATAACAGTTACCCGTATCCACGACAAGCATGGGGATGTGTTGACGGACAGTATAGGCTTCGGCTCATCTTCTCCATTAACACATCTTCTTGGATGCGGTTCCGGGGGGCGACCCCCACAAACCTTCCAAACCACTCCGATTCGTCGGGGTGGTTTTAATTTATATCCTTATAGCAGGATTAATGAAAACCACCAGCCTAGGCTGGTGGTTTTTTAACTATAACTCGATAATACAAGCAATTCCTACAAGGCCGCTTCTACCGGGCCGGTTTCTGTTGGCGTGCTTTCAGGCTGCGGACATTCAGCTCCTTCCGGGCAACTTGTTGGGGTCGCCGGTGTGGCACTAGGCCCCACGGTACAAATTTGCGGTAACGCCCGATACTGGCTAGTAAACACTTCCTCAATCTTTTCTCCCTGAGGTGTTGTTCGCGTATAGGTAAAACTAGCCACCGCTCCCCGAAACGGCTCTTGGCATTTTTTGCTGCCAGCGGCCATCGTCGATACCACTACTTCGCGTGGATCTCCGTACGGAATCCACCGGCTCACCACCGGATGCGTATACGATCCACTGCGTCCATCACTCTTGCCCCACAGGGTAAAAGTAAGTTGTAAATTTTTGTAATCAGCCTCGGTTTGGAGCAATAAATAATTGCCCGTATCATTCAAAAATTTAAAGTCCACCGTTGGATCATAAATCGTCGCATCAGTCCCAGGATTATGATTGACCGGATCAGAATAATAACTGACCACGAGCGAATGGTTGCGACGCTCCGTAATCGGCAAACCCGTATTCATCGCCAACCGGAACAAGGTCGTGCCGATCTGGCACATTCCCCCGCCAATTTCCGGAATAATCTTGTCGCCTTTAATGACAAGTTCCGGTAAATAGCCATTTTCGACTGTAAACGGCGACAGCGCTTTAAGAGTAGAAAATTCTTCGCCTGGTTTAATCAAAATACCGTTCAAAATCGTCATGGCCCGGGCAATATTCTTGACGCGATTAGTATGGCTACCTTGGAACGAAGAAATACCTACCCCTACTACTTCTGTAAGACCAAGCTCATTCAAGTCGGCCACGGTAATGGTCGGCGCTACTGTTTGGACCGTGACGGTCGTAGTGGGTGGATTTGTAAACGGCAGCTGGGCAAAGGCCTGGTTCAGTTC
>CAZPCV010000056.1:0-4734 GCA_964585245.1 uncultured Gammaproteobacteria bacterium
TATACTGTAAATACGCAACATATAGTGGTATAAATTAGTATTATATACTAAATATAGTATTTGTAGTTCCGGCCCTATGACAACTGTTTGTCTCAAAGAGTATCGCTGCCAAGAATGCAAAAAGTTGTTATTCAAGGGTGCCTTGGTAGAGAGCATTGTCGAAGTTCGCTGCAAACACTGTCATGCTATGAATACTATTAACTGCAGCTCGTTTAACGAGCTCCTTTGTGCGGTGGTGCCGTGTCCTCACCGCATAACGGTTGACACCGCTGCTAACAAGAACGGACGCTAAAATAATTTTTCGCTTTTATTATTCGAAGCTCTCGAAGCTCCCTCCCAAGGGAGTTTTGTTTTTATGTATGATCTACAAAAAGTGCATTCGGCCGCTTCTTTTTAACTACACCGATCCGGAAAATATTCATGGCACTGCTTTGCGAATTCTGGATTCAACGAGTAGAAATTGGGTCCTCAGTAAAATAGGCGCTCGGTTATTTCAAGTTAATGACCCCCGTTTAAGCATTGCACTGGGTGGTCTTCGCCTGGCGAATCCTATCGGGCTGGCCGCCGGTTTTGATAAATATATCAGCGCACCACTGGCCTATCCGATGTTGGGATTTGGTTGGGCAGAGCTGGGTTCAATCACCTTCAGCCAGCAACTGGGAAATCCGAAGCCTCGATTATGGCGCTTGCCGGCGGATAAAGGTTTAATCGTGCACTACGGATTAGCTAATGATGGAGCAGAGAAAACCCTAGAACGATACAATAAAATTCCGTCCCATGCCATTCCGTATGGTATCAGTATTGCCCCGACAAACGGACTAGTGGGGAATGCCATGGCCGAAGATTATCTAAATACGTTTCAAATGGTAGGGGATAGCGCAGACTATATAACATTCAATGTCAGCTGCCCTAATGTTGCGGGAGCAAGCATATTTTCTCAATTATCCTTTATTAAACTATTGCTGACGGGGATAGCCGAACGCCAACAAAAGATGAAAGTAAAGAAAGACATTTTTATCAAAATCGGATCGCGAATGAGCACTGAAGATCTGGCCAAAATTGTAGAATATGCAGTGGGGGCAGGCATCACCGGAATTGTTGCAACCAACTTACTCAAGGATCGGTCGGGCGTAGTATTTGAAAGCGCACCATCCGCCCTCCAACATCCGGGCGGAATTTCTGGCCAGCAGCTGCAATCATTAAGTACCGACACCATTCGCACGCTGTATCGAATGGCCGGAGGCAGGCTCAAAATAATTGGGGTGGGTGGAATTTTTACCGCCGAGGATGCGTATCGAAAAATTAAAGCCGGAGCTACGGCCGTACAGCTCATTACCGGATTTATTTATGGAGGTCCGACCACTATTCGGTCCATTAATAAAGGGTTACTCGGACTACTTGCCAAAGATGGCTTCCAAAATATATCCGAGGCCGTGGGAACCGACGCATAAATTACTTTTATTATATCTACGTATGCCCGTGTATAAAATACAAAAAAGAAATGGCGCCATCGTTGACTTTAACGTGGAAAAAATCCAAGTCGCTATCCAAAAAGCGCTCTTGGCTACCGAACAAAAATCGGATGTTCCAGCAAAGACACTGGCCGGTGCTGTTCAGGCTAAATTAGAAGAGCAGTTTGTATCGACCATACCCGCGGTGGAATCGGTTCAGGATATTGTTGAGCAGACCCTGATCGAAGCTAAGTTGGCAGCCGCAGCCAAAGCCTATATTTTATACCGGGCCAAACGGGGTGAAGCGCGCAGTGGTAGGAATGTGGTGGTAGAAGTAGAAAAAACCATTGCCGAATACCTAAATCGTTTGGACTGGCGGGTCAACGCTAACTCCAACCAAGGGTATTCTCTTGGTGGTATGATTTTGAACACCGCTGGCAAAGTAACTGCCAATTATTGGCTTTCGCACATTTATCCGGCCGAAGTGGGCGATGCCCATCGTAATGGTGATTTCCATATACATGATTTGGATATGTTTTCGGGCTACTGTGCCGGCTGGAGTTTGCGGGTGCTGCTGGAAGAGGGATTCAATGGTGTGCCGGACAAAATTGAATCAGATCCGCCCAAACATTTATCTTCGGCCGTGGCTCAAATGGTAAATTTTTTGGGCACCTTGCAAAACGAATGGGCCGGAGCCCAGGCCTTTTCTAGTTTTGACACCTATCTGGCGCCCTTTGTAAAAAAATACACGCTCGAGCTTGAAAGTGATATGTTGCAGGGGCAGCTTACTTTCCCCTCGTCGGAGGTGCGGCAAAAATATATTGACCGAAAAGTATATGAATACGTTTATCAAAACATGCAGTCATTTGTTTTTAACCTCAACATACCTTCCCGTTGGGGCACTCAAACGCCTTTTACCAATATTACGCTTGATTGGAATTGTCCCGACGATTTGAAACCAAAGCGGCTTATCCTCGGCGGCGAGCCGTTTGCGTATACGTTTGGCGAATTAGAAAAAGAAATGAATATTATTAACCAGGCTTTTATTGAAGTCATGACCCAAGGCGACAGTAAGGGGCGTACGTTCACTTTTCCTATTCCTACCTACAATATCACCAAGGATTTTGCCTGGGATGATCCCAAGAATCTGCCGTTATTCGAAATGACTGCCAAATATGGTACGCCGTATTTCCAAAATTTTATTAATTCCAGCCTGAATCCCGGGGACGTACGTTCCATGTGTTGCCGGTTGCAGCTCGACATGAAGGAACTGCGCAAACGGGGCGGGGGATTATTCGGTTCGGCGGAAATGACCGGATCAATCGGTGTGGTTACTATTAATAGCGCTCGTATCGGATACCTGGCGCGAGGAGACGAAGCGCAGTTTATTTCTCGCCTCACGCATCTCATGGAGCTGGCCAAAATTTCGCTCGAAATAAAACGTAAAGAGATACAAAAATGGATTGCTGCCGGTCTTTTTCCGTATACCAAACGATACCTGGGTTATCTAAAAAATCATTTTTCGACGATTGGCATCAACGGGCTTAATGAGGCTATCCGGAATTTCACCGCCGATCGTGAAAATATTTCTACTCCGTGGGGCCAAGCATTCGCGGCCCGCATTCTCGATTGTATGCGTGCGAAGCTGCAGGATTTTCAGGCCGAAACAAAAAATCTCTATAATCTTGAAGCCACTCCGGCCGAAGGCACAACCTATCGCTTTGCCAAAGAAGACCAAAAACGTTTTCCTCAGATTCTGCAGGCCGGTACGACTGATACCCCATATTACACCAATTCTTCCCAACTTCCCGTTGGGTATACTGATGATGTATTTGAGGCACTTACACTTCAGGATAAACTTCAGACCAAATATACCGGTGGGACAGTGCTCCACTGCTACATGAGCGAGCGTATTTCTTCCGGCTCGGCTTGTCGGAATTTAGTTCGCAAGATTTTGACTAATTTTAAATTACCGTACATTACTATAACTCCCACCTTTTCCATTTGCCCCAAACACGGCTATCTGGCCGGTGAATGGGATTGGTGCCCGACCTGTGACGCTGCGCTTGGTTTGGAAAATACCGGAGCGCATGATCCCGCCTTGCGTCAAAAATATACCAGCGTGGCCCCTGCTAAATAATTATTTTTAATAACAGTAATAATATGGAAAACCAAAAATCAACTGAGCGAACCCGCTGTGAAGTCTGGACGCGGGTCATGGGCTATCATCGGCCCGTATCTCACTTTAATATCGGCAAAAAATCTGAACATTATTCTCGTAAACATTTCACAGAATGTGTGGCAGCTAATACCGAATTCGCTGCCCAATACGGCTGCACTGTTAAATAAAGTGGGTATATGCTTGTTTCCGGTATTGAGCGGTGCACACTCGTTGATTACCCCGAAAAAATTGCCTGTATCATATTTACGCCGGGATGCAATTTCCGTTGTGGCTATTGTCATAACCCGGAATTTGTTTTACCAGAAAAAATTGCGCAGTTAAAAAATAGTTTTATTCCTGAAAGCGCCATTTTGAACTTTTTAACTGAACGACGTAATTTTTTGGATGGGGTCGTTATTAGCGGCGGCGAGCCAACTAGCATGCCGGATCTGATTGACTTCATGAGCAAGATTAAATCTTTGGGGTATCTAGTAAAATTAGACACTAATGGTAATCGGTCAGAAGTTCTTAAACAGGCGATTGGGTGCGGCGTGGTAGATTATGTGGCTATGGACATCAAGACCAGTTTGACAGAGTACCCGGCGCTGGTTGGCCCGTTAGTTCGCCCCGAGGCTATTAAAGAAAGTGTTGAATTTCTTAAACATGGACATGTCGACTATGAATTTCGTTGCACGCTTATCAAAGAAATTCATTCTCCGAGCGTACTGGAAGACATGGCTCTTTTACTGAGCGGTGCCAAGCAAGTATTTTTACAATCATTTAGAAGTACCGTTACTCTTAATCCGATTTTTAATAATTTCCATCCTTTTTCAGGACACGAAATGAATGCTATAGCGGCTACATTTATGAAGTATGTAAAAAAAGCCACTGTACGCGTAGCCTAACCACTCATGATTTTTATGGGTTATAGTGCCAATGTATAGCCAGTATTGTTTTTGGGTTTTTTGTTGTATACTCCATAGTTAGATTAGAGATCATAGAAAACAGTTATATTAAAAGTAACGCATTTTAAGTATGAAATCGAAAATAGGAACCATCATCCTATTCATTCTTAGTCTGCCTATTTTACTCTATGTGTATAACCCGTCGTGGCGCTTGGGC
>CAZPCV010000057.1:0-4106 GCA_964585245.1 uncultured Gammaproteobacteria bacterium
GAAATAAAAAAACCGCCTCACAGTATGTGCGAGGCGGTTTAATTTTATTTATAGTACTGCGTCTTTGGCAGCTTTGGCCAAGCGGAATTTAACGACAGTCTTGGCAGCGATTTTGATCGCTTCGCCGGTGGCTGGGTTGCGGCCCATGCGAGCGGCGCGCTTTACCTTTACCATTTTACCAAAGCCTGGCATTACGAATACGCCATTTTTCTTCACTTCTTTGTAAGCGGTTTCCGACAACATGTCGAAGAAGCCACCAACATCTTTTTTACTTAAACCAGTTTTGTCGGCCAACAATGAAAGTAAGGCCGATTTCGTCATGCCTGCCATATAAAATATGGTTAATAATTAAATACCCTTAAATAATAGTCATACTATACATCGTCTGTAAAATAATTCAATAGCCGCAAGGCTTTGCTGCTCTGGATAACTTTTTACTTAATAAATCCGCCGGTTTGGAGCTCGTGGAAGGCGGTTTCAATTTCATTTTTGGTATTCATTACGATTGGCCCGTGCCAGGCAATCGGCTCACCGAGTGGCTGCCCCGACACCAATAGAAACCGGGCTCCGGCCCCGCCAGCCGCGAGCGACACCGTGTCTCCTGCGCGGGAAAATAGCACAATCGATCCGGATGTCTCGCTGACAGACGATTCTTGGGGAAAGCCGACGCGCCCATCGAATATATACATAAAGGTAGTGAATCCCGGTGTGACCGGAAAATCTAGGGTTTTACCGTGTTCAAGGGTGATATCGGCATAGAGCGGATCGGCTATAATATCGCTCACGGGGCCCACTGTGTCGCCAACATGCCCGGCGATAAGGCGTACGCGAGCATGGGGGCCAAAAGCAAATTCCGGGATAGATTTATTTTTCACTTCCTGATAGCGCGGGCGCATCATTTTATCTTTTTTGGGTAAATTCACCCACAGTTGAAAGCCTTTGATACCCGTACTGCCTTCGGGCATTTCTTCGTGAATAATCCCGCTACCCGATGTCATCCACTGCACATCGCCTCGGCCAATCACGCCTGCGTTGCCGATAGAATCGCGATGGCGCACATCGCCATCGAGGATGTAGGTGACGGTTTCCATACCGCGGTGCGGATGCATGGGGAAGCCGGATAGATAATCCGCCGGGTTGGGCGAACTAAAATCATCGAATAACAAAAACGGATCAAAGCGGGGGACTTCGGCGTTGGCAAAGCCACGATGGAGTCGGACGCCAGCGCCTTCGAGCGTGGGGCGGGCGGGGAAGATGGAGGCGATGGATTTGGCAGGCATAAATATTTTACGTTAACATTTTTTCTCTCGACTGGTTTGAGAAAATTTGGTCTTACAGATTAAACTAATAAATTCGTAATCAATTTAATCATCACCTCTTTTTCCTTTGGATCACTTTCTGCTATGAGCAAAGCCAGAGTGACTAGTGTGGTATCAGAGATTTTTCGTTCACCATTCTTGCGTCGCAAATACTGGTTGCGCTCCAAGAAGTACACGAACAAGAGCGATCCGATCCGCTTGTTTCCATCGACAAATGGATGATCTTTGATAACCAAGTATAACAGATTTTAGGCTTTCTCTTCCACTGTGCCATACAATTCTGTGCCATCAAAGGTCTGATACAGTGTACCCAAAATACTCTGAATTTTTTCCCCATATTCCTGCCCAAACAAATCACTCGCTTCGCCCTTCTTTGCCAAAGCCAGCCGAGTCTCCGTCACCACACCGCACGCGATTTCATAATTCAACACCACTCGCGCCTTTTTATTTTTTTGAAGCTTCAAAAGGCCTTTGTCATATTGATAAAATAACGACAACGACGCCGCATAATCCTGAATCACGCTGAGCAGCATCGCCGACTGATCGGCAATCGCTGGCCTAGTAGCTTTAGCTTGCAAAAAACTAACCGCCTTTTGTAAATCAAGCAGGCGCTGTTGGTGCTCGGCCAAGCGTTTCTGGTTGAGAGTGTAGCCTTGCACGATGTGTTCACGCAGAATTTTGGTGGCCCAGATACGAAATTGTGTGCCGCGCAAAGATTTTACGCGGTAGCCAACAGAGATGATAACGTCTAAGTTATAGAGGTTAGTATCATAGCTTTTGCCATCAGTGGCAGTTATCCGGTATTTCCGGATAGCTGGTCCTTTTTTTAGCTCGCCTTCGCGGAAAACAGCTTCTACATGATCGTTAATAGTCCGCACATCTCTGTTAAACAAATCAGCCATTTGCTTTTGTGTCAGCCACACCGACTCCTTTTCCAAACGCACCTCAAGCTTTGGAGATTTGTCAGTGCCTTTAAAAATTACCAGACTATTTCCTTGTGGTGATGTTTTAATATTGAGATTATTTTTTTTCATAAAAAATAGTTAGACGTTTTAAGCCTAACATTGTGAGTGGGTATTCGCAAACGGTTAAGAGTGAACAAGGAAGTCTTTGATGGTGAGTCCAATGTGCTCGGTGCGTAAATTTAAAAAAACAATGGCAAAATATTTTTCTGATTAATTTTCATGGAGACTAACGATATATTCTTTAAGTAGAGAATATATTGTGTCATTCATCTGGTTAATAATTTCTGCTGCCTTTTTTCCATATTCTTCTATTGCACTAGGATATTGAACTTCAGTTATGCTTTGTAGGAATTCTTGAGTAGCAGCGTCGGCGTAAAAAAACCTTGTTTTGGCTAGACTTTCTCCAATAGCGTAATATGAAAATTGTCCATTATTTGAGACGTCGTTCTCGCTCTTCAAAAATCGTTTAATAAAGCCTTCTCTTAAAATTTTATCGGATTCGTAGTAATGAAAAGCGATGTTGTTTCGCGTTCGGTTTAAAATTTTTTTGAAAGCAGGTGAGCTTGGTGCCCTGCCTGAAGCAATTTCGACCAGTTCTTTCCAATCCTTTTGTCGAGGATTAGAAATTTTTTTAAAAATTAAAAAAAATTTAGGATTATTAAAAATATTTTTGTTAACTTCTAAAAATTTAAAAAATTCATGAAGCGTGGCAATAAAAAGTTTATATAGTTGTAAGTTATAACCGTTATATTCGCCCGAATGATAGGTTAATTCGTCTTTTAGAGGTTGGCGATAATTATCTCCAAGTTGGGTATTAAAAAAAGCAAAACCTTTTAAGTCATTATAAATAGTGGCCAACACTAGAAAGAAATTCCCTACGTCGTCATCGACTTCCTGGTTGATAATTTTTTTGGCAAAATCTTTTTTAATTTACCTTCAAAACTTTTTTCATAATTTTTATTATGTACCCATTTTATTTAGTAGTCAACGATGGTAGTATGTTCATATTATGAACCTCCGCCACTTCCAAAACCTAACTAACCAATTCCCCAAAACCGACCGCCTCCCGGTAATGTTCGTCGGCCACGGTTCGCCCATGAACGCCCTCGAAGACAACGAGTTCACCCGCGCCTGGATAGAAGAGGGGAAGGGGTTGCCCAAGCCAAGCGCTGTACTGTGTATCTCTGCACACTGGTTTGTCGACGGTGCCTACGTGCATGGCCGCGAGCGTCCGCAGGCGATTCATGATTATTATGGATTTCCGCCCGAACTCTACACTATGCGCTACGATTGCCCTGGTGCCCCAGCAGTCGCCCGCGAAGTACAAAACACCGTTACCAAAACCAAAGTTCTCTGGGACGAAGAGTGGGGATTAGATCACGGTTGCTGGGTGGTGATTAAGCATCTGTTCCCGCAGGCCGATGTGCCAGTATTCCAGCTAAGCCTCGACGCCACGAAGCCACCACAATTCCATTATGAATTGGCCCGCGAATTATCGGCTCTGCGTCGCCGGGGTGTCTTGATTACCGGCAGCGGCAACATTGTGCATAATTTAGGATTGATTCAGTTCGATGAATTTGCGCAGCCGTATGAGTGGGCCTTGGAATTCGATACTGTTTCAAAACAATTGATTGCCGAGGGCAACCATGAGGCGCTAATTGATTACAAAAAATTAGGCCACGCGGCTACGTTATCGATTCCAACGCCAGAGCATTATTTGCCCCTCTTGTATACGCTCGGCCTGAAACAAAAAAACGAGCCAGTACGGTTTTTTGCCGAAGGGCTCGCTTTCAAAAGTATTTCGATGCGCTCACTGATTATC
>CAZPCV010000058.1:0-3723 GCA_964585245.1 uncultured Gammaproteobacteria bacterium
ATGCGTAAACGATTACCTTCGGCCAAGCGCCGGTACTCACTCCCCTGCCAGATTTGCAAATAAAAAATTCTGCCTAGTAAAATGAGGATACCAACTAGTAGCAAAATAAAGAAATGGGATGTTTTTTTTGGATTGACGCTTTTACCTAAGTAAGAATCTCGGTCGGTCGGATTCGTACCGTCAGTTTGATTTGGAATAGTTAGAGAGTCCTCAACCCAGGCAAATTTGTATTTACCTTTTATCTCAGGATTCAGACGGTTATATTCTCCTGGTTCAGAAAATAATGATACAGACGGCACAGGTTTTTTCATATACGGTGTGAAGTGTCGATGTGTATATAGTGCAATTTCAGACGATTACTAAATTTGGAACTGACCAAGTACAGGATCACGAGCAAGGCAGTATTTAGGATTGCTTCGATGAGCCAATTTTTACTGAAGTCAAAGACAAGAACAACGTTGCTGTTGCCCAGGTTTAATAACAGCAGAAATAGAAGTAGGAATAAGCGATAGCTGAGGCCGATCAAGAGGCCACTAACCATAACGATAGATGTGGATACATTGGTAAAAACCGAACGTAACAGATAGCTAAAAACAAACAAGCTAGATAGAGTGGCCATGGTGTTAAGGCCAAAGGGCAGAGTGGAAAAATATTCCACTACTATCGCCGAGACAAGGGCTTGCCAGAACACCTGATTATTCTGGGTCACGAGCAGTCGCCATGAAAAAAAAATAAGGAGGAAGTTGATTTGGTTTAAAGGAAAAGGCAAGAGCCCCTGCCCCATACTATGCAAAAAGAGCGTTCCCACTATCGTGAGAAGGAAATAGAAAATAGACGCCACCGTACGCATAGTAGTTATTAATTAATAATAATACTTGCTACGAGCAGCTTGGAGTAGTCTACGGCAGGGGTAATGAGAGCTTGTTGAAAGGGTTGGTAGGCTTCGTTTTCGATAGCCGCAATCGTGCCGATCAACAATCCGCGCGGCAACCCTGCCTCAAGGCCAGACGTGATAACTTGTTCACCGATGTTCACGATTTCGTTGCGTGGAATAAATTTGAGTTTTAAACTTAAGCCATACCCGCCCTCAATAATACCGTTACTTTTTTCTTGGTTCAATAGCGAGGCAATAACTTTGCTACGATTATCCGGCAATAAACGAGCTACCGACAGGTGATCTTCTGTTTTAATAATTTTTCCGATCAAGATGCCGTTGCCGACTATAACCGGCTGGTTAACTTTGATGCCGTCACTACTGCCCCGATCTAGCAGGATGGTTTTTTCTACATCGGTCAGATCGTT
Source organism: uncultured Gammaproteobacteria bacterium (assembly GCA_964585245.1). GTDB lineage: Bacteria > Patescibacteriota > Patescibacteriia > Magasanikbacterales > GWA2-37-8 > CAZEDL01. Next base: position 1,303 of record CAZPCV010000058.1, read on the forward strand.
GCCAACGATCGTAGCGCCTACCATTTGGCGCGTGACCGAAGCTTTGAAATTTAATTGTTTTTTTAATTCTTCGTTTTCGTGGCGCAACACAGTGAGCGCGGCAGACATTACTTGTTGGTCTTGGCGCTCGGCGAAACATTGTTGGTAAGCAGCGATAAAACTATTGCGGTCGGTAAAAAATTGGTATTTTTCACCCAGCTGTATGTTGACCGCGTGCGACCGGGAAAAAAAAGGGAGAAGTATTTTTCCCGCAGTATTTTCTATTATTTTAAACCAGCCGAGATAATGGCTGATAAGTATAATAACCAAAACTGCCACAGTGGCGAGGTAGGTTTTTTTGGAATTTAAATGACGCATGAATAAAAAGGTAACAAGCGCGATTACAGCGAAAGCACTATGTTCAATAGCGGAGTGTTTAAAAATAGCATGCTGCGCAGTTTTTCTATCTTTGTTTTGTTGGCCAGACGGCAACTTCTTCTAAGAGTTCGCGATCATCAAGCAGGGCACCAGCCCCTCGTACCACGGACGTGAGCGGATCGTCGGCAATGCGGACGGGAATTTCTACGGCTTTAGATATTAGCTGGTCTAATCCACGCAAGAGCGAACCCCCACCAGATAGTAGAATGCCGCGTTCATGAATATCAGCCACCAATTCGGGAGGAGTAGCTTCGATAGTAAGTTTAATATTATCTACAATTGCGCGCAGTGATTTGATCATTGATTCGCGTACCTGTGTATCGTTAATCATTACTTCGCGCGGCAACCCAGTGACCAAGTCTCGGCCACGCATCGGGAATTCCAGCGGCTCCGCCAGTTCAATTGCTGAACCAACTTTTATTTTGATTTCTTCGGCCTGACGTTCGCCCAATAGTAATTTGAAGACGTCGCGAGCATATTGGATAATATTACGATTAAGCTCATCGCCGGCAATCTTGATGGATTTTTTGGCCGCAATACCACTAAGAGAAATAACGGCGATTTCGCAAGTGCCGCCGCCCATTTCTACGATTAAATTTCCGACCGGCTCGCGCGCCGGCATGCGCGACCCGATCGCCGCGGCCATTGGTTCTTCTACAATGTACACGGTGCGCGCGCCTGCGTTGAGGACAGCGTCTCCAATTGCTTTACGTTCTACCTCTGTAATATCAACCGGAGCACCAACAACTACGGTGGGGCGGGTGAAAAAGCTTAATCCCCCATCTTCGTAGACTTTATCGATAAAATAGCGCAACATTTTTTCGGCCACCTCGAAATCAGAGATAATTCCATTTGTGAGCGGGCGGGTCGTGATAATATGCGGCGGAGTTTTTCCCAACATTTCTTTAGCCTCGCTGCCCACAGCCAGAATTTGTTCGGTACGAGTATTGATCGCGACAATGCTTGGTTCATTAATAATAATGCCTCGTCCTTTGACATATACAAGGGTGTTGGCCGTGCCCAGATCAATGCCAATTTCTTTGCTGAATTTTTGAAAAAAGTTAGGACGCCACATATTCAGGGTTGCGGTATTTGCGGTTAGTGAAAAAAACTGCCTCCAACAGGAAACCTAGAACTATTAACAAAAGACTGTTCCACCATCGTAACAAGTCGACATGTAGTAGGAGTAACGAAACTATCGTAAGGCTCGATACAATAATGGCTTGTCGGAACGTGCGCCGGACATGGCGGAAGACTACCTCGTCCTGCTTGATAAGTAACCATCGTATCAAGAATCCCAACACAGAAATGGTGCCTAGGAGCGCCAAAAATAAACTGGTATAAAAACACGACAAGGCGATTAAGCCGCCAGCAAACGGGTCGAAACTATAAATTACCGACCCCCAGGCGATCCAGCAAAATAAGGTACCTATAGACATGACGAGAAGGTAGCGTCGTAAATTCATAGAGGTAGAGTGAGGCTGGTAGTGTAATGCAAATAATGACTCTTGACAAGGAAGTCTTTAAGTCGGATTTTTCGGCTAATGTGTGGGTTAAATTAAAGATTTGCTGGAAAAAAAGGTAGGGTTCTTTTGTTATAGAAGTATTTTAGTAGCGTTTATTTCGGGAGAACAAAAATCCGTATTGTTTATCGAAGCGTGAAGGAAAATGAGAGACGCTGAATCCGTGTTCGCGCAGTATCTGCTCGATGATGGCAGAGAGTTTGTCAGTAGTATTATGATATTCTAAAATAATATTTTTTACTCCAGAAAGTGCGCCAGGTTTAAGCGAAGTAAATAGTTCTCGCTCCCCTCCTTCGATATCTACTTTTAAAAGCGATATAGAATGTAGGTGGTACTGGGTGCAAAAATCTATCCAGCTATAGCAGGGTACCTTGATGGAAGTGCCTGATTTTTTATCAGGTGGCAGGCCGAGGCGGTGGTTGTGACTGTCGGGGGCCAAGTAAAAGTCCCGTTCGCCCGTTGCCGCAGCGATGGCGAAGGG
>CAZPCV010000059.1:0-3625 GCA_964585245.1 uncultured Gammaproteobacteria bacterium
CCTGCGGCCTCGTGGTCCCGAACCACGCGCTCTAGCCAACTGAGCTACAACCCGATTTTAGAATGACAGGATAGTAGCATAGCTTGGAATGACTGGCAAGAGTGCTCGTAAACATGCGCAAATTTTATGTTTTTTCGCTACATTTTGCCTTTTCAAGCCCTAATAAATATGGTATTATGGTAGGGTATTCGTAATTCGCTTGCCATGTCCCCGGCTGTAAATTTAGTTAAAAAAGTTGCTGCATTGGCCAAAAAATTAGATAGCCCAACTTATCTGGTCGGTGGTTTTGTGCGTGATTTGCTTTTGGGAAAATCCGATGATAGGGATTTGGATTTTGTAGTGGTAGGGAGCGGGCTTGCCTTTGCGCGAGAATTAGATAGTTATTTAAAACAAGCAGGTAGTCTCGTAGAATTTCCTGATTTTGATACCGCACGGTATATTATTTCACAAGAGGAAGGGGTCGAACCAGTTGTGCTAGAATTTGCCGGAGCGCGTAGTGAAAGTTATCGTGCCGACTCGCGTAAGCCCTTGGTAACCGCCGCCACTCTGGAGCAGGATTTGTCACGACGTGATTTTACTGTGAATGCGATGGCGATTCCGGTATCGGTGTATGGCGGCAGGAGTATCCCGACTCCAGAAAAAATACTGGGGAGCATAGTTGATCCGTTTGCAGGAAAAAAGGATTTGTTGGAAAAGGTTTTACGCACGCCGCTCGATCCGGATGTTACCTTTAGCGATGATCCTCTGCGTATGCTGCGAGCCGTACGATTTGCAGCGCAGCTTAATTTTTCAATTGATCCTGCGACACTCCAGGCTATCAATCGTAATCGTGGGCGATTAAAGATAGTGTCTGGTGAGCGAGTACAGGAAGAATTGCTAAAACTCTTGTCTACTCCCGCGCCTTCGGTGGGGCTTATTCTGATGTTCCAAACCGGCCTTATGGATGTCGTGCTGCCGGAAATTTCCGCGCTTGATGGAGTGGAAGAAATATTCGGCCACCAGCATAAAAATAATTTGGTACACAGTTTCAAGGTGGTCGATAATATCGCCGAGCGTTCCCGCAATGTCTGGTTGCGGTTTGCCGGACTTTTGCATGATATCGGCAAACCAGCAACGAAGCGTTTCGCTCCGCCGGTTGGTTGGACATTTCACGCGCACGAGCATGTGGGGCGCAAAATGGTATTTACTATTGCCAAACGTTTAAAATTATCCAAAGATCATACCGATTATCTGGCTAAGCTGGTGCGCTGGCATATGCAGCCAATCGGCCTCATGGACGATGGGGTGACGGATTCAGCGGTACGGCGCTTGATTGTAACTCTCGGCGACGAGATTGATGACCTGCTCATTTTGGGGCGTAGCGATATTACAACCGGCAATCCGCATAAAAAAGAACGCCGGCTGAAGAATTACGATTGGCTGGAGACGCGCACGGCCGAGGTGATTGAAAAAGATAAGTTGCGTGCGTTTCAGTCACCGGTACGGGGCGAAGAAATTATGGCGGAATGTAATTTAAAGCCGGGGCCTACGGTTGGGAAGATAAAAGAGGCGATTGAGGAGGCGATTTTGGATGGAATTATCCCGAATGAATATGAACCGGCGAAAGAATATTTTTTAAAAATAAAAGAGACATTTTTGTCTGGCGTAGCCGAATGGGAAAAAATTTAACTTAATGAAGCGCCCCGTGTTATTGGCGCGGTAATAACAATAGTATGTCATTTTTTAAAACCAAAAAATTTATCTTTGGAAGTATCGTTGTGCTCGCCGTCACTGGCACGATAGTGTATCGAAATTATAAATCAGCCAACGCCCTGCCCGTTTACGAAACGGCCGTTGTAACCAAAGAGACATTGCGCCAAACAGTAGAAGCGACCGGTAAGGTGCAGGCGGTAGATGATTTGGCACTGCGATTTGAAATACCCGGTATTTTGAATACGCTAACCGTCAAAGAGGGTGATACGGTTACGACCGGTACCGTATTGGCTACGCTTCGCCTCTCGGAATTACAGGCAGCGGTAGATCAGGCCCAAGCTAATCTCAATCAAAAATTAGCGGGCGCTACCGCAGAAGATAAAAATTATTATCAGGCAGCTGTTACTTCTGCAAAAGCGGCTTTGGATCAGGGAAGAATAGACGCGGCCAATGCGGTGGCAGCAGCTGAATCAGCGGTGGCAACAGCTAAAAATAATTTAAAATTAGCCGAAGGCGGAAATAATAGTCAGATTGTTAACTCGGCCTATGAATCGGCAGTGGCTGCCATGCAGGCAGTCTTGCCTAAGCTAGACGATGCTTTGACGCAGTCAGATAACATCTTGGGAATAGATAATATTTTTGCCAACGATAGTTTTAAAAATTATTTAGCTTTGTTAAATCCGGACAGCTTGCCCAAAGCCAACAGCGCGTATGCAGATGCGAAGAATAAACGTTCTGTCGCGCGTAATTTGGTATTGCCTTTGACTACCGCTAGTGCGCGTGGCGATATCGATACGGCATTAGTAAATGTCGAATTGGCTTTGGCGAGTTCCAATCAAATGTTGGCCGCAGTTTCCGAGGTTTTAAAAGCCACTAATCCGTTGGGTAATTTTTCTCAAACCAGCTTGGATTCTAAAAAAACTGTCATAGAAACACAGCGAGCCACTATTACTGCCCAATATACGGCCGTGATCACGCAGAAACAGACGCTGTTGGACGCCAAGCGCAGTTTTGATACCTATACGATTGCGTATAATAAAGCACTCAAGGATCTAGCGCAGGCCGAAGCGAATTCCACGACCAGCATCCAAATTAAAGAAGCGGCATATAATCAGGCGCTTTCAAATTTACAGACCAGGCTCAATCCGCCGCGCGAAGTGGATGTAGCGTCGCTCCGAGCCGCCGTAGCCGCAGCCGTAGCCAATCGTGATAAAGCGGTTATCCGGGCACCGATTGATGGAGTAGTTTCAAAAATCAACAAGAAAAAGGGCGAATTTGTGTCGAGTGCGGACACCTTGATTCAATTGCTTTCTCCACATTTCGAGGTACGGGTAGATATTCCCGAAACTGATGTATCCAAAATTAAAATAGGCCAAGCCGCCACGCTTACTCTGGATGCGTTTGGCAGCGATGTACCGTTTTCTGGGCAAGTGTTAACTATTGATCCCGATTCTACCGAAATTCAGGATGTAGTGTATTACAAAGTGCGCGTTCAATTGGTGGATACGGACAAGCCAATTAAACCGGATATGACGGCCAATGTGATTTTAAATACCGCCGAACGATCCGAGGCGCTCGTTATTCCGTCGCGGGCGGTGCAGACGGTTGATGGTAAAAAACAGGTGCGAATTCTCGATAACCAGCAGGAAAAAATCGTTCCGGTAACCGTAGGTTTGCGCGGCGACGAAGGAAAAATTGAAATCGTTAGTGGGTTGAACGAAGGAGAGACAGTTATTGTAAGTAAAACCGAGGCTAAATAATATCCGTATGCCTGTCCTTATTCAGGTTAAAAATTTGGCGAAAGAATATCATAATGGTGATATTGCCACACCGGTTTTAAATGGGGTTAGTTTTACCATTGAAAAAGGTGAATTCGTCTCAATTATGGGGCCGAGCGGATCAGGCAAATCCACCTTGATGCATATTTTGGGTT
>CAZPCV010000060.1:0-3442 GCA_964585245.1 uncultured Gammaproteobacteria bacterium
GGCACGAAGTGCCGACCCCGATTCGGCTTCAAAATGCGATTTCGATTTCTGGCGGAGAGGGAGGGATTCGAACCCTCGGTTCCCTTTCGGGAACACCGCTTTTCGAGAGCGGTACATTCGACCACTCTGACACCTCTCCAATAATACACGCGCTATTTTGCTCTGTATTAGGTAGGGACATTATAACGATTTTCCGCTATATTTCAAGCCCCCCGACATCTTACCCGTTATTAAGGGCACTCCACAATCAAAAACCCCGAAAACGTTACTCGTCTTCGGGGTTTTGTCTAATCTGCGTCAATTAACGCACCATCAGGTCGATTTTGGAGCCTACCCCTACCCCGGTCTTGAATTCCGCATCGGTGGCATTACAAGCGCCCGGAACAATTTGCATGGCACCGGCTGCCTTGGCCATACAATTGTTGGAGAAAGTCTGCCACAGTGGCGGGCAGGGGGCCTTGATACATTGCACTTGCACCAAACCGCACACCGGCTTGTACTCCATGGTACACATCGTCGACGGATTGGCCGAAACTTCGCCCGCTACCTCCACATTTAAATTAAACATAATGCTCGGCTGCCCACATGCTGGCTGGCTATTCCTGCACTCTGGCTCACCCGTGGCGGTTAATGTGGCGGTGCCCGGTTTCTCTGCGACAAAAACGCCCTGTGAATCTCGTAGCACCGCGATATTCTTGATCCGGCTAAGCACGCCGGAATCATCTAGGTCTAATTGCCAATTATACCCTTCGCCTAATTTCAAAACAAAACGCTGCCCTCTCTTTAGTTGCAGAGTAGTACCGGTATCCGCTAGCGTTACTACTTTCGTTCCGGGCATTTGTTTCATTGCGGGCTGGTCTTCTTTCGGGGGTGTAACCGGATTTTGGAAGTCATTAGACGGGGCGTCCTTGGGTGTATTCTCTGGCTTACCTTCCTCATCTTTGGCTACCATCTGCGCGCGCCGCATGGTTAATTTATTCCATAATCGAGACGTGAATAGGCGAAAACGCTGCCATAATCCTGGCGTGGATACAGTGGTTTTGCTCTGTACCGCTGCTTTTGTAGTAATTGCGCTTTTGTCAGAGTCGGCATCTTCTCTGATCGCCCCTACGGCCACATCGGCCGTGGCAGACGCGGGTACAGACACCGCTCCGGCTGGTTGCATTAGCCCAAGCGGCATTAACACCGCTGAACCCAAAAATATACCTAAGATAAGAGGTTTTAAAGTTGGCATAGTAGACACACTTAAGACTTATATTAATAGTATACACCGCTCCGTTGCCCAGGTTACACGCACCTCTGCCCACAAAATGAAATATTTTTATCTACACCGCGGTACTACTTATTAGTGAACCCCGCTGGTAGTTGCACGGCCTCCTCCTTGCGCTACCAAGCGGGCGCCACTTTTTTACTGAGGGCCCTCAGTTACCTTTTCTTCACTCCTTAAACATATTTCTATGAATAAAAAACTATTAGCCGTTATGGCTGTCCCGGCTTTGGGGCTTAGCCTCCTTGGCATGAGTGCGGCTTCGGCCCACGGGCTCGGGTTTGGTGGTATGGGCATGATGGGTGCCAATTTCTCGGCTGATGATTTCGCTACCCGCCAAAACACGATGTTTCAATCACAAGCCACGCTGCTTGGTATTAGTGTAGATGAAGTAAAGGCAGCCTGGGCCAGCGGCAAGACGATGCAGGCGCTAGCCAAAGAAAAAGGGATCAGTGAAACTGATATTCAAAAACGCCTGGCCGACGCCCGCACCGCTCAGATGACCGCGCAATTCAAAGCGCTAGTCGACAAAGGGGTCATTACCCAGGCCCAGGCGGATCAGCGTATTGCTTTCATGAAAACGCAAGAAAGCAATAATCCAAAAAGTAAAAAAATGAACCGCGGATTGCGCGGAATGGGTTTCGGTTTCTAACCTATCAATTAAATAAATTAAAATAACCCCGACTGAACCGGGGTTATTTTTTTAAAACTTATTTTTTCAACTGATGCAGCATGAAGGCATTACCTTCGGAATCAAGCGCCACCGCTATATTTGATAATATAAAAATTGGTTAGTACTATTTTTTACAATGCAACCCAGCCCGATTGCCTTCGGAATCTTCAAAAATTACAATCCAACCATATTCACCGATATCTTTTTTGGGGACATGAATTTTGCCGCCCTGTTCTACGATACGCTCTGCGATCGCATCAATATCGGGTGCTGTAAAATAAATAATCGGCCCCTCTAGTGTGGGCGTGTAGCCAAACCCTTTCAATAACGCACCCATCGCGCCCATGCCGCTCTGCGACATGGGGAACCATACCATTTCATACCCTGCATTATCGTGGCGCTTCATTTCAAAACCGAATACCTTTTCATAAAAAGCAGTGGCCCGCTCCAAATCAAGAGCCGGTAATTCAAACCATCCCACAGGATTATTCATACTATAAAAATTAGGAATACTTACTATTGTATAAAAAAATGAACGGACGAAAAAGACAATCTAACAATGTAAATAAATGCACTACTGTTTTCGAACCTCTACGCTTTTAACTCTACCGCCACGGGGCAATGATCCGAGCCCAAAACCTCGGCGTGAATAGTGGCAGCAGTAACTTTTGAAGTTAATTTCTGACTAACAAAAATATAATCAATTCTCCAGCCCACATTGCGAGCGCGTGCGCCGCCAAAATGGCTCCACCAGGTATAGTGCCCGTTACCTTGCGTAAACATCCGGAATGTATCCACGAAATTGTGTTTGATAATATTGTCGATGCCTTCACGCTCCTCGGCGGTAAAGCCTTTGTTGCCCACATTTTCTTTGGGGCGCGCTAAATCATTTTCGGTATGCGCCACATTCAAGTCGCCACAAAATAGTACCGGTTTCTTTTTCTCCAGATGGCTCACGTAATCGAGAAATGCCGGATCCCACTGCCGATGGCGCAAAGGAATGCGCGACAAATCATCTTTGGCATTCGGCGTATACACCGTCACCACATAAAAATCTTTGAATTCTAGAGCTGTAACCCGGCCTTCTGCATTTGGATCACCATACGCATCGGTGACCAGGTTGTGTTTCTCCGCAATTTTTTCGGGAATACCTAATACTACAGACAATGGTTTAATCTTGGTAAAAATAGCGGTGCCACTGTACCCTGGCCGTTCTGCGGAATTCCAATATTCTTCGTAGCCTGGCAAATCAACTTCACTTTGGTGTTCTTTGGCCTTGGTTTCTTGTAAACACAAAATATCGGGCTGATACTTTTCAATAAAAGGCACGAATAAGCCCTTTTTGTGTACCGCCCGAATTCCATTTACATTCCAAGAAATGATACGCATGGCGCTTTGTCAAAAATGACATCAAAAAATTTTTGATGGCTTGAAGTAAAAAGTTTTGTCCCGCCTAGAATTTATCCTGATGCGGAGAGGGTGGGATTCGAACCCACGGTCCA
>CAZPCV010000061.1:0-3313 GCA_964585245.1 uncultured Gammaproteobacteria bacterium
GCTAATGTTACAAGAGAACAGACCAATTTACCAACTCGAAACTTTAATTAGCTCACTTTTTTACAAAAAAAAATAATAAAAAATCCTCTATTTCTAGAGGATTTTTTTGTCTTGAAGTATTTTTACGCTTTGGCCAACGTACGGCGACAGGTGGAGCAGGTTTTTATGGTCTGTCCGGCCACGGTCAATAATTGCAAGTTAGGCTTCTGGCGGCGAGGAACTTTGCGGTTCGAGTGGCTGACATGGTTGGCGCGGGCGGCTTGTTTGCCGCAAAGGGCGCAGGTACGGCTCATAAGATGGTAATTATAGAACAAGGATAGGGATAACGCTAGCGAAAAGTATCACTATTGGTATTGCCCGTTAGCCATTGTTACGGTATAGTAAGTGCTCTAAGGATACGTTATTTTATATAGTTTGTCAATATGGAAAGTCTGGCGTTTGTTTTTTATCTAATTGTTATCATTCCGTCGAGTATTTTGCATGAATATGCACATGGCTGGATGGCTGAGCGCCTGGGGGACAGTACAGCCCGATATGCGGGGCGTTTAACGCTTGATCCGCGGGCCCATATCGATCTCATGGGGACAATTGTGTTGCCGTTAATACTATTAATAAGTACGGGCGGCAGATTCATGTTTGCTTATGCGAAGCCCGTGCCCTATAACCCCTATAATTTGCGCAATCAACAATGGGGGCCAGCGCTCGTCGGGTTTGCCGGGCCGGCGGCTAATTTTATATTGGCAGCGGGATTTGCCATGATTATCAGATTGTTTCCGGAATCATCAGTGACGTTTTTATTAGCTCAGGTAGTGTATGCGAATTTGACGCTCATGGTATTTAATCTGGTGCCGATCCCGCCGCTTGATGGATCCAAAATCCTGTATTCCGGATTGCCCAAGAGTGCGGATAATGTTAAGCGTTTTCTCGATCGTTACGGTACCATTTTATTATTCGTTTTTATTTTCTTTTTATTTGATTTGATTTCGCCGGTTATTCGGGCGTTATTCCGATTATTAGTAGGATAATTTTAAATGTGTATGAAATTTATTTTACGTTTATTGATTAGTGCCGGAACGCTGCTTTTGCTGGCGTATTATCTCCCGGGCGTTCGGGTGGATACCTTTTATTCTGCCCTGTTGGCAGCGCTCGTTTTGGGAATTATGAACGCAATTCTTCGTCCTATATTGGTGTTATTAACGTTGCCCGTAAATTTGTTAACGCTCGGTTTGTTTAGTTTTGTTATTAATGCCTTTTTATTTTGGCTGGTATCGACGGTGGTAAAGGGGTTTTATGTGGATGGTTTTTGGCCAGCCCTCATTGGGTCGATTGTCTTGTCGCTCGCTGGATCCATCGCGGGCTCTTTGTTAAAGAAAAAGTAGTATGCGTGAGTATAGTAGCGCTAGGGCGCATAAAGGCAAAACAGCGTATCGGACGCCCAGCCGGTGGCTGGCGGGCAGGCCCGAGGCCTTTAAGCTACGGCCGAATACCAAGCTTAACAAGGGTTTTGCACACAGTAAATCATCAGCTTTAGATACGTTGCGTAATAAATAGTTAGTGGCAAGCAATAAGCAATAAGCAATAAGCAATAAGCAATAAGCAATAAGCAAGGGGGCTCTTACTGCTTTACTGCTTAGTACTTATTGCTATCGTTATGTCTTATAAAATTATTTCTGTCGGGGGTTCGATCGTAATTCCGCAGAGCGGGTTTGATCCGAAATTTTTAAAAGCGTTTCGCGAGTTGATTTTGGCGGAAGTGAAAAAAGGTCAGAAGTTTTTGTTGATTATTGGTGGTGGCGGCACGGCACGTGCGTATCAGGGCGCGCTACGTGATACGCTTAATCCGTCTAACGAACTGCTGGACTGGATTGGGATTCATACTACCCGCCTAAACGCGCAATTGGTACGATTGCTGTTTGGCGAAGCGGCTTACAAAGATATCGTACTCAATCCGAATAAGAAAATTGCTACGACCAAACCAATTGTGGTGGGTGCGGGCTATGAGCCTGGCTGCTCTACCGATACGGATGCAGTACTCTTGGCCAAAACGTTTAAGGCCAAAGAAATTATTAATTTATCAAATATTGATTACGTCTACGACAGCGATCCGCGCACGAATCCGGCGGCCAAAAAATTGGAACGGATTTCGTGGGCCGAACTGCGCGCGATTATCGGCGACAAATGGACGCCAGGAGCCAATGTGCCGTTTGATCCGGTAGCCGCCAAATTGGCGCAGAAATTGAAACTGAAAGTGTCGTTCGTGAAAGGTACGGATTTGGAGGAAGTAAAGAATGTGATTCAGGGGAAAGAGTGTAAGGGGACGGTGATTCAATAAAAATAGAATAAACCCCACTCTTATTGACAAGAGTGGGGCTTTTGTATATAGTGTACGCACCATAGATAGCAGGGTCTCGACTCAGTCGGGATTAAATCTCCCTGCCGAGGTGTACTTAATCGCTAATTATAGCGAAAAACAGGTCGAAGTCGCCTAAATTACTCTGTGGAATCAACACAGATTTTTTTATGCCTAAATCAAAACAAGAAAAACATTCCGAAGTCGAAGCCCTGAGTAAAGGCCTGGCTGCTGCTAAAGCGGTAGTTTTTGCCAACTTTCAAGGCTTGACCGTGGCTCAGAGTGAAGATCTGCGCAAGAAAGCTCGTGCTCTCGGTGTAGATGTCTTCGCTGCCAAGAAAACCTTGGTCCGCCGCGCGCTCGAAACTGCCGGAATCAAAGATATCGCCACAGACAAATTCGAGGGTGGCGTCGCGACTTTTTTGGCCATGCAAGATGAAGTGTCGGCCGCTAAGGTGGTCAACGATTTTGCCAAGACCAATGAAATCGTCAAAATTTTCGGTGGTGTACTTGAACAAAAATTCATCGACCCTAGTGGCGTCAAGAGTTTGGCGGCCTTGCCGAGCAAGCAGCAATTGCTTGGTCAATTGGTGGGTACGCTCAACGCGCCGGTATCTGGTTTCGTCAATGTCCTCGCGGGCAACCTGCGTAACTTCGTCGGTGTCTTGAATAACATTAAAAACGCTAAAGCGTAATTAACCAATGATTGTCATTCCCGTGAAAACGGGAATTCACAATTACTCATAGCCATGGATTCCCGCCTGCGCGGGAATGACACGGAAGAGTTGGTTGCGATAATTCTAATCTAATTTACTTTTACTAATTATATTCATATGGAAGAAAAAAAGATGGTAGAAGTGCCAGAAAAATTCAAGGCACTTGTCGAACAGGTAGAAAAAATGTCCGTCTTGGACTTGGCTGAACTCGTCAAAGTTCTCGAAGAGAAATTTGGCGTATCAGCTG
>CAZPCV010000062.1:0-3181 GCA_964585245.1 uncultured Gammaproteobacteria bacterium
TCAATTATGGGGCCGAGCGGATCAGGCAAATCCACCTTGATGCATATTTTGGGTTTTTTGGACACCTTAACTTCCGGACAGTATTTATTTGAAGGCTCAGATGTAAGTAGTCTTACTGATGAAGCACTGGCTCAGCTGCGTAATGCCAAGGTGGGGTTCGTGTTTCAGGCGTTTCATCTATTGTCGCGTTCTACGGTGCTCGAGAATGTTACTTTACCTCTGCTGTATAGTCGTACGCCAGCGGGCGAACAAATTACCCGGGCTACAGAAATGCTTGCGTCTGTGGGGCTTAGCCATCGGCTGCAGTATACGCCCAACAAATTGTCCGGCGGCGAAAAACAACGAGTCGCCATTGCGCGCGCACTCGTTAATAACCCGGCGATTATTTTTGCTGATGAACCGACCGGAAATCTAGATTCAAAATCGGGTTTGCAGGTGATGAAGATTTTGCAAGACCTCAATGATAAGGGCAATACCATTATTTTAGTTACTCACGAACGTTATACGGCCGAACATGCCAAACGCATAATCCAGGTTAAAGATGGCGTGATTGTGAGCGATGCCCCAGTGGCTAAGCGGCAAATCGCCAAAGATAACGAAACACTGATTAAGTAGGCGGCACGAAAAGGAGTTAGTATGTTATTAAAAAATATCCAGTCAGCGTGGCTCATACTGTCGCGCAACAAAGTGCGATCGTTTTTGACCATGCTTGGTATCATTATCGGCGTGATGTCGCTCATTATGATTCTATCGGTGGGAGCCGGGGCGCAGAGTTTGATTTTAAACCAAGTAAAAAGCTTGGGATCGAATCTGGTGGCTGTGTTGCCCGGCAAATCCGACGACAAAGGCCCGCCAGCTTCCGTGTTCGGCATTGTGGTGACTACGCTTAAATATGATGACGCCAAAGCGATAATGGAGGCCTCGATTCCATCAATCGTAACCATGACCGGCTATGTGCGCGGAGCCGACACGGTGAGCGTGGGTGATAAAAAAATAGATACGAATTTTTTGGGTACCAGCGCCAGTTATGTGGATCTGGAGGAAACGAAGCCGGAGAAAGGCCGGTTTTTCACCGAGGAAGAAGAAAACACTTCTGCTCGCGTGGCCGTGCTCGGCAGTGTGGTAGCCAAAGAATTATTTGGCGATGAAAATCCGGTCGGAGCAAAAATTAAAATTAAGCGGACAAATTTTTCTATCATCGGCGTGATGCGCGAGCGCGGGTCGACCGGTTTTCAGAATCAGGATAATCAAATTTTTGTACCGCTTGCTACCGCGCAAAAAGCCTTATTAGGGATTGATTATTTGAGTTTTTTACGTTTTAAGATAGACCGGGCAGAACATATTGATGGGGCTATGGAAGCAATCAGATCTATTTTGCGAGATCGGCATGATATTTCTGATCCAGAATATGATGATTTTAGCGTGCGCTCTACCAATCAGGGGCTGGAAGTGTTAACTACTATTACCGATGCTTTGCGCTTTTTTTTGGCAGCCATCGCAGCCATCGCTTTGTTCGTAGGTGGGCTTGGTATTATGAATATTATGTTGGCCGCCGTACAAGAACGCACCCGCGAGATTGGGCTGCGTAAAGCATTGGGGGCCACGGCCCGCACCATTACCAATCAATTTTTGATAGAGACAGCTGTAATCACCCTGGTAGGCGGCATCATCGGAATTATTATCGGCGTGGTGTTGTCGATTGTGGTTGCGATTGTGGTGCGTCGGATGGGATACCAATGGGATTTGGTGATTTCACCTTTCTCGATTGTGTTCGGATGCGTAGTATCTATCGGGATTGGTTTTATTTTCGGATTATTGCCGGCCCGCCGGGCCAGCCGTTTGAATCCGATCGAGGCGTTGCAATACGAATAACCTATGGTTTTTTCTACCACCCTAAAATTAGCGTTTCAATCACTCAGTCACCAGCGCACGCGCACGCTTTTAACGATGTCCGCTATTTCGATCGGCATCGCAGCGGTTATTGTTATTATGGCGGCAGGCAGGGGAGTAAGCAGCTTTATTCTGGGCCAGCTGGATGTGTATCAGCCCAATACGCTCAGTATTGAAGTGAAAGTACCAAACGGGAAAAAGGGCTCAAATTCGTCTGGCAGTACTGGTATTATTATCACTACGCTCAAAGACAAAGATCTGGAAACCGTGCGCAAACAGCCAAACATCGCGGCCGCGTACGGCATGGTCACGGGCCAGGAATTGGTAAGTTATCAGGGGCAAATTAAAAAAACACTACTGATGGGCTACGGCTATAGCATGCCAGAAATTGAAAAGTTCAGCTTGTCGCATGGGCGATTTTTTACCAAAGAAGAGGAGGATAGCTTGTCGCAAGTAGCGGTGCTTGGCGCCACGGTGCGCGAGCAGTTGTTTGGCGACAGTGATCCCACCGGGCAAACTATCTATATTCGCGGCAAATCGTTTCGGGTAGTAGGGTCGATCGCCAAGCGCGGCGCGGCGTTTTTTTTGGACATGGATAATCTGATTATTTTGCCAACCAAAACCATGCAACGCCGCCTATTAGGCATCGATTATTTTACCAATATCATCGCTAAAATTAATAACCAGCAATTAGCGCTAAGTACGGTAAACGATCTGTCCGAGCTGATCCGGGAAAATCATACTATTACCGATCCGCTCCATGATGATTTTACCATTAACACTATGGCCGAGGCAGCTGATACCATTGGCACTATTACCAGCGGCATCACTCTTTTGTTAGTGGCTCTGGTGTGTATTTCGTTGGTGGTAGGCGGAGTTGGGATTATGAATATAATGTACGTGTCGGTGGCCGAGCGCACGTTTGAGATCGGGCTGCGCAAAGCGTTGGGGGCTACGCCCAACAATATTATGTGGCAGTTTCTGAGCGAGGCGCTACTTCTTACAGTGAGCGGTGGAATAGCTGGGGTTATCATCGGGGCGCTCGTTGCTCTTTTGGTTTATTTTTTGGCTATTTCTTTTGGAATTAAATGGATTTATGCCGTTCCTGTAAGCTCTGTTTTTTTGAGTGTCGGCTTTTCAATGTTTATCGGAGTAGTATTCGGTTTGTATCCGGCCAAAACCGCGGCTGCTTTGAACCCGATTGAGGCGCTGCGCAAAGAATAATTTTTTGGAAATAAAGAGCTAATTAAAGTTTCGAGTTGGTAAATTGGTCTGTTCTCTTGTAACATTA
>CAZPCV010000063.1:0-3111 GCA_964585245.1 uncultured Gammaproteobacteria bacterium
TAATGTTACAAGAGAACAGACCAATTTACCAACTCGAAACTTTAATTAGCTCAAATTTTTATATAACTACCTCTATATCATATGAGGCAATTAGAATCAAAAAGAGCAGATAACCGTACCCTGATTATGGGTCCATCCCAACACTTGCAGGCAGAGCTACCAAATTTAGAAAGACAAGGTAGAGAAAGATTACAGAAAACTGCCAAAGTAGAAGCAGAATTACGCCAATTACTTGGCTATAACAATGCTAGCAAGGCAGGGGAGGAGCTGATAAAGATGGCAAAGAAGGAGTGGAATACAAAAACAGGTGAGGAGCAAAATAAAATTGGTCTGAAAATAGCTGAATTACAATTATTGCTAAACCCACAACCGGTGGATTTGAAAGACATGTTGCCAAAGGGTGCGTTAAACAGACAGGGGCCTGTGATGAAAAGAGAGTTAAGTCCAGACGAAAAACAAGCAGAGCAAGAAGCACATAAAGCATTTTCAGAGGGAGAAAAAATAATAATATCGAATCTGAGAAATTTTTTGTTAGACATAAAATATAAATCTAAGGAGTATTTAGAAGCGTGTGATTTTGACGATGAAGATTTGAGTAAAATGTTGCGCGAAATGCCGGATTTTTTGAAAAAAATTGGCCAGCAGGATAAGTTTAATTTTTGGCTCCAGGTAACCGGGACACTGGCCCATTTTAGAAAAAATAAAAATGATTTTGGAGATAATTAAAATATAGAATAAATACAGCAGTTTCGCGACGCTGGTTTATCTGGTTAACAAAAAATACCATTGTGACGATGGTATTTTTTTTGATCTAGAAAAAATGCGTTATATTTATCGTATATCAGTTTGCGCTATCACCTTTTTTTGCTAGCGATTCTTTTAATTTTGCTCGTGCTCGGCTTAGGCGAGAAAGTATGGTGCCTCTTTTGGTATTTAATGCTGTAGCAATTTCATCGACTGATGAATCTTCAATGTAGTATAACTTACAAATCTCTAAATCTGTTTCATCTAGGGCAGAAAAATGGTCTTTAATTAGTTGGGCGAAGTAAATTTTTCTATCAGGATCTTCATGCTTCAAGGACGCGCCACTCCCTTGGAGAATTTCATCTTGTCTTGTTAGGTATTTATTTTTTATTTTATCACGTCGAAGATGCTGTATGGCGGAGTTATATAAAATTCTGAAAATCCAAGTTTGAAGGTCCGCCTCTCTTCTATATGTATCTATATGTTCAATAGCATTCAGAGCCGCTTGCTGCATAACATCCTTAATATCTGCTGTTTGTAAAGTAGGGAATTTATCTCGTAAAACTGGTTCTAAAGAATTGAGTATCGCAGGAATTTGAGAGAGTAGCTCTTCTTTGGTTTGTTCTAGGCGTGGGCCCATTTTTTCCATAGAGTAATTATATTAAATCGTTTAGATAATTAACGGTGGCTTTCTAGCTGTGTACGAGGTAAAAAATAGTTTCCAATATGTAGGCCATCTTCGTGCCATTCAATGTGGCCCCATCTCTCCACTGCCTCTTCTACAGACACGGCGGTTCCTAGTTGGCCGCAGTCGTAATAATAGCTATTGCCTCTGCCCAGAGCAACTCGGGCTTGTACTATTACTTTTTTGCCTTTTATTTCGTACCATACGTGTGCGCCATAAAAAGCCGAACCATATTTTCCATCTCCCCAGCTGACGGCGATAGTTTTGTCTAAATCAGCCTTGGTTTGATAGGTGGCAGCAAAATACCCGCACAAAAAAAATAGGGCTAGAGAAGCAAAAATAAAGATTAAAGTTCTTTTGTTCATATTCAATCAAATTATAACAAAAATCGCCAGTTAAGGCGATTTTGGTGGCTGTCAAAATAGTACCATGTTAAGCCTAATAAAAATACCGCCTGGCCCCTACAAAATAATGAAAAAGGTACAGCTTGCAACGTAATTTATTTTTTGAGAAGCGACGCCAAAATCCATTCGTTAGTATTCAGCACGCGGGCCCAGCCATTTTTTACTTCGGCTACGTAAATAATTTCTCCTTTTTTTAACCGTCGGGCAACTGAATATTTGGTACTAGGGCCGGTGCGGACGTTGATATCGTTGGTTGAAGCGGTAGCTTTGTAGGTGTAGGGAAATACGGCCATGAGGTGGGGGAGCGTGCGTCCCGGCTCTACGAAATACTGACCAGGTAAGTTGTAGCCGCAGGTAGCACTGCCGCCGCCATCGAGCTGGAGTTGGTTTTGTTCGGCTACACCTGCGTCGGTTAGGGCTTGGCTTGCTTCTTGAGGCGAAGCACCGCTTGAGCAGTACACCACTAGTTCTTTGCCGCTATTGCGGGTGCCCAAAAATAAGCGCGAGGTAACGGTGGTGCCGCCAGGGGTGACGAGCGGGCCAAAACCTTCGACCGCCTGGTCGCCGTCGTTAATTAGAGTGGTTTCGTTGAAATCACTGATAGCAGCGGTGTTAGTTTTGTTATCTATGATAAGCATGCGGCGAATTTGCGCGATATCGCCAGCTGGGCGACTGCCGCTTGTGATATAGGTGCTCGTAGTATCTGCTGATTTAAGTGATAAACTAAGGTCGGTAATGGGCAACGTGACGTTGAAGAAGGGGGCGTTCCAAAAAAATTTAGCGTCGGGGTTGAGAGCTTTGGCTTGTTCGGCTACCAAGCGTGAAAAGGCCCAGTTGTGTACATCGTCGGAGTTGAGCGGTGCGTTGCCTGCCCCCCAATCCTGGCGTGGCGTGGAAGAGGCCACGAGTTTAATTTGGGTGGTGGCGAGGTTAATGACCGTGAGATAGTCGCCGTAGCCATTGCCGGAAGGGGCTTTAAAATAGCTGTGTATCCCGGCGGCTTTGGCCCAGGTGATAGGTGTGTAGTCGGTTGGGGTAGCCATGGTAGCAGTGTGTGGCAAGGCAAGAGCTGTTACGGCTAAAAGAAAAAAGAGGCTTTTTTTCATATAACTTGATTAAAGAATTAACTTATTAAAGTATAACATATCTAGGTGTAAAAAAATTTTGTGATAATAAAAAAAACAACTTTTGAAATGAAGTTGTTTTTTAATATGTATTAAATCGTCGGGGTAGTGGGACTTGAACCCACAATCCCCTGGTCCCAAACCAGGTGCTCTA
>CAZPCV010000064.1:0-2913 GCA_964585245.1 uncultured Gammaproteobacteria bacterium
GTAGTAGTAACACTAAACGTATTTAAACCGGTAAATGTTTGTGTGTTCCCTAATAGTGCCAGGCTAGGGCTACTTCCCACCGTCAAACTACTAATATACGTACTGCCAAGCGTACTACTCCCACTCACCGCAATCCCATTTGTCGAAGAGACAAAGGTGGTGGTCACTTGGTTGAAGTTAAAATTACCTCTACTATCAGACAAGGGAATATATTGTGACGAAGAGACGGTATCTGTGCCGACGCCATTCAAATACAAACTATTAAATGCATACGGAACGCTATTCACTTGTTTACGGGGAGACAAAGTCTCCCCGTTAATGGAGACCTCTAAATATACGGAACTATTGTTCTTAAAGATTTGCGGATCAAGACTGTTGGTAGCACTACCTCCCAATTCGATGCTAAAAGCTCCGCTACTGGTAGGGCTTACGGTAATTGTGGTTGGAGAAGCTAGGGTTCCGGCTGCCGTATACAGCTTGGTCCCGGCGGTGGGATCATCGTAGAGCACTAATTTCATCGCCACCGTAGTTGTCACGGCGGTACCATCTGGAGTCATTACTCTGCCTTCGTAGGTGATGAGAGAGGGAGGGGCGGCGAGGGCGTGCAAAACGCCTAGAGTAGAGAGCCCTGTACCAATTACTATACATAACAAAAACAGACTGCCGACAAGAAGTCTTTGAGAACGAGTAAAATACCTATGTATTTTGTCTAGGGCGTTACTCCACTGGGGAGGTAGCATACCTTCATCTGAATACGAGGTTAATGTTTTTTAGTATACCATATTTAAGATGAAGAAAGAATGAATTAGAATGGTGGATAAGTAGGATAAAATAGCATACATTCAGTTTGGTTTATCAGGTTGTTCAAAATTGGCACATGGAGCAAGTATTAATCCGTCCAGCGTGTCGTACTCACTTCTCATGGGTGTAACGCTCGCTTAAAAACATGCTATTAGTATATACTAATGATGTTATGGATTTCTCTACACCCATTAGTGCGCTTTCGCGCGTCGGTAAAAAAACGGCTGCACTACTAAAAAAAATTGGTCTAACCAAAGCCCAGGATTTGTTGTGGTATTTTCCTTTTCGCTATGAAGATTATAGCTCAATCGTGCCCATTGCGGATTTAAAAGAAGGTTCGTCAGTTACCATAAAAGCCCGGCTGGATCTGATTGGTACGAAGCGCAGTTTCCGGCGGAGGGCTGCCGTTACCGAAGCGCTCGTCTCTGATATCACGGGCACACTCCGGGTGGTGTGGTTCAATCAGCCGTTTTTAACCAAGAATTTAGAAGTCGGTGAAGAATTGTTTTTATCAGGTACGGTAAAAAGGGACATGCTTGGCCTGACGATAATCAGCCCTGCCTATGAAAAATTTCGCGTGGGAGTAACTACTACAAACACCGCGCGTTTGGTGCCGGTATACCCGCTGACAGAGCGTTTAACTCAAAAACAACTACGAATATTGATCCAGGCGGTATTGCCGCTTACGAGCGGCGTGCCTGATTGGTTACCAGCCCCGGTGCGTGAAAGTGAAAAGTTGCTACCACTGCCGGCGGCATTACGCGGCATTCATTTTCCTAATACTCAGGCTGAATTAGATGCTAGTACGCGTCGTTTAAAATTTGATGAACTATTCTTACTGCAATTACAAGCCGAGTGCGCCCGAATCGAACAAGGTGAGCGTAGAGCCCCACAGCTTGTTTTTCAAGAATCAGCCATTAAACAGTTGGTGCAGACGCTGCCATTTACCCTCACTCCGGCGCAAAAAAAGTCAGCGTGGGAAATTCTGCAAGATACCGGTAAATCTCAACCGATGAATCGTCTTTTGTCCGGAGACGTAGGATCGGGCAAGACGGTGGTGGCGGTGTTAGCCATGTATAATGCGGTATGTAACGACTGGCAGGCGGTTTTGATGGCTCCTACCGAAATTTTGGCCCTCCAGCATTATCAATCTATCTGTAAATTATTGGGCACTGCCGATAACGTGGCGCTGCTTACCAGTTCAATGCAGATCGTATCCGGCGAGACGCCAACCACTTCCAGTAAAGCCGCACAAAAAAAAGAACTAAAAGAACGGATTGCTGCAGGCACAATTCAGATGGTGGTGGGCACGCAAGCCCTGCTGTCGGAAGGGGTTGATTTCAAACGGCTGGGGTTGGTAGTGGTAGATGAACAGCATCGCTTTGGCGTGGCCCAGCGCCAGCTGATAAAAACAAAAGGCGAAACGGTACATTTTTTGAGTATGACGGCTACGCCGATTCCGCGTTCCCTGGCTTTGTTGCTCTATGGTGATCTGGATATTTCTGTCATTCCGGAATTGCCGCCGGGCCGAAAAAAAATAATGACTCGGTTGGTCGAGCCTGCCAAACGATCGGCCGCGTATGATTTTATTCGCTCCGAAGTAAAGGCCGGCCGTCAAGTGTTTGTGATTTGTCCGGCGATAGAGCCCCATAGTGATGAATCTGCCCCGGTGGCCGTTCGGAGCGTCTCGCCGGTTGTAGAAAAAAAGTCGGTCTTGGATGAGTATGAAAAATTATCGAAACGCGTATTCCCTGATCTACAGGTGGGCTATATTCATGGTAAATTAAAATCAGTCGAGAAAGAAACAACCATGATGGATTTCAAGAATAAAAAAATCGACATTTTGGTATCGACATCAGTGGTAGAAGTGGGGGTAGATATCCCGAATGCCAGCGTGATGATGATTGAAGGAGCGGAAAATTTCGGGCTAGCTCAACTGCACCAGTTTCGCGGCCGCGTCGGGCGCAGCAGCTATCAGTCGTATTGCTTGTTGTTTACGGAAGTGCCGAGTACCAAAATTACCCAACGACTGGCTTTTTTTGCGGCTACTGATAACGGGTTCAAATTAGCAGAAAAAGATTTGGAGCTGCGGGGGCCGGGCGAAGTGTATGG
>CAZPCV010000065.1:0-2076 GCA_964585245.1 uncultured Gammaproteobacteria bacterium
TTAAAATGATATTTCGCTTTTTCGCGATGATAGCTAATTACTTGCTTATACTGATCAACATCAAATAAACACGGCTGCATATAAACGTGAATAGTTTCGCCTTCTTCGTTTTCTATTTCAATATTCGCAAAAGCCGGTCGCCCGTCCTCATTCTTAAGCGTTTTGACCCATTTTCGCACTTCCGCTTTTTGAGCCGTTCTAATGATATTAGAAATATCTTTTCCGTCCCAAAAGCCATTGGCGATCAGAATGTCAGTCATTTGATCGACATTCATAAATTGATTAACCGTCAAGATTTCAAGTAATCGCTGCTTAGGCGTTTTTTCTACTTCATTGCTCATTTTTCAACTCTTCCTCCATTTCAACTTTGAGATTGTTTAGTCTTTCAGCTAACTCTTTGACGTTGCGTAAGTAATAAAGACGATCCTGTTTACTCCAGTTTCTCCACAGCCTTTTGATCCCGCCATGGAGTTTGATAGAGTTCAAGGTTCGCATGATCTTATAGATCGTGTTCCCCCAATTTGCAGCCGGATCCTTGCTTTTTGTTAATTGCTGTTCCGGCTCCGGCGCGTTGAACAGTTTAGTAACCTCGCCTACTTTTCCTTTAGCGAGGTCTTCCCGAATTTCGGTCTGCTTCTTCTCATCCACTGAATCCAGAATTTTTGCAACGGCTATTGCGTCCTTTTGGGTTGGAACGTGGACGATTTCCGGGTATTTATCGACAGCCTCAACATGTTGTTTGGCTCTTATGATCGTCTTTTCAGAAATTCCAAGTCTTTGGGCAACAGCTTTTAGATTGTCCGGTTTTGTAGTTCCGACAGGTCTGCCGAAGGTGTAGTCGGGACTTTTTTGGGACACGATGTCCGATTTAAGTCCTAAATCTTCTTCTGCATCCGCACCGTAATCGTAAGGCTCAATAATAGATTCCTGATTTTGCAGGATCTGTTTGGTAGTTTCAGCCAGTTTAGCGTAAGTTTTTGACTGCTCGTAGGCGTTTAAATC
This sequence comes from uncultured Gammaproteobacteria bacterium, assembly GCA_964585245.1. Lineage (GTDB taxonomy): Bacteria > Patescibacteriota > Patescibacteriia > Magasanikbacterales > GWA2-37-8 > CAZEDL01. The sequence goes on from CAZPCV010000065.1 coordinate 1,003, forward strand.
TTTACGTTGTAGATTCTCTTCAAGCTCGATTTCGTCACGCTCTTTGTCTGATAGTTCCGAGTAAAATCGGACAGGGATTTCAACAAAGCCAAGTAATTTGCAAGCTCTCAAACGTCTTTCACCTGCTATTAAATTGTTGTCGCTGTCAACCACCGGCGGATGAAAAAGACCGTATTTTGAAATTGATTCAGACAATCTTTCAATATTGCCGAAATCTTCACGCCTGCGGTTTGCTACGACAATTTTGTTAATAGGTAAAATTTTGAACATAAATAAAAAATAAAGACTTACTTAAATAAGTAAGTGAATAAAGCAAATAGAGTAAAAATTACTCGTTTGAGTAACACTCAGACAAAAAAATATTTAGGTGTTTTTTACCTTAGGTCTTCCTCTCTCTCTTTTTTTAACACCTTCCAAGTCCGTTTCAGGGATCAACCAAAAATCCCCGAACTGGGTAGTTTCTTTTCGAGCATTAGGAAATCGTCCATTTCGACAATACAAATTTATTGTCGAAATCGGGAAACCCGTTTTCTGAGAAACCTCTTTCACTGTCATCATTTTAACTTTCTCCTCGTCTGCCATAAATATAATTTAGCAGACCTGATAAATTTTAACAAAAATTAGCAGGGTTGGCAATTTATTTCTTTTCATAAAATGTAATTTAGTAAGGGTAATAAATTAGCTTGCCATAATTTAGTAGGGGTGTTAATATAATATTTAGTAAGGGTAATAAATATTCAAGAGGTAATTAAATGATCCAAGAAACAACAACCAAAACTATCGAAGTTATGAAGGTTGATAATCAGCTTTTTACTATTACAACCGTAGAGCAAAAAACGACCGGGTTTTGTGATATTTGCGGCGATCAGGAAACAGGAAGTCGGCAAGGTTTGATCAACAAGGGCTGGCAATTGAATTCACAATGGCAGCTTTGCCCAACCTGCAATTTATAAGAAGGAGAAAAAATGAAAGCAAAAAAAGTGGGAAAACACGCGATTTACATAGGCGAAAGATTTTGGGGCGAAGATTTCACGCACTTAACTGAATATATTGAAGCAGTTGGGTTCTTATTGA
>CAZPCV010000066.1:0-2046 GCA_964585245.1 uncultured Gammaproteobacteria bacterium
TCTTGTTTTTGTCAGTGCGCAAGCGTTTGGCTAATTCGTATTCCTGCGGCAAAATTCCGTTCTGAATATCGGTCACGAGTACGATTACATCCGCCTCGGTCAACGCAATTTCGGTTTGTTTGATAATATCATCTTCGAGCGGAACTTCGTCGGTAAAAGTAAGACCGCCGGTATCGATAATACGAAACTGTTTGCCGCGCCAAGTGGCGGTCGCGATATTGCGCGTACGAGTGGTGCCCGGCTGGTTGGAAACGATCGCTAAATTACGGTCTAGGATTTTGTTGAACAGAGTGGATTTTCCCACATTAACCCGGCCTACGAGGGCGACGGTGGGGAGGCGTTGGTCAACGATAGTAGCAAGCGTGCTCATAGTGAGGATTATTGATTAAAGTAATTACTGCCGATAATAATTAAAATATCTGTGCTCGAATCAGGTGTAAGGCTGTTGGTGGTACCAGAGTTTGCCTGCCACGGACTGGATTTGATACTTAATTCACGTTCCAGATTGGTAATAATATCTTTGTTAACTGCAGGATTGACTATATAAAGGGCGGTGCTAGCAATCGGGCGTACCACACTATTTCCTACTTTCGGGACATTAAAGCCTTTTTCTTCTAGGTTTTTTTTCATACGGGCGGCAAGGCCTGCTTGCCAGGTACCGTTTTGTACTTCCAATTTGGCTGCGGCTAATGAATTTGCAGGGGCGGCCGAGACGGCAGGGAAAGTCACTAGGTCTGGGGTAGTGGTGGCAGTGAAAATATCAGCGATAGCGGCATTAATAGTTAAGAAATTACCCCCTTTGGGGTAGAGCATGAAACTTTCCCCGTCTACCAAAAACCCATTCGGACGATTATCCAAAACCAGATTTTTTACTTCGGACTGATCAATATCCTTGGCAAGACCGGCCAGATAAACCAGCTGATCAAAATTCAAATTAGTTATAACATTGTTGGCGACTGAGTCAAAGATTCCTTGGATACGAAGCGGATTGATGTAGGTCCCCAAAGACAGCATTTTTTCTTTTAGTGCAAGCAATACCTGTTGTTGACGTTTGGCCCGGGCAAAATCCGAACCTTCGCCGTTGTTGCCATGGCGCGAACGGGCATAGATCAGTGCGCGTTCGCCATTGAGTGTCTGTGAGCCAGCAGCAAAATTGACCGTTTGATACGAATCATTGGGTCCCGGGTAGAGAGAATCAGTGAATGTTTTGGGTACGTCTACGGTCACACCCCCTACCTGGTCGATCAGCTCGGTAAAAGCTTTGAAATCAACCCTGATATAATAGGGGATATCGATGCCGAAGGTTTCCCCAAAGAAAATACGAGCATATTCCGCGCCTCCGCCGGCTTGCAGGTTCTCGCCAATCGCGTCGACACTGTTGATTTTTCGATACCCGAAATTTGGAACTTTCACGGCCAGATCTCGTGGAATCGAAATCATAGCTACTTGTTTGGTGCTGGGTTTGATGCTGACAATAATATTAGTATCACTCAAATATGGCCCGTCATGGCCTGAGCCGCCGATGCCGAGGAGTAAAATGTTGATTCGGTCATTTTCTTGTCCAATCATGATGTTTTTGTCTGGGAAAATCAGATTTTTAACGCTGGCCAGTGACCATGGCTTTAGCGGCGTCAGTCTTTTGCCGGTAGTTTTGGCCGGGCTCGAAGATGCGTAATGGGCTATGCTTAGCGCCAAGAACACAATAAAAGTTATTGCCAAAACACTCCGCCATTTTTTGAGGGGTTTTTGAGGTGTATCCGTCTCTAATGATGGGTCCTGGGTTGGAATGTTTGAAAATCGCAGTTCAGGCATAGATTATAAGAGTATATCACAGAGTTAAGCGGTTTTCAATCGTTTAGTCAGCGCTTGATTGGACCTGGCTTTCTATGATATGCTGAGAATAGAAGCAGCTGACAAGGAAGGCTTTGCTCAATAGGAGTGGGTTGTATAATAATTCTGAAACGCCTAGTCGGGTGTTTAGCTCAGTTGGTTAGAGCGTTGCGTTCACATCGCAAAGGTCACAGGTTCGAGTCCTGTAATACCCAC
>CAZPCV010000067.1:0-2029 GCA_964585245.1 uncultured Gammaproteobacteria bacterium
CCTTTCTTCAGTAATAATTCTTGACCTTGTCCAACGAGCTGCCCGCCTTATTTTCGGTGAAAACACAATTGCCGCGGCCAACCCAACTGACGAAGATTACCAATTTTGGTTCATGAAGATGGAATAACTACTCCATACGGGTCAAAACTGACAGCCAAGTCTATGTGGATTAATAGGTTATTGACAAATAAGCTCTAATCAGGTACTATACTCCTGTAAATAACAGCCCCCAGGCTGTTTTAAAAAACCTTTTTATGACCTTCATCGATTCTATCAAAAATTATCTTATCGGTTCGTACGCCGAAATGAAAAAAGTTACCTGGCCGACCAAACAGCAAACCATCAATTACAGCCTGTTGGTAATCGCTATGAGCCTAGGACTAGCTATATTTTTTGCCATCCTTGATTACGTCTTTAACCTCGGTATCACCGCCCTCATCAATCGTTAATTTTGACTCTTCTTCATAAATTTTTTACTTACATATGGCCAAACAAACACTAAATCTCGGTCGCCGCTGGTATGTGCTCCACACCTATAGCGGATATGAAGAAAACGTCAAAAGCAACCTCTTGCAACGCGTAGAATCATTCGACATGCAAGACAAAATTTTTAACGTCCTCGTGCCGAAAGAAAAAAAGATTAAAATCAAAAACGGCAAACGCGTGAACATAGAAGAAAAAATCTTCCCTGGCTACGTGCTGGTAGAAATGATCGTAACCGATGATTCGTGGTATGTGGTACGCAATACCCCTAATGTTACTGGTTTTATCGGTTCTGGTACCACCCCTACCCCCATCGACCAAAAAGAAGTTGATAGTCTGTTGAAACGCGTAAACACCACCGAAGCGTCGCAAAAAATTGATGTCGAAATTGGGGCCGTGGTACGTATTTCCGATGGCCCATTCAAAAACTTCGAAGGTAAAGTCGCGAACGTCGATCACGAGCGCGGTCGCATCAAAGTGATGGTCTCGATGTTTGGCCGTGAAACCCCGGTCGAGCTCGATGCGCTGCAAGTCAAAAAAACATAATTTTTTTATATTTATGAGAAACCCAGAAACTCCTCGACAAGAAATAAAAGAAAAAATTACAAAAGAAATAGTTTTAGAAGTTCTTACAGAGGGCGGTTGTTTTATTGTTCAAGAAGAATTCACTGGTCCTGATGAAAATTCTTTTATTGTTCTAGTTGATAGAAAAGGTACGGTTGTTGGAGATGTAGGGGGAGGAGGGGGCTTGGCAGAAATTTTTAAAGATTTAAAAGACGACGGTAAAATAACCCAAACATCAACTTCCGAATATAGCAAGCACTTTCATGGAAAGGCACTAATATACGAAATTAGTAAAACAGAAAATTAGTTTCAAAAACCCTTCGAACTCTGTGACGATCCAAGAATACTTTCTTAGGTCGTCCCGGCTTCTTGAAGCCTGTCGGATTGCTCTACGCTTCTAGTAGAGGCTTCTCAATCCCTATAATCTAAAATTTTTAATTTCAACTATGGCTAAAAAAGTATTAGCGCTCATCAAACTCCAAATCGTTGGTGGCGCCGCCAACCCAGCGCCTCCTATTGGTCCGGCCCTTGGTCAGCACGGCGTGAACATCGCCGGTTTCTGTAAAGAATTCAACGACAAAACCCAGGACAAAAAAGGTGAAGTCGTGCCGGTAATCATCTCGGTGTACGCGGATCGCAGCTTCAGCTTTATCATGAAGACCCCGCCGGTAGCGGAAATGATCAAAAAAGCCGCCGGTATCAAAAAGGGTTCTGGTAAACCACTCCAGGAAAAAGTCGGTAAAATCACCAAAGCCCAAGTCAAACAAATCGCCGAAAAGAAAATGCCTGATCTCAATTGCCACACCGTCGAATCCGCTATGCGCATGGTGGAAGGTACCGCCAAACAGATGGGCGTAACAGTAGAATAAATTAAAGAGTCTGCACTAAAAAATCGCTTCCAACCGGGCGATTTTTTAATTCAAAATTAGAGCTAATTAAAGAAACGAGTTGGTTTTTGCCCCTGTCGCAAAGCCAAGTACCA
>CAZPCV010000068.1:0-855 GCA_964585245.1 uncultured Gammaproteobacteria bacterium
AGCTCCTGCGTATATGTCGCTTTCCATAGAAGACGTCAAAAAAATGGCTTTATTGGCCCGTGTGCATTTCCGTGAAGACGAAATCCTTCAGCATGCCCAAACCCTCGACGGCATCCTTAATTATGTCGATCGTCTCGCGCAGATTGATACGACCGGCGTTCCAGAAGTAGAGACCGTCGGTGAGCAACATATGCTCCGTCTTGATGAACCTCGATCGTTGGAAGATCAACGCGTCCACGATGCCATCATCAAAAATTTCCCAACCCATGTTGGCGATGCCTTAAGCGTCCCAGCCGTGTTTGAAAACCCTAAAGGCTAAGCTATGAAAACCATCCTCGAAACCAGCGAAGCGCTCCGCACCGGTAAAACCACCTCGCTCGCCCTCACTGCTGATTATCTTGCCGCGATTGAAGCACAAAATCCAACCCTCAACGCCTACATCACCGTCCTCGCCGAAGAAGCCAAAGCCGCTGCCATTGCGTCCGACGCCCGCCGTGAAAAAGGCCATGCCCGCGGCGACCTCGATGGCATTCCTTTAGCGTTGAAAGACAACCTCGCGATGCAAGGCACGCGTACCACGGCCGGTTCCGCGATCCTCACGGATTACCTCGCGCCTTACGATGCGACTGTTGTCACCAAGCTCAAAGAAGCAGGCGCCGTGATTCTCGGTAAAGCCAACATGGATGAATTCGCCATGGGTTCTTCCTGCGAAAACTCCGCCTACGGCCCAACCAAAAATCCTGTCGACCTTGAACGCGTCCCAGGCGGATCTTCTGGAGGAAGCGCCGCTGCCGTCGCTGGTGATTTGTGTATCGCCGCCATCGGCTCCGACACAGGTGGTTCCATCCGCCAACC
>CAZPCV010000068.1:865-1659 GCA_964585245.1 uncultured Gammaproteobacteria bacterium
CATATGGTGTGACAAAACACCCGCTCGATCCGACACGCGTTCCAGGGGGCTCGTCTGGTGGCTCAGCAGCGGCTGTCATAGGAGACTGTGCTGTGGTGAGTCTCGGCTCAGATACTGGTGGTTCTATTCGCCAACCTGCTGCGTTTTGTGGCATCGTCGGGTTCAAGCCAAGCTATGGCCGTATCTCTCGCTCTGGGTTGATCGCCATGGCCTCTTCTCTCGACCAAGTGGGTCCCATGACCAACACTGTCGCCGACGCCCGTGCGCTCTACGAAGTTATGCAAGGCGCCGATACCCTCGACCAAACTACGGAACACATGCCTGATGAAAAACCAGCTGTGTCACTCAAAGGCAAACGCATCGGCATGCCTCGCATTGCCTGGGGAGAGGGGATGACGGCCGAAGTCCGCGCCGCCACCAGCCACGCCGTCGAAGCCATGCGCGAACAAGGTGCAGAAATTGTCGATGTCGATCTTCCTTATGCCGACGCCGCCCTCGCCGTCTACTATATCTTGATGCCTTGCGAAGTCTCCGCTAACTTGTCCCGTTTTGACGGCATCCGCTACGGCAAACGCGCCGATGTCACCAATTTGCTCGATACCTACATGCTCTCCCGTTCCCAAAGCCTCGGCACGGAAGTAAAGCGCCGCATCTTGCTCGGAACTTATGCGTTGTCCAAAGGCTATTACGACGCCTACTATCGCCAAGCACGCAAAGTCCAAACCCTAATCCGTCGCGCTTACAACAAAGCCTTTGAATCCGTCGATGCCCTCGTCACTCCAACAGCTCCTTCC
>CAZPCV010000068.1:1669-1905 GCA_964585245.1 uncultured Gammaproteobacteria bacterium
AACTCGGCGAAAAAACCAACGATCCACTCGCCATGTACTTGGAAGATGTCTTCACGGTCGGCGTCAACGTCGCTGGTCTGCCTGCGATTTCCTTGCCATGCAAAACTCCAGGCTTACCTGTTGGCTTGCAATTGATCGGAAAACGCTTTGATGACCAAAAGCTCCTCGCTCTCGCCGAAGCTGCAGAAGGCGTAGTAAGATAGTCGCATGTTCCAAATTATCGTAGGAAATCAAAC
>CAZPCV010000069.1:0-1840 GCA_964585245.1 uncultured Gammaproteobacteria bacterium
GGGCCGCCAGCGGGGCGGCTTACACCGAGTCCGGATTTCCTTTAAAATACTCTACAATTCGGTACACCACTATCAAAAAGTGGTGTTTTTATTTAAGAATGTATTGGTATAGTTAGGCTGGAATGACTAAGTTAAGCCAAAATGGGTAGAAACACTAATTTTAGTTTTTTTATATTTGATTTGTATTTATTGTTCGATATTTTTTATATTGTTCGTTTCTAAAAAAGAGACTATACTAACTATATATTTTTATGAAAACCACCATCACCATTATCGGAGCGGGGAACATGGGTACGGCTTTGGCCAAAGCCCTTAGCCAACACGGTCACAGTGTGACTATATGGAATTACGCCGGCGATCCGGAGCCGCTGCAGCAAATTAACGCCTACCACGAAAACAGAAAGTATTTGCCAGGCATCATGCTGCCTACATCGGTAGTAGCCGAGCCAGATTTGAAAACCGCTCTGCAGACGGCGCACGTAGTGATATTAGCCGTGCCTAGCCATAGTATCGAACGCCAGCTCGAAGCATGTGTGCCATTTTTGCCCGCTAAAGCCGTGCTGGTGGATGTAAGCAAAGGATTTACAGGGCTATTTGATAAAAAATCAACACTCACCCCGGCGGCCAAAAAATGGTGGGATAGGCGGGTAATTGTTTCTGGTCCGGCGGTTGCCCTCGATATTGCTACAGGAGGCTTTACTACTATGGCCATTGCCGCCAAAAATAGGCGTGATGTTGCGATTGCTCAGGCGGCTCTTAGTACCGCTCATTTACATTTTTTACCTACCACTGATGTGGTAGGTACCAAGTTATCCGGCTCGCTAAAGAACGTGTATGCTATTTTGCTGGGAATGGCGGACGGCCTAGGATTATCACTTAATACCAAGGCTTTTTTGGTCGTGCGAGTGCTCGAAGAAATGTCGTTGTTGGTGAAAAAAAGCGGGGGCAAATCACAAACGCCCTATACGCTTGCTGGGCTAGGAGACTTGGTCGCCACCGGATTATCGCCGATAAGTCGCAATCGTCGTTTTGGGGAGTTTTTGGGGCAAGGGCTGGGGATAGCTGAGGCCGCGACTGCGGTCGGCCAAGTGGTGGAAGGTGTTCCGGCTAGTGAAGGGGCGATGGCGTTGGCCAAACGATATCATCTGAAAGTACCTTTGCTGGTTTTGGTGCATGAAGTAGTTTCTCAACATAAAACTCCGGCCGTCGCTTTTGATACTATTTTATCGGCCGGATATGTACAGAAGAAGAATTGAGGGCGAAAGGCAGTAGTAGCATGTTAATTTTTTTGAGATAATTTTATGAATGAAGTTACACAATACGCCGAATTTATCAAGCCGTCCTGGGCCCCGCCCGGCTGGTTGTTTGGGCCGGTGTGGACGGTGCTTTATACTATTATCGCGATCACGTTTGGTACGGTGTTTTATAAAGTGTTTACGAAGCAGCTGCCGGCACTGGTGGCGCTGCCTTTCGCGTTGAATTTGGTATTCAATTTTATTTTCACACCGCTCCAGTTTGGTTTGAAAAATAATGTCTTAGCATCGATAGATATATTCTGTGTACTGGCCACGCTCGTGTGGGCGCTTATTATTATTTATCCTCATATCAAATGGGTCGCAGTCGCGAATATTCCCTATGTGTTGTGGGTGTCGTTTGCTACTGTCCTGCAGTTAACCGTAACCTATTTGAATTGGAAATAATTTTTTATGATGGTTGATTTTATCGGCTTGTTTATACTACTCGCGGGATTTGTAATAGGGTTGGGGGCGGTGACCGTGATTGATATCCACGGTTTTTTGGGTAGAAAATCCGCCTACTGGACAGAGGCCACTACTCGCAC
>CAZPCV010000070.1:0-1811 GCA_964585245.1 uncultured Gammaproteobacteria bacterium
TTAGATTTCATCACACTGAGCATGTACTGAGGGATTTTCAGCGATTGCTTTTTTCAAATATGTGGTGAGCGCATGTGGCACTTCTAATATTGGCTTTTTTTGAGTCATAGACGTAGCTTTTTACTTCTTCAATACTGTTAATATTTTAACATGTTATTTAGTGCGGTGTGTTGGGGCTAAGTACCCCACCGTTTCAATCAGTGTAAGGGTTTCTAGGCCGATTGTCGAGGGGCTAATTTGAGGGACTCGGGTCGAGACTCGGCAGACGCCAGATGACATAGAAGCTACTTAGTCCTGCAACACAAAACCATTAGACGCCCAAATATACATGAAACCAACCATCTCGTTGTTGCTTTTATCAGCCAACTACCACTTAAATAACATCAACAAGCTGACAGCTTATCACTTTTTATCTTTTTATACAGTTTATTTATTTTTTTCATAAGTTGCTAACTCCAGCAATCCTTTATACCCATAAAAATTTAAAATTGCCTGCCAAGTTAGCTGCAGAAGCTCCGAGATTGAGACATCTATTTTAACCTTAATAGGATCTTCCATTGATCCCACACCCTCGAAACTAACAGACTCAAACCCTCTAGATTTGGCAAGTACCCCAAATTTTAGACACACTTGTTACCTCCAATGAATAAAAATATATTAGTTGGTTAGTGCGCCGCGACAGCGGCGTATTTTTGTAGTTGTTTTTCTTTAAATATGATCGGCGGCAGCTTGAGCGCGGTGTGAATCCGCTTGGTGTTGTAGTAAGCGATCTGGCGATGGATGGCCTCGATCAGTTCGCCGACATGGCTGAAACGATTGGTATTCCCGAGTTCCAGTTTAAAATTATTGTAAAATGATTCCTGAAAGCCATTTTGCCACGGACTGCTTTTGCGGCTGTGGCTCGGGGCCGTGCCGCTCCCGGCCAGGAGCGATTCGTACGCGCCAGACACGTACTCGCTGCCTTGGTCAGAGTGAAAGTACTGCGGTGCCGTGCGTACTCGACGCACCGCGTCATTGAACGCGTCCATGATGAGCGCCGTCGTATGGTGGTTGGCAATGTGCCACCCAACAATTTCGCGGGTATGAATGTCAATCACCGTGGCCACGTACCAGAACCGGTCAATGAACCACAGGTAGGTGAAGTCCCCGGCCCAGACCACGCTCGGACGAATGGGGCAGATGACCTTCAGAACGTTTTCGATGCGTGTTTCCGGCTTACCCAGGTCTTCCGGCTTTACGGGACGCCAGCCCCGGCGTAGTTTTGGTTTAAGGCCGAACTTCCGCATGATCCGATTCGTTTTCTTGTGGTTCAGGCCGAGCGCCAGGGCCACCCGCCGGTGGCCGTAGGCCGGGTGCTCGGCCATGACCGCGCTAATCTTTCGTTTTGTTTCTTCATCGGAGAATGGTTTCTTCGGGCGGTAGTACAGGCTCGAGCGGGCGATGCCGAGTTTCTGAGCCAGCGCCAGCTTGGTCGTCGTAAGCGTGGTCATACACTCACGCGCCCTTCGTATTTTTTTCCGCTCGCTTCTTGTCGAGCGCAAACATGCCGATAATCTCTTTGAGTTCCTGGTTCTCCCGACGGAGGCGGGCCACTTCTAGTGAACTGGTGCCGGTGTTGTCGGCCTGCTTTTTGAGCCACACGTAGATGGCTTTGCTACTCGCCCCGTATTTAGCCGAAGCGTCGGCCACGCTTAACCCGTTTTTGATGGCGGCAAGGATTTCATCCTTGGCCGCCTGATTGATGTATCTGCCCATATGCTTGATAGCTTACCGGAGGTAAGGATTGTGTCTAGTATACGGGGTACGGTTCA
>CAZPCV010000071.1:0-1723 GCA_964585245.1 uncultured Gammaproteobacteria bacterium
TCTTTGGCGCTAACATTCAGAATACCGTTAGCATCGATATCAAAGGTCACTTCAATTTGTGGCATGCCGCGCGGTGCTGGTGGAATATCTGCCAAATCAAAACGACCCAGCGATTTATTTTGTGATGCCTGTTTGCGCTCACCCTGAACCACGTGAATAGTCACCGCTGTCTGGTTGTCGTCTGCCGTTGAAAACACCTGCGATTTCTTGGTGGGAATCGTGGTATTTTTTTCAATCAACGGTGTTGCCACACCACCCATGGTTTCAATACCCAAAGTCAGCGGCGTTACGTCGAGCAGCAACACATCCTTCACATCGCCAGACAATACTGCACCTTGAATCGCCGCACCCATGGCCACCGCTTCATCAGGGTTGACATCTTTACGCGGTTCTTTGCCAAAAAATGCAGCCACTTTTGCCTGCACCATAGGCATACGCGTTTGACCGCCCACCAGAATCACATCTTCGATATCTGACGCCTTCAACCCGGCATCTTTGAGTGCAATTTTCACCGGCTCCATGGAGCGATCCACCAAACCTTCAACCAAGGCTTCCAATTTAGCGCGCGACAATTTCACCACCAAGTGTTTGGGGCCAGTTGCATCGGCGGTGATATACGGCAGATTCACTTCGGTCTGTTGCGCAGAAGACAACTCAATTTTGGCTTTTTCTGCAGCTTCTTTCAGACGCTGCATCGCCAAAGGGTCACCTTTCAAATTGATGCCATTGGATTTCTTGAACTCTTCCGCCAAGTAGTCAATCAACGTCAAATCGAAATCTTCACCACCGAGGAAGGTGTCGCCATTAGTCGCCAATACTTCAAATTGATGTTCACCATCGACTTCAGCAATTTCAATGATAGAGATATCAAACGTACCGCCACCCAAATCGTACACCGCGATTTTGCGATCACCTTCTTTCTTATCCATCCCGAAAGCCAGCGCAGCGGCAGTGGGCTCGTTGATAATACGCTTCACTTCCAAACCAGCAATGCGGCCAGCATCTTTCGTGGCCTGACGCTGTGAGTCATTGAAATACGCTGGCACCGTGATAACCGCTTCAGTGACTGCCTCACCGAGATAATCTTCTGCGGTTTTCTTCATCTTCTTCAACACTTCCGCAGAAATTTGCGGCGGCGCTTTTTTATCGCCTTTGGCTTCTACCCAAGCGTCGCCATTATCAGCAGCAATAATTTTGTACGGCACCATGCTGATATCTTTTTGTACTACGTCATCCTTAAAACGACGACCGATCAAACGCTTCACGGCAAACAGCGTGTTCGCAGGATTGGTCACTGCCTGACGCTTGGCACTCTGCCCCACCAATACTTCGCTGTCGTCAGTGAATGCGACGATCGAAGGCGTGGTGCGATCGCCTTCGGCGTTTTCAATCACTTTTACTTTATCGCCTTCCAGTACCGCCACACAGGAGTTGGTGGTGCCGAGGTCTATACCGATAATTTTACCCATTGTGTTGTCTCCTCTGTTGCCGCTACGCGGCTTTCAATGCAGATGAACCGTATATAAGTGCACTGCTGCGATTTTCAAGTTGCCGCTTTTGCCACTGCGACCATGGCAGGGCGCAACAAACGGCCGTTCAAGCTGTAACCTTTTTGCATCACGTCAATAACCGAATTCGGTGCGGCACCCGGCGCGTCCTACATTGCAATAGCTTGATGATGCTCAGGATTGAAGGCTTCACCCTGTGGATTGATCAGACTGAC
>CAZPCV010000072.1:0-1668 GCA_964585245.1 uncultured Gammaproteobacteria bacterium
ATATATTCCCGGCCGGAAATTTTTTGGATTTTTTGGATCAGCGGCCAAAAAGTATCGATTTGAAAAACATCGATATTATTATTGAGTACCATCAGCGTACGCTCCAGCCCCATTCCCGTATCAACATTTTTTTGCACCAACGGTTCGTAACTTCCTTCGTCAGTTTTTTTGTATTGCATGAAAACGTCATTCCAAATTTCCAGCCAATTATCTTCATCATTTCCAGGATGACTATTTTCTGGTGGAAATTCACTTGATCCCATCCAATAAAACATTTCCGTATCCGGACCGCAGGGGCCAGTTTTTCCGGCGGGGCCCCACCAATTGTTCTTGCGCGGCAAGAAGGCGATTTTGTGATCAGGTATCCCAAGTGTTCGCCAGATACCGGCCGCTTCATCGTCGCGTGGAATACCATTTTCTGTTTCACCAGCAAAAACGGAAACGGCCAATTTGCGTTTATCAATGCCTAGCCATTCTTTGGAAGTCAAAAACTCAAAACTCCATTCGATGGCTTCTTTTTTAAAATAATCTCCGAGCGACCAATTGCCGAGCATTTCAAAAAAAGTATCATGGCGGTTGTCCCCTACCTCATCGATATCTTGGGTACGAATACATTTTTGGGCGTTTACCAAACGCTTTCCAGCTGGATGGGTTTGTCCCATGAGGTATGGCACCAAGGGGTGCATGCCAGCAGTGGTGAAAAGCACAGTCGGATCGTTATCCGGAATAACCGAAGCCGACGGGATTACGCTGTGATTTTTGCTCTTAAAAAAATCAAGATACTTTTGTCGTAATTCTACCGAGGAAAACATACAATTATAATTCAGTTTTTTGTAATGAGTAAGGATTAGCACCAGATATATAATAGCGGAAAAGTTTAAGATTGCTTTCATCTGTTTCGAGTACCGAGCCATCGTCAAGTAGCGTAAATCGGTAGGAGTAATTTATATTGGTTTCGTAAGCTGCTTTATCATCATTAAACCAGTGTTCAAACAGCGGCTGGGTTTGTGTAGAGACCGTAGTGGTAGTGCTAGGAAAGACTGATAAATGCGCCCGCCAGGTGTTCTTATCCGTTTCCGCCGGGTGATTATATTCCAAAGTATAAATTAATCCCCCTGCTTCGGCGTATGAGCAGTTATCAAAATTTAACCTATTAACTTTTAAGGCAGAAGCAAAAGAATCACAGGAACGATACGATTTGTGCTTGGATTCCCACTCGTTTCTTTTCTGATTATAGGACTTTTGTTGATTGTGGGCATTTAAAAGTAAGTTAAAATTGGGCGTGGACGCGATAGTGGTTAGGGATGCCGAGATTTTTTGATCACTGATTTTTTTCTCGCGCCAACCATGGCGATTGGCTAATTGAGCGGTAGCTTTAGAATATAAATCATAAATACGAGCTTTGTCTAAAATTGAGAGGCTATTCAGCGTGGTTGAATTCTGCACTAAAGGCGTGAGCGCCGGTATGACATCGATCGAAAGTTCTTGTAAATAGCCCAGATCCAGGGGTTTGTTGTCCGTGATAAAACGATTAATATTTTGATTGGCAATAAGTAGATCAACGTTGCGTAGCCCAACCAGTGCTACTACCAGAGCGCCACCAGCCAGCAACATATGTACGAGACGCGGAAAAGTGCATTTTTTATACCAGACGGCCGCAAAAAGGGT
>CAZPCV010000073.1:0-1632 GCA_964585245.1 uncultured Gammaproteobacteria bacterium
GCCCTGCAGTGCGCGTTCGGCCTTCACCCGGTCCAGCCCCAGGGAGACCAAGGCCGATAACGCCTCGGCCCGGAGCGTATTGCCCGTGGCAGGGCCCGGAGTGTACGGCGCCCCAGCCAGTTGCGGACCCAGTTCGGCCAGGATCCGCTGGGCCAGCTTGGGCCCGATCCCCTTGATGCCGCGCAGGACGCTCTCATCGCCCGCCACAATGGCGCCGTGCAGGTCCTCGGTGCGCCGTGCCCCCAGGATGGCCAACCCCAAGGTGGTGCTGACCCCCTGCACCGTGATCAGCTGCCGGAACAGGGCCCGGTCCTGGGCATGAACGAACCCATAGAGCCGATGCTCGCTCTGGCCACTGCGCACATCCACGCTTACCGCATAATGCACCGGCACACGCACGGGCCGGCCTTCCGTGGGCAGTTGTTCGTAGGCCGAAACGGGAAGCAGCACCCGGTAGCCCACACCGTGGCATTCCACCACGGCATGGCCGGGAGCCTTCTCCAAAAGAGTTCCGCTCAGGCTCTCGATCATCGATCGCCCGGCATGGGTTCTGCTCGCATGTTCCGGGGTAGCGGTCCTTCTATGCAGCGCGGGTTGCGGAAGCGCGAATGTAGGAGCTTCCTCCGATCCAGGACCTGCCACGACCCAGCTTGCGGCGTTCCATCCATGGCCACACGCGAACGCAGCACGCATCAAGCAGGAAGCCGGTGGCTTGTGGCGGGAAGCGGGAGGCTGGAGGCTGGAAGCGGGTGGCTGGAGGCTGGAGGCTGGAAGCGAGTGGCGGGAAGCGGGAAGCGGGAAGCGGGTGGCTTGAGGCTGGAAGCGAGTGGCGGGCGGCGGGAAGCGGGAAGCGGGTGGCTGGAAGCTGGAAGCGGGAAGCGGGAAGCGGGTGGCTTGAGGCTGGAAGCGAGTGGCGGGTGGCTGGAAGCGGGAAGCGGGAAGCGGGAAGCGGGTGGCTGGAAGCTGGAAGCGAGTGGCGGGCGGCGGGAAGCGGGAAGCGGGTGGCTTGAGGCTGGAGGCTGGAAGCGAGTGGCTGGAAGCGGGAAGCGGGTGGCTGGAGGCGAGTGGCTGGAGGCTGGAAGCGAGTGGCGAGTGGCGGGTGGCGGGTGGCGGAAAGCCCCGTGTATAGCTTGCGCTCCCCTTCGTTCCATGGTCCGCGAACGCATCGTGGTGCTCACCGGAGCAGGCGTCAGTGCCGAAAGCGGCCTGCGCACCTTCCGCGATGGCGACGGGCTGTGGGAGGAACACCGCGTGGAGGACGTGGCCACCCCACAGGCCTGGGCCCGCGACCCGGCGCTCGTGCTGCGGTTCTACGACCAGCGCCGCGCACAGGTCCTGGCCGCCGCACCCAACCCCGCCCACCGCGCGATCGCCCGACTCCAACAGGCCCATGAGGTGCATGTGGTGACCCAGAACATCGACGACCTGCACGAACGGGCGGGCAGCAGCCGGGTGATGCACCTCCACGGCGAGATCCTCCTGGCACGCAGTACCGCCGACCCGCGGCTCGTCACTCCGGGGAACGGCCCGACCCTGAAGCTCGGGGACCGTTGCGCGCTGGGATCCCAACTGCGACCCCACATCGTGTGGTTCGGCGAAGCCGTCCCGATGATGGAGGAGGCCATCGCGCTC